>CAYVMY010000028.1:6561-14733 GCA_964452695.1 uncultured Dehalococcoidia bacterium
CCTGGTAAGTGCGGGGCTGGCTCCACCTGATGAGATTGCCAAGGTAACATCGCCGCGACGCGCGATGGCAGGAGCGATGAAAGAGCACATATGTGTTACGTCCATAACGTTTAACGGTATATTACTCTCGTCGGCTTCAGTAGTGGCTTGTAGATTGATTTGGGTATCACTTGTATCTGCGACTATGGCTAAAAAAGACCCTTGTATATCCCCTGCTCGATAACCTCTATCTTTCCAGTTAATTGCGCCATTTTCAAACATCTCCCGTAATTCAGGGCTTATCTCAGGCGCTATAACAGTCACAAGGGCTAGGCTATCAAGAAGGCCACGTACTTTTCTCAGTGCTTCGTCATTTCCGCCTATAACAACGCATTGGCGATTCTCTAAGTCCAGGTAAACGGGGTAGTATTTGTTGGGCATTGATTCCTAGTTGCTCCTTAAACATAGTCCTAGGGTTGTGACCGCGGGCCCCTAGAGCGAATCTCTATCTTTATAGAACATAGATGGAACGGTGAGATTCTATTTAAAAGATGTCTGCTATCCCTGTCCGGTTAACCCATCTTTTTAACTCATTCATTAGACGGAACATTCACCTTCGCCGCGTTCCATTACGTATAGGACGGTTTTTTCGTAGTCCATATAGTAATCAATAGTATCTCGTCCGACGGGACCCACCTGCGGGAGTTCGGCTATGATGGTCTCGAAGGGCTCCTTACCCATGCGGGCTACGAATTCCTTGAAGGGCTCGTCGTTTTGTCTTTTGTCCTTGTAAAACTCCAGAATTCGGAATGTTGCATCCGGGACCATTTTTGCTGGTATACGTCCTCGTGGCCGCAGTCCGTAGCGGACATCCGCATTCTCGTAACTTCCACCTACGAATAACTCGTAGCCAGGGATTTGATTCCCTCCGTCTGCTTTCATTGCCGCACCGTGGAAACCAATATCCGCGAGATGATGTCGTCCGCAGCCATTTGGACAGCCGCTCATTTTAATGTGCATTCCCTTGATCAGAGAATCTTTTAACAATTCGCTATGTCCGTTCGGTGACTTCAGTGCATCCGATACGGCTTTGTTGACTCCCATGGAAGATGTGATTCCGAGTTTACAACTGTCCGTCCCTGGGCAAGACGTAGTATCGGTGATTTGATTAAGACCACCCTCCGCAAGGCTGATTGACTGCAGGTCTTTATATAGATCATACAACTGATGGTCTGGTACCCAACGGAACATGAGGTTTTGCTCTGGCGTAGTTCGTACCCTATGGCTGGATCTAGTTCGGGCAATCACGGCTAGGCCACGGAACTGTTCAGGTGACAAGTCTCCCAGAGGGACGGTAACTGAGACAAAGTTGTAACCATCCTGCGTTTGAGAGACAACGTTGGTTGTCACCCATTCCTGAAAAGCTTCGTCGCCAGTGCCGTTTTGTTTTCCCGCTTCTTGTTGTGCGGGGACATCACTCAATTCATCATCGAAGAAAAGCAGGCTATCACGATTTTCGTATTCCTGTGCCCATGGTTCCTTTAATTCTTCCTCGACTTGTTCCCGAAATGACTCAACTCCCTCAGTGTGAATAAGATCTTTTATCCTAGCCTTCATCTTATTTCGTCTTAGCCAAGCTGTTCGATTGAACACCCGCAATACTGCTTCAGTCACTCTTAGAAAGTCTTCAACAGGTATAAATTCATACAGTGTTTGTGCTATTAGTGGTTGTATCGATGTGCCTCCGCCGACCGTGATCTTGAATCCCTTGAGTTGCTCACCGTTCTCTTCTTGTACTCTTGCCGTGAAGCCTAGGTCATGCATACCCACCACTGCGCAGTCATGATCTCCGCAGGAGAACGCAGGCTTTATCTTACGAGGCATGTGATATGTAAAGTCTCGGCGGACGAAATTGCGAACGAAAGCTCCTAGGTATGGCTGAATGTCAAAGGCTTGTTGGGAATCTAAGCCTACCATGGGACATGCAGTAACGTTGCGGACAGTATTGCCGCACGCTTCCTTAGTGCTAAGGCCGACTGCTTGAAGGGTGCGCATGGCCTCTGTAGCTCCTTCCAACAGGAGATGGTGGAATTGGACATTCTCCCGCGTGGTAATGTGGCCTTTGTTGAGTGGAGTATGTCTTTCGGCGATTTCTGCTAGTGCATCCAACTGTTCTGCGTGAACCAATCCTCCCGGGATTTTGACACGCATCATTTGCGAATCCGCTTGCCTTTGCCCATAAACGCCGAGTCGTAGCCGGAAAGCCATGAACTCAGCCTCTGGGATATCCCCATTCCTGAAGGATTTTACCTTCTCTTCATATTCAACGATTTCTTCATCCCTGTACTGAATAATCGATGGTATGGGTTTTGCTTCTTTCGTTTTCTCTTTAGCCATTTGACATCTCCTTAACCGTTTGCTTGAAGACCTATATATTGTTATAGAGAGAGCGTTGGACTTATTTGTTTTCCGCCCAGCACTAACAGATTCATATGAATGTTAATCAACTTTGAGTTATTCACTACTCTTTATTGTTGCTAACGCTGATGTCATTATATCATTATACTGTGACGATTGTGAATGGAATGTAGTTTCGCATGATTTCAGCCATACTTCTGGCTTAGCTCTTTTCTCATTATGGATTGCCAGTTTCTGCTGCAGCTATAATGCTGTCGAGAGATTCAATGATATGCAACCCACACTCCTTGGCATTTGGGTCTAATTCCCACCACCAACGTCCCGCTCTGGAATCCTCGTCTTCACTTATGGCCCTGGTGCAAGGGTCACAGCCGATACTAGGATAGTTATTATCATGTAATTCGTTGTATGGAACGTTGTTTTCCTTTATATAGCTCCAAATCATATCTGACGTCCATCTTGCCAGTGGATTCAACTTGATACGATTACCATGAGCTACATCTAATTCGATCTTGTTTATGTCTACTCTAGTCACTGCCTGATCTCGCCTGAGGCCGCTTATCCACCCATCTAGGCTACCCAGAGCTCTTTCCAATGGTTCCATTTTCCTAATGCCGCAACAAAGTTTACGGAACTCCTCGGCCTTATAGAATAGGTTGAATCCATGTTCTCTTACCATTCCTGCAACCTGGTCCATGTCTGGATAATAGGTTTCCAATTCTATACCATATCTTGCCTGGATTTGATCCATTACTGTGTAAGTCTCGGTCGGTAAGCGCAGTGTATCCAGAGTGAATACCCTGGCAGAGCGATTAATCCTACACATCATGTCGATCAACACGACATCTTCCGCTCCGAAACTTGATGACAGGGCCAAGCGTGGATGGATTGTGTCCATGGCCCACTTCAACAGTTCCTGGGGAGATTTATCCTCCATAGTAGCGTTCAATTCCGCGATTTCTTCTGCTGAGAATAAAGGTTCTATCTGATCCATTTGTTTCCTCCTAAACAGTTTGTGCGTTTAGTATATTTTTGTCCTTTTTAAAGGTGGTTTAAACGACACCCCTTTGACTATGTTGTGTTAGCCGGAGTTCAAAGAGAAGGAGAAGCGCGGACGACCGATCATTCCGGCTGCGACCGTGGCATTTGTGGCTTCATTAATTAGTATGAAACTTCCTGTAATTCGGTTTGTGGCATAGTCGTCAAAGACTAAAGGTTCATCAACTTCTAGGATTACCCTGCCTATATCGTTTAGCTGCAGAGATTCCGGTTCAGGTTCCCCCTTTAGTGAAGTGATATTGAATCTTGCCTCAATTCCGTTTACTACGGCCTTAGTCGAACTAGTGGCTTGCTTTATGCGGTAAATGGCACCTTCGTGCATCGGTGTTTGCTCGTCCATCCAACATACGATAGCACCAATCGTACTGCTGGTTTGCGGCAATTCATCTGGCGAACATATCATGTCTCCTCTGGAGACCTCCATATCATCGGCTAGACGAATGGTAATCGCATCTGGGGCGGCGGCCTGTTCTACAGGGCCCCTAGGTGTTTCTATAGACGCTACAGTGGTTTCATGGCCAGACGGGAGGAGGCGTACACGATCGCCTTTGTGCAATACTCCAGAGGCTATACTTCCTGCGTAGCCTATGTAATCATCATATCCGGCTTGCTGTGGTTTGATTACGTTCTGTACCGGGAGTCGTAGAGGCAATGTGTCTAGGCCGGCTCGCACTGGTATCTGCTCAAGGTGGTTCAAAAGTGGCTCACCAGTGAACCAGGGCATGTTGTCAGATGCGTCTACTACATTGTCACCATTCAGAGCAGAAGTTGGAATATACACGACATTTGTTACTCCGAGTCTTGTCATGAGTGCGGCGAATCTTGTTTTTATGGATTCATACACTTCCTCGTCGTAGTTCACAAGATCCATCTTATTGATACAAACTATGATGTGATCTATCCCTAGCATGGATGCTATGACCGAGTGACGGCGAGATTGCTCTACCATCCCATTGCGAGCATCTACCATTATGAGGGCGACCTCGGCGTTAGAAGCTCCGGTTACCATATTGCGGGTGTATCCTACGTGACCTGGCGTGTCTGTAAGAATGAATTTTCGAACAGAGGTGGAGAAGTAACGATAAGCAACGTCTATAGTAATCCCTTGTTCGCGTTCGGAACGTAGGCCGTCTGTTACTAGCGCCAGGTTGAGGGAATCACTTTGATAACGTTTACTGGCGTCTTGTACTGCGGACACGACATCATCGTCTAGTGCCTTGGAATCTAGTAGCAGGCGGCCCATGAGGGTGCTTTTGCCGTCATCTACGGAACCAGCAGTGACTATACGCAACAAATCCATATTAAAAGTATCCTTCGCGTTTTCGGTCTTCCATAGCAGCGTCCGTGAAACGGTCGTCCGCACGAGTTGCACCCCGCTCGGATATGTCAGTGTTTGCAGTTTCTATCCATACTTCTTCAGGAGTTTTGGCTTCAGAAGCTACTGCGGCGGTGGAGGTCATGTCTCCAACGGTTCTGAAACGAACATCTCGCGTAATGACCGATTCTCCGGGTCCAGGCTGCATAACTGGAGAGAGGGCCATAAGCATTCCATCGCGCTCAAATACTTCACGTCGGTGTGAGTAGTAAATTTCAGGTAACTCAATGTCTTCAGTGGCGATATATTTCCATATGTCTAGCTCCGTCCAGTTGGATATAGGGAAAACGCGCATGTGTTGGCCTGATTTTATATGACCGTTGTAAAGATTCCATATCTCTGGACGTTGATTACTCGGATCCCATTTGCCGGATTCATCCCGCAGGGAATAAATACGTTCCTTGGCACGGGAACGCTCTTCATCTCGTCGAGCACCACCAAATACTGCAGTGAACCCACCTCGGCTTATGGTATCGAGGAGAACTGGTGTCTGGAGTCGATTACGAGACCCATTGGTTTCCTCAGGAGGAGGAATAGAACCAGTAGCGATAGCTTCGTCAACCGATCCTACTACTAATTCTACATTAAGTTGCTTAGTTATCTTATCTCTAAACGAGATCACTTCCGGAAAGTTGTGGCCCGTATCTATGTGCACCACAGGGAAAGGCAGGTATGCTGGCTGAAAGGCTTTAATTGCCAGATGCAATAGCACAGCGGAGTCTTTCCCGCCCGAGAAAAGAAGACCCGGTCGATCGAACTCGGCAATTACTTCCCGGATGATATGTATAGACTCGGATTCTAGATCCAACAGGTGTTTATACTCGGCCCTTATGTCTGGGCGTGACCTTGATGCGGTCATTTATTACTCCTTTGCAAGTAACCCATTTATTTACCTTGAGTTTTGTGTGTTGACTTCAGAAATAAAAAACCCCTGCCTTCTTCGATTGTGGCAGGGGTTCCTGGGCGCCTCTGTTGTAGCGTAGCGAGCTACACGCCCACCCCCGTGGGACAACAACAAGTGCAACAGGATCCGTTTATTAAGTGCATAGGTGCCCGATGGTACAGGGATTATGACTACAAGTCAAGTTAGTGACTTAGTTGAGGGGCTCAAAAAGATATTTCCTGTGATCCCCTTCGTTGTTCTGCTGCTTCGCTAAGTAGTCGTTCTATTAATACGCGAGCTTCCGGTATTCTAACGTCTAAGTTTGAGACTGATATAGCTCGGAAGAGTACCCCCGTAGTCACAGTTGTGTAGGCAGATTCACCTTCGGATGGCAATGATAGTCCAAGGGCAATAGCGACAAAATCCGCAGCAAATCTACCAATTCTCGAGTGGTAGCATTTAGTTAACACTCGCCTGCTATCTCTGTGGAGCAGGGAAACTCCGCTCTTGCCATGGCGAAGTTCCACTGCCACGGATCCACTAGGTTTGTCCAGCAGCTGCTCAGCGAATTTCCACGCCTTTCGGCGACTAATGCTCATATCTCGTATCTCAAAATATAAATTCTACTAACTGCGGTCAGATTGACTTGTCGTTTCTGTCTGGGCTCCATGGGTGTTGAAGTGGAGTTTGGTTATTTGCCTGGCTCCACTTCAATCTGAGCGGACGTATCTAGTAACAGACAGGGTTCTCCCCACTGATCTTGGGCCTCTAACCCCCAAGGTTCCTCCGAATCCTTGGGTCTGAAGCGTATTCCATCATCGCCTCCGTAGATTAATAGGGCGTGTCCTTCACCGGAGTCCTCTACAACTACAGCGTATGCTGGGCATGGACCCTCACCAGACCACCCAATTACATCAAACATATCTAACTCCCCTTTCATTCCAGTTGTCTCTACACTGGTTATCGGCATAGAGACATCTACCGTACTGAAAACTCGAGCTAGGGAGTAATCACAATTATAGCCTTGCTCAATATCTACTTCGATGAACATGGTTATATGATCGCACTCTCCCAAGTAACTTGTAAACTCTGAAAGATCGGCTCGATGGGCCTGCTAGAGTGCTAGAGATTTAGAGACGTGCGATACTGGACTCGAGACTTGGTTCATGGAACGTTAATTTAGTGGGTCGTATAAATGTAGAGGAGGGTGAGAGAGATGGGTGAACTCGATGGCAAAGTGGCTATTGTTACTGGAGCAGGGCGCCTCAGGGGAATTGGACGAGCAGCGGCTGTAGAGCTAGCTAGATTAGGTGCTGACGTTGTAATTACTGGGACAGGACGTAATCCGAACACATTCCCACCTGATGAAAAATCTGCGGGATGGAGAGATATAGAAAGTGTAGCAGAGCAGATTCGGGAGTATGGTGTACGAGCCTTTCCTATGGTAGTCGATGTTACTAGTCCTGCAGATGTGCAGAATATGGTTGACTCCACTATTAGAGAATTTGGAAGAGTAGATATCCTTATCAACAATGCTGCTTTCCAAAGAGGTGTCGATCGAGTGCCAATACTGGATTTAGACCAGGATATTTTCCAAAAGGTTTTGGATATCAAAGTTACTGGAACCTTTCTTTGTACTAAGGCAGTACTTAAACACTTGGTGGATCAAGGGGATGGAGGGAAAATAGTCAACATATCTTCTATTGCTGGTAAGCGTGGGAGTGCGAACACCTTGGCTTACAATGCTGCCAACTTTGCGATAGTTGGCATGACACAGTCTATGGCTCAGGAATTGGGCCCGTATGGCATTAATGTCAATGCAGTGTGCCCAGGTGCCGTAGACACGCACAGGAATGATGTACTTGGTAGAGGAGAACGCTGGGAGGCGATGGCTGCTAATACTCCAATCAGGAGGAATGGAACTGATGACGAAACTGGTGCTTTTTGCGTATATCTCTGCACGGATGCAGCGTCATGGATTCATGGTCAGTCTATCAATATCAATGGTGGGACGCTAATGGAACATTGAGGTCGTTGCGATGTATTTGGAACATGGGTAGCATGCTTTGGGACAGGGATGAGATAATGGAAATTCTACTGCCAACCCATATCTCAATTGGAACAATAAAATTCTAAGAGGTTTTATTAAATATGTTAGACAATGACCCACGAGATTCTGAAAATGCTCGATGGATAGCTGGATTCCTAAAACTGGTCTTTTTTCTATTGTTTGCATTCATGGCTATTTGGATAGGATCAGCATTCATACGCTCCCTGATGATATAGGCAGTTTGTTTTCCAGAAATTAATCAGAAGGACTAGGCCTTCTGAGGGCTATTTTGTGCCTAATCACGTGGTGAAGCAAGAAGATAACCAGCAATTTTTTCGAGGGATTCCCATCGATCAATCGTTACAGCAGGTGGTTGCGGAGAGAAAATCTTTTTGATTTCTATCGTCC
>CAYVMY010000029.1:0-11879 GCA_964452695.1 uncultured Dehalococcoidia bacterium
TCTCTGCTAGGGGCAGAAATTTCTTTTTAGCAACGAAGTCCGTATGTGTAACTATTCCCACTAATTCATGGAGACTGTTTGTGACGGGAAGACAGCTTACGTTTTGTTTTACCATCAGTCGGGCCGCCTCTTCGACAGTGGTTTGTGTGTCGATAGTGGTCACTTCGGGAGTCATAATGTCTTTAGCTAGCATTCCAATCTCCTTATACTATGGCGGAGTGTACCATACAGGTTAACGCTGTCAATGGTATCATTTGTAAGTCCATTGACAGCGTTAACCTGTGGTTTATCTGAGATCTCATAGGCGGTATCACTTAGTTTAATTTGATGTTTTCTTGAGGAGGAATTCCTATTGCTACTTTCTTCTGTAGACCTTCTGTTTCAAGACCCTGTGCTTTTTTTGGCGGTAGTAATGAAATTTTTGGCGACAGGAGGAGTTGCTCTAATCGTAAGCATTAGCGTGCATGAGTTTAGCCATGCTGCAGTGGCTCTTGCTTTGGGAGATCCAACAGCTAGGTGTTTAGGAAGATTTACTTTAAACCCGATTAGACATTTGGATAAAGTCGGGACAGCCATGCTTTTACTGGTGGGCTTCGGTTGGGGAAAGCCTGTCCCAATCAATCCTTCTATGCTTGGATCTGATCCTAGGCGTAAAATGGCAATGATAGCTGGCGCGGGGCCAATATCCAACATACTTACAGCATGTGTTGTTGGATTGCCAGTTAGGTTAAATATGTTGGATTGGCAATCTCCTTTTTGGGGTTGGAATTTGGGAGGAATTAACCCGTCCCACCTTATGTTGGATACCTTGGGGTTTCTTATATTTTTCAACATTATTCTGGCGGTATTTAATTTGTTACCAATATTTCCTTTAGATGGATCCAAAATCGTTGGAGGGTTCTTGTCATCTTCAGCGAATGATAAGTTGGCTAGATGGGAGGCCATAGGGCCTGCAGTGCTTCTTGTTATAATCATGTTTGACTGGTTTACTAGTCTTAATTTGTTATGGGGGGTTCTACGGCCCGCTGTGGATGTGTTAGGCTTCATAGCAATAGGCAGACCACTCTAGCATCTATTTAGTGCCAATAGCAGATGTTAAGGAGGATATAAGTGGATAAATTAGCAATAATCGGCCTAGGTCTCATAGGGACTTCGATTGGACTTGCTCTCAAAAAGGCGGGAGTGGATGTGGAAATTGTCGGTCACGATAAACATCCTGATCCTTCGAGCATGTCATATAGAATGGGGGCAGTGGATAAGACTGAATGGAACTTGATTAGGACAGTGGAGGAAGCGGGTATGATAATTCTTGCCACTCCAGTTCAGGCGATTGGTGAAACGATGCAGCAGATAGCTCCGGTTTTACAGCCAGGTTGTGTGGTAACAGACACAGGCAGTACCAAAGGTAATGTACTTAAGTGGGCGGAAGAATACTTGCCTCAGAATGTGAACTTTGTGGGAGGGCATCCTATGGCCGGAAGGGAAATTTCGGGTCCTTCAGCGGCTACACCGGATTTATTTCAGGAGTCTCCGTATTGCATATTGCCTGGTAAGAATAGTACTAGTGAAGCAGTTCAGTCAGTTGTGGCTATGGCTGAGATTATCGGGGCGAAACCTTATTTCCTCGATCCAGTAGAGCATGATAGCTACGTTGGTGCCGTAAGTCACTTGCCCATGATTTTATCTACTGTATTAGTAAATGTCACATCTGGTAGTCCTGCATGGCCAGAGATAGCGAGTTTGGCGTCAACTGGCTATAGAGATGTAACAAGGTTGGCTTCCCAGGACCCAGAGATGAACCGTGATATATGCGTGACAAATTCTGAAGGATTGGTCTATTGGGTGGATGAATTCATAAAAGAATTGTACAAACTAAGAGGTAACATCAAGGAGGGAGACGATTCTCTGTTTCAAACCTTTGATAACGCATGGGAGGCTCGAGACAGATGGATTCAAAAGAAGGTTACTGCTCCCAACTCGAATCCTTTACCGACAACTCCATCCACTACTGAGACGATAGGAGGTATGTTCTTAGGAGATAGGGCAGCTGGAAAAATAAGAGAAATGTTCGACTGGTATGGGGATGATGGTAAGAGAAAACGTAGGAAATAGAGCATGAATAAATCTATATCTCCAACAAGTGTGTTGACTGGTACTATATTTGCTCCTCCAGATAAGTCTATATCCCATAGGGCTGCAATTCTGAACGCTTTGGCTCATGGGCATGCCAAGATTAATAATTATTCCCAAGGTGCTGACTGTAAAGCCACATTAGATTGTCTTGAGGCTCTTGGTGTGGTTGTACAAGGATATCCTGGTAGCCAAGATATGAATTCCAGGTCAGTAAATTTGCTTATTAAATCCCCTGGCATAGATGGACTGAAAGAACCTGAGAATATATTGGACGCAAAAAATAGTGGCACAACTATGAGGCTTTTACTTGGAGTTTTGGCTGGGTTGCCCTTTTTCTCTGTTATAACTGGGGATGAATCGCTTCGGTCTCGTCCTATGGGGCGGGTTTGTCATCCCCTATCTCTCATGGGGGCCAAAATAATGGGAAGAGGAGATTCCTCCAATTCGCCTATAGCTTTGAGAGGCGGGAATCTTAATGGTATAGATTATGTCCTCCCAGTTGCCAGTGCTCAATTGAAGTCAGCTCTAATCCTGGCAGCAATGTTTGCAGAAAGCGATACAACATTGCATCAGCCTGCATCCTCAAGAGATCATACCGAAAGAATGGTAAAAGCTATGGGAGCTTCTCTTATAGAAGAAGGTACATCTTTGACAATTAATCCTGTTAGTAAAATTGACCCCCTAGATGTGACCGTTCCAGGTGATATTAGTTCTGCTGCATTCTGGATAGTAGCGGCTGTTTGTCACAGAAACGCGAAACTAAAACTTGTTAATATCGGGATCAACTCGGGTAGGACAGGTATTCTTGATGTACTTGAAGGTATGGGAGCCAATATCAAAATGGACAACCATAGGACTGAAGGTGGTGAACCAGTTGCGGATATATTGGTTGAATCAAGTGATTTGCATGGGATTGAGATAAAGGGTGATATTATACCTAGATCTATAGATGAGATTCCATTGATTGCCCTAGCGGCTTGTTTTGCTAAAGGAAAAACAGTTATAAGAGATGCGGAAGATTTGAGAAACAAGGAGTCCGATCGTATCTCTGTGACAGTGAGAGAGTTGAACGGATTGGGTGCCAAGCTCGAGGAACTTACGGATGGGATTTCCATTGAAGGAAAAGGATATATCAATGGAGGAACTGGAAATAGTCATGGGGATCACCGCTTGGCTATGACTTTGGGTATAGCCGGTTTATTATCTCAGGACGGTGTTGTGGTTGAGGGCAGCAATGTGGTTGATATATCTTACCCCGATTTTTGGCATGATATGGATCTGGTGAAGGCAAATAAATAGTTTGCCCATACTTAATAGAGCTATAATGTTAGATAGTAAATACCAAAGACCTGTATTTATCGTTTTGTCCGGGCCTTCAGGTGTTGGTAAGGATGCTGTGCTGAATCGGCTTAAACAGTTGAATAATTATTGGTATTTTGTTGTCACTGCTACTACTCGTGAGAGACGACCAACAGAAATAGATGGAGTAGACTATTTCTTCGTAGGAAAAGATGAATTCCTAGAAATGCATGGCCGGGAAATGTTTTTGGAATCGGCTGAGGTTTATGGTAACTGGTATGGTACTCCCAAGGCTCAGGTGGTCGACGCTCTTGGCCGTGGTCAGGATGTAATTATTAAGGTGGATGTACAAGGAGTTGATAGTATCAAGAAAACCGACCTTCCGGTGGTGTGTATATTTTTGATGCCTCCATCTTTGGTTGAACTTGAACGCAGATTGAAAACTAGGCAAACAGAGACATCGGATGACTTCGACGTTCGAATGGAGAAGGCAGTGAAAGAAATTGAACAAGCGCATCTTTTTGACTATGTTGTGGTAAATGATGATATAGATGAAGCTGCCAGTCGTATAGAATCCATTATAATAACTGAACAATCCAGTTTTTCTATTCCGTGATGATGCTAGAGTTTATAAGGATTGTTGGCGTCGAAAATAATAAACCTTAAGGGTTATTGATTCTAAACTTTCAAAAAATCCAGAATCAATTTACTGGGGTTGATAGGTGGGCAGAATAATGCAACTATTACTTCATGAGAAGTTAGTGAGGATTAAGTAATGTTGGACAAGCGATATAGTCTATCGGATCGAATTAGGAGGATATGGTTACGGCTAGTATTTGCTAGCATGGCAGTGACTGGAGCAATTCTGTTCCTGTGGATTTTTATGTTTAGTAAAAGCTCCAACACTCCTACAGGCCCAATGGCCCCTGACTTCACGCTTCCTACTGCTGATGGATCCTTTACTCTATCTGATCACAAAGGAGACGTGGTAGTACTTTTCTATTCAATGCCTGGTTGACATATATGTCAGCTGGAGGCTCCAGCTTTAGGCAAGATTCAGAGGGACCTAGGTGATCAGGGGGTGGTTGTTGTGGCTATCAATATGAATCAAGCATATGGCATACCAGATTGGAAGGAATATTGGGGTCGTTTGGGTGCTGCAGACGTTATTTGGGCCCAAGATACGAATCACACTGCTGAGAGTTACGGGGTTATTTCATCTGGTACCAATGTAATAATAGGCAGATCTGGTTCTCAAGTGTATAAGGAGATTGGTCCAATCATGTACCCGGAAATGATAGCAATTCTAGAGGAACTTATATAGAAATGCTGTAGATTTCCGAAGTATGGTAGGTTCAGTATATTTTGTCAGACTTTAATATATATGAAGAGCTTAGTAAAATGATCATGACGTTGGTGGCTAGAAGGAAGGTCTGGAGATTTCATGATACTTATCATAGATAACTACGATAGATTTACGTATAACTTATATCAGTACCTTTGCGAGCTAGGAGCAGAGGTTAATGTGGCAAGAAACGATACATTGACAGTAGATGACATTGTCAGACTTGCTCCAGATAAAATAGTTATATCACCTGGCCCCTGTACTCCCTTAGAAGCTGGGATTTCTAATGAGGTCGTGAGTTATTTTGGCGAAAAATTGCCGGTATTAGGGGTTTGCTTAGGCCATCAATGCATAGGGTACTCTTACGGAGGCAGGGTGGACAGAGTTGGAGAAATAAAACATGGCAAAACCTCCCCTATATACCATGATGGGAAGGGTATCTACGAGGGTATCCCAAATCCTTTTGATGGAGTAAGATATCATTCCCTAGTCATCTATCCAGAAGACCTTCCAAGTGATTTAGAGGTTACAGCATGGACAGAAGACGGAATTATTATGGGGGTTAGGCACAAAGAACATCCTGTGGAAGGTGTTCAATTTCATCCAGAATCTATACTCACTACTGTCGGTAAAGACATATTGCGTAACTTCCTGAACAAGGAACAGTGATCGCAAATACATATCCGTTCATGTAGATAGTGGATCGACTTTGATGGCTCAAGTATGCTGTATGTTTAGATTATTGTTATGATTGGTAGCCTATGAATGGCATGGGGCTAACAAGTGAGGTGAAACAGTGATTCAAGAGGCTATAAACCAATTAGTTTCCGGAGAAAACCTCCCAAAAGATACCGCATTTGCGGTTATGAATGAAATTATGAACGGAGATACAACTCCGGCTCAGTTTGGATCCTTTGTAACTGCCCTAAGGTTGAAGGGAGAGACATCTGAAGAAATATCTGGTATGGCAATGGGGATGCGCGAGAATGCCCTGAGGGTAGTTTCAGATGGGCAGCTGGTAGACACATGTGGTACTGGAGGAGACGGGTCTCAATCTATAAATGTCTCTACAATTGCTGCTTTTGTTGTTGCGGGTGCAGGGTTGAAGGTTGCTAAACACGGGAATCGTAGCATTACCAGCCTTTGCGGGAGTGCAGATGTATTGGAAGCAGCGGGTGTGAAGATAGAAATAGGGCCAAGTGCGGTGGAACAATGCATTAAAGAGGTAGGTATTGGGTTTATGTTTGCTCCTATCTTTCATCCAGCTATGCGACACGCCGCCGCTCCAAGGCGAGAGATTGGTATACGTACCGTTTTCAATATATTAGGGCCTCTCACAAATCCAGCTGGAGCAGATAGTCAAGTGTTAGGGATAGCAGATGGTTCTCTTGGATTGAAAATGGCTGAAGTCCTTCGTTTATTGGGATCTAAACATGCAATTGTGGTACATGGAGAAAATGGTATGGATGAGTTGTCTATATCTGGTTCAAGTAATATTTGGGAACTGAATCGTGGTGAAATTAGCGAATACAAAATCCACCCATCGGATTTTGGAATATCATTGGCTTCAAGTGACTCAATAAAGAGTAGTAGTAAGGAAAATAACCTTTTGGTTATGGAACAAGTACTCAAAGGTTTGCCTGGACCTGCTATGGATATCGTTATTCTTAATGCTGCAGCGGCCTTAGTGGCTGGGGATTTAGCTGAGACGATGAATAATGGAATTGAATTGGCTAGGCATTCTATTGAGAGTGGAGCAGCTATTGCAAAGCTCGAAGCGTTAGTTGATTTGAGTAAACAATTGAGTTAGTGGGTGAACTGTATGTCTGGGATACTAGAACAAATAGTTGACGTTAAACGTCAGGAGTTGAAGCGGCGCAAGGAAGAGGAAAAGATATACCAACTTGAGGACAGAATAGGGGCTCTGCCGTTGCCACTTAACCTGTCTGGGTCTCTTATGGGAGGAGGGGTTCGTCTTATAGCCGAGGCCAAAAAAGCTTCTCCTTCTAAGGGGATATTAAGAGACAATTACGATCCGTTTGCCTTAGCTTCCATATATGCCCAGAACGGAGCTGCAGCAATGTCGGTGCTTACAGAAGTGGATCATTTTCAGGGGAGCTTAGATCACATCAATTTAGCTAGGAGGGGAATGGGTAAGGTCTCCTTACCTATATTGCGAAAAGACTTCATTTTCGATCCTTATCAGGTATACGAGGCGCGTGCGTATGGGGCAGATGCACTACTCTTGATTGTGGCTATATTGTCTCCTGGTTTATTGAAGGAATTGCTAGACTCTTGCCGAAAGCTTTGGATGCAGGCCTTAGTAGAAGTTCATAATTTGCAAGAATTAGAGTGGGCGATTGATGCAGGAGCCGAGATAATTGGTGTGAATAATCGGGACCTAAGAACTTTCGAAACGAGCTTATCTACTACTGAGGAATTAGTCACGCACTTTCCAAATGACAAAATTATAGTTAGTGAAAGCGGTATAAATAGCAGTGAGGATATCTCGAAACTTCATCGAATGGGTGTTCACGCTGCGTTGGTTGGAGAGGCTATAGTCACTCAGGAAGATCCGGGGGCGAAGATAAGGGAATTGATAGGTGTTTAAGATAACCTGTACGTTTGTTTTACGATAGAGGTGCAGCATGATACTCGGCGTTGTGAGCACACATAGTAAGCATTCTGGTAAAGTGTAGCTGAACTTGTGCGTCTATAAATTAGTAATGTGATTTGATAAAAGAACTATATGCCCAGGAATGTAATGACTAAAATTAAGATATGTGGATTGAGGACCTTGGAACAGGCATTAGCCGCAGCTGAAGCGGGAGCTGACTTTCTGGGTATTGTTTTTGAACCTAATAGTTCGAGATATGTTCCTGTCGAGATGGCTAACCACCTGGTGAGTAATTTCTCCGACATATGGTCTAAGAATACTCCAAAATGGGTTGGAGTATTTGCGAATCAATCATTGAGTGATGTGAATCGTACATTACTTCAGTGTGGATTGGACTTGGCTCAGTTGTCTGGGAATGAATCTAAGGATTTTTGTCGTGATGTAGAACGTCCTGTTATTAGAGTGACTCATGTTCCACCAGACACACATAGCGATTTGGTTTTGCACGAGATAAAGTCCTCCCTACATGAAGACAACGAAAGTGGATATATATCAATGTTGGATACGTATAAACGTGGCATCGGCGGTGGAACGGGACAAATCTTCAATTGGGAACTGGCTGAGAAAATTGCTGAGAAGAGTAATTTTTTCCTGGCTGGAGGTTTGACACCCGGAAATGTCAGTCAGGCTATACAAAGAGTGAAACCATGGGGCGTTGATGTGTCTAGTGGCATAGAAACTGATGGTGAGAAAGACATCAGGAAAATCTATGAATTCATAGAATATGTTAGGCTTGCGGACTCCGAAATTTATGGGGAGAATAAGTAAATATGTCTTCTTTAGGTCAGTCAGTCCCGGACGCGAATGGGCATTTTGGAGCGTACGGTGGTAGATTCGTTCCAGAGACTCTTAAGCAGGCTTTGGGGGAATTGGAAGAAGCGTACGAGCTATCCAAGAATAGTGAAGAATTCAAATCTCAGCTTGGGTCACTATTGATACACTATGCAGGTAGACCTACTCCTCTCTATTTTGCCAGTAACCTCTCAAGGCATCTGAATGGAGTTCGAATATATTTGAAACGTGAAGATCTTGCTCATACTGGTTCCCACAAGATTAATAATGCACTAGGACAAGCGTTACTGGCCAAAAGTATGGGGAAAAAGCGCATTATAGCTGAAACTGGTGCTGGTCAGCATGGGGTCGCTTCTGCTACAGCGTGTGCCATGTTGGGTTTAGAGTGTATTGTATATATGGGTGAAGAGGATACAAAACGTCAGGCTATTAATGTCTATCGCATGAAGTTGCTTGGCGCCGAAGTTAGGTCGGTTACTGCTGGAAGTCGAACACTAAAGGATGCTATCAATGAAGCGATACGTGATTGGGTAACAAATGTTGAGACGACTCATTACCTGCTAGGTAGTGTTGTTGGGCCGCATCCCTATCCAATGATTGTTAGGGATTTTCAAGCATGTATTGGACGGGAAGCCCGTGAACAGATTTTGGAGCTTGAAGGGAGGCTTCCGGATTACGCAGTTGCTTGTGTGGGTGGCGGTAGTAACTCTATGGGATTGTTTTATCCCTTCGTGGGTGATGATGCTGTTCGCTTGATAGGAGTTGAGGCAGGTGGAGATGGGTTGGATTCTAGGCGACATGCTGCGACTTTGGTTGCAGGAAAACCTGGTGTATTACACGGGGCTATGACGTATCTACTACAAGATGAAAACGGGCAAGTGGTTGAAACTCATAGTATATCTGCTGGTCTAGACTATCCAGGGGTTGGTCCAGAGCACAGTTATCTTAAAGACATAGACCGTGCGAGGTACGTGGCTGTCACTGATGCACAAGCACTGGAAGGTTTTCAACTTTTATCTCGAGTTGAAGGTATAATACCCGCACTGGAGCCCTCACACGCTATATATTATGTTTCTGAGTTAGCTAAATCACTAGAAAAAGGATCTGTTATATTGATTTGTCTTAGTGGACGCGGAGATAAAGATGTGGACACTGTAAGCCAGATATTGGAATAGGTTCTATCTAAACTTGCTGATTGATTTAGCTTGGGGTTTACTAGTATCTATATGTAGAACATTCAATGCGTAATATGGCATAATGCTGAGGCACTAGTATATAAACAGTATCGAATTAGGAGTTTATTGGGATGAGTGATCAGGATATAAAGGAATACGTGCGCTCTACTATAAGCGTTGGGTCTAACCAGTACATATATTACAGCCTACCTAAACTGGGGGCAGAATGGGGACTAAATTTATCCAAACTTCCGTTTAGTATACGAATACTACTTGAGAATGCGTTGCGTAACTGCGATGGATACTTAGTAACAGACGAAGATATAAAGTCTGTTACTGAATGGACGCCAAGCAATCCACCTAGTCGCGAATTTCCTTTTATGCCATCGCGTGTCCTCATGCAGGATTTTACTGGGGTACCGGCCGTAGTGGATTTGGCAGCAATGAGGTCAGCTATGTCTCGTATGGGAGGGGATTATAAAAAAGTAAACCCCATCGTTCCTGTAGACCTAGTGATAGACCATTCTGTTCAGGTAGATTTTTACGGCTCTGACGTGGCATTTCAAAGAAATGTGGAGCGGGAATTCGAGAGAAATCAAGAAAGATACACATTTCTTCGTTGGGCTCAAAACGCTTTTGACAATTTCACTATAGTCCCACCTGGAACTGGATTAGTTCATCAGGTGAATTTGGAGTACCTTGCATCTGTTATAGCTACTAGGACGAGCGAGGGAGATGTAGTAGCTTTGCCGGACACATTGGTTGGAACAGATTCGCATACTACGATGGTTAACGGTCTGAGTGTCCTAGGATGGGGTGTAGGAGGCATAGAGGCAGAGGCCGTATTGTTAGGTCAGCCGTACTATATGCAGCTTCCAGATGTTATAGGCTTCAAACTTACAGGAGCTTTGCGTGAAGGCGTTTCTGCTACAGACCTTGTTCTGACAGTTACCCAAATGCTTAGAGAAAAGGGCGTAGTAGAGAAGTTTGTAGAATTTTACGGAACTGGTTTAAGCAATTTGCCTCTGACAGACAGGGCTACTATTGCTAATATGGCCCCAGAATATGGAGCTACATGCGGGTTTTTCCCCATAGATGCGGGGACATTAGACTATTTGAGGGGCACTGGTAGGAGTGATGAACAGATAGAATTAGTAGAACAATATGCGCTAGCTCAAGGGATATTTCGTACTGATGACACAGAAGATCCTTCTTATACGGATACTTTGTCATTGGATATGAGCCAAGTGGTACCGAGTATGGCAGGCCCAAGACGTCCACAGGATAAGCTGGTGCTGAATGAGGTGAAAACTAATTTCAAAGAGACATTTGGAGACAGTGGTAGTGACGTTGATATTTCATTAGAAGGTGTAGGAGGGACTGTGGGCAATGGTTCTGTAGTTATAGCTGCTATAACGAGCTGCACAAATACCTCAAATCCCTCTGTAATGATTGGTTCTGGTCTACTCGCTAAGAAAGCTATAGAACGTGGTTTGGTGAGTAAGCCTTGGGTTAAAACTAGTATGGCTCCGGGATCTAAAGTTGTAACTGATTACTTGGACACGTCTGGCCTTACTGGATACCTAGAACAACTTGGATTTCATACTGTAGGCTACGGGTGCACAACTTGTATTGGGAATAGTGGGCCCTTGCCTGACCCTGTATCAGAAGCAGTTTCAGATAATGACTTGGCCGTAGCTGCGGTGTTGAGTGGCAATCGTAACTTTGAGGGGAGAGTGCACGCCTCCGTTAAGGCAAATTATTTGGCTTCCCCTATGCTGGTAGTAGCATACGCTTTAGCTGGTACAGTGGATGTAGACTTGTCCACCGAGCCGTTGGGTCACGATGGTGGAGGATCTCCTGTTTATCTGAAGGATATTTGGCCGTCACAGGAAGAAATACGTAATACAGTTGTGAATTCCCTTGATGCAGATATGTTCAGGGCTAGATATAGTGATGTATCAGTTGGGCCTGATGAATGGAGAAAACTTGAGGTTCCCGAAGGAGATCTTTACGAATGGGATGCCAATTCGACCTATATACAAGAAGTTCCATTCTTCCAAAATCTAGATATTTCCATAAGCGAGCCAAAAGATATTGAAGATGCCAGGGTATTGGTGATGCTAGGGGATTCTGTTACAACCGATCACATATCTCCAGCAGGAGCTATTCCGGCCAGTCGGCCTGCAGGAAAGTATCTAGCTGGGAAATCCGTTGATCAAAGGGACTTTAATACTTTTGGTGCTAGACGCGGCAATCATGAAGTTATGAAGAGTGGAACCTTTGGCAACATACGCTTGAGGAATCAACTGACTCCAGAAAAAGAAGGTGATTGGACAGTTTATTTGCCGGAAGAAGAAGAGACCAGCATATTTGAGGCAGCACAAAAGTATCAAGCATCCGGTATCTCAACCATACTGATAGCCGGTAAGGAATATGGATCTGGTAGCTCTAGAGA
>CAYVMY010000029.1:12002-14109 GCA_964452695.1 uncultured Dehalococcoidia bacterium
AAAGAATTCATCGAAGCAACCTTATAGGAATGGGAATACTACCGATGCAATTCAAACCTGGGGAGAATACGTCCACCTTGAGACTAACTGGAAGAGAAACCTACTCTATAAGAGGAATAACTGGTGGGTTGAAACCTAGACAAGATGTTGTGATACGAGTGGTTTCAGAAGATGGGAAAGCCAGAGAATTCAGTGCAATTGCACGTTTAGATACTCAAGTCGAGATTGACTATTATAGAAATGGTGGTGTACTTCACACCGTTCTCAGAAGAATGTTGAGTGAGAATTGAAGCTGAATCGGATTTTATTGCTCTTTATGGTCCGCTGTTTCTTGGTTAAAGATTATAGGGAAATATTTTAATGGACTGGGCTACATTGGATAAGAGGCGTAATGCCGGGAGTTTTTCTCAGGCCTTTTGAGGAATCATTTACTGAAGGCTCATGATAAGCTTTCAATGATTTTGTCATCTCGTGGTAAAGCGCGTAATGGGCTGCATATAGTTGCTACAAAACTCTGAAGACTCCAGGGTATTATCCTTAAAGAACAGCATGATTTGTTTTTATGGACTCCACGCTAGACTATTTGTCTTTTTATTTTCGAGTGCTGTTGGATCGGCTACTTAGTTTGTTGACCACTCCGAATAACCCAACTAGAATTACATTAGAGTTTGATTCTAAAATGGGTGATTTTGAATGCGTATAGTCGGTGTGGATCCCGGCATGATAAGAACTGGATACGGTATTCTAGAAGATCTAGATGGTGAACTTTGTGTGCTAGAGGGTGGTATAGTTAGAGGTGGTGATAAATCTATATCTATTTCAGAAAGATTGTCGTCTATACATACTGGGATCTATGAGTTGCTAGAACAGTATGAACCTCACGCTATGGCACTAGAAGAACTTTATTCTCATTATAACCATCCATTTACAGCTGTTCTAATGGGGCATGCCAGAGGTGTAATATGTTTGGCTGCTGCCCAGAGGGGGGTACCAGTTTTTGGTTATGCTCCAACTCAAGTCAAGAGATCTTTGACCGGAAATGGAAGAGCCACGAAATCACAAATGCAGATGTCCATAACCGCTAGGCTTAGATTACCTAAGATTCCTGAACCCAATGACGTGGCGGATGCATTAGCTATGGCTGTCTGTCATTGGCAAATGATAAGATTTAATGAAAGTCTTGCTGCAGTTACCCAAAATGCCGAAAATTAAATTAGGTTTGTGCTTACATTGATTAATTTCTTGAATGGTGCCATCAGGAGGATAGACAAAGATAAGAGTCAGATTGTTTTGGATGTATCAGGTGTTGGGTATGAAGTTTTGTTGCCTTATTTTGTTATGCGTGCCCTGGATGAAGAGGCAAAAGAGGAGGGGGATGTGATAGAGCTGGAAGTTTACTTCCACGTTTCCGATCGTCAGCCTAAGCCTGTTTTGGTAGGGTTCAAGAAAGAATTCGAAAGATCTTTCTTTGAGAAATTGTTACAAGTGGACGGGATTGGTGTAAATACTGCCGCCAAATCTATGATTTTTTCTGTATCTACCATAGCGTCTGCGATTGAAGACGGTGACATAGGAGTCTTGATACAGATGCCAGGAATAACAAAACGTATTTCAGATAAGATGGTAGCTACTCTACGAGGTAAGGTGACTGAGTGGGCGCTGCTTAGAGATGAAGGATATTCTTCAATCCCTGGCAAAGTGAGTCACTCAGACGTAGAGAATGAGGTTGTTGATGTACTGGTCAATCTTGGTCATCGTAGATCAGAAGCTAAAGAGAAAGTGGAAGCTGCATTGAAAGCTGATATCAGCAGTGGTGATTCACAGGCTTTGCTTAGGGAAGTATTCAGGCTCGAGAGGGGATGAGGTAATTATGGTAAGAGAGCCGATTATAACTGGTGACCAATTTCCATCTGACAGGGATAAACTATCAGAAGAGAGTGCTGCTTGGAACCTTAGGCCAAGAACACTGGATGAATATGTGGGGCAGGCGAAGGTGGTAGACAGCATCAGCGTTGCAATACAGGCTGCTAGAACTAGGTCGGAGCCACTAGAACATGTTCTTTTTCATGGACCCCCAGGTTTAGGTAAGACTACTTTAGCTAATATT
>CAYVMY010000030.1:0-13965 GCA_964452695.1 uncultured Dehalococcoidia bacterium
ATTTTTCAGGGTTTTTTCATTGGAATCTACAAGAAACCCTAACATCTTCTTAAACAAACTGAGTCTCCTCTATTCGAACAACGCTCCGACAGACCGTCCCTCGTGGATACGCACAATTGCTTCTCCCAAAAGACCCGCAACAGAAAGAACGGTTATTTTATCTTTCCTCTTCTCATCGGATACTGCAAGCGTATCCGTGACAACAAGCTCCTCAATAGGACTCTGCTGAATCACGTCTGAACCTCTGCCAGAAAGAATACCATGGGTACAACACGAGAGTATCCTGCTAGCACCCGCTTCCTTTAGGGCATTAGCAGCAGCCACCATAGATCCAGCTGTATCAATTTCATCATCGAACGTTAGCGCAACCTTTCCAGCCACGTCACCTATAACGTTTAAAGTTTCCACGTTGTCATCGTTGCCACCACGACGTTTTTCTATTATCGCCAGTGGCACCTTCAAACGAGCTGCCATATCCCTAGCTCTTTTGCTTATCCCAACATCAACAGCAACAACAATCAAGTTATCTATGGCCTTATCCTGAAAGTAACGAGCTTGTAATGGGAGCGCAGTGAGTTCATCAACAGGTATATTGAAGAAACCCTGAATCTGCCCAGCATGCAGATCTGTCGTAAGCACTCTATTAGCACCCGCAACCGTCAGTAAGTCAGCTATCAAACGCCCTGTAATGGGCACTCTTGGTTGATCTTTCTTGTCCGTTCTACCGTACGCGTAGTATGGGATAACAGCCGTTATGCGACCCGCAGATGCTCTCTTCGCAGCATCAATCATGATAAGCAATTCCATTATTGAATCGTTAACCGGAGAAGCAAATGGCTGAATCAAGAAAACGTCTCTTTGCCGAATATTTTCCTTGAATTGCACGAACGTATTGCCGTTACTAAATTTAAAAACATTGGCCAATCCCAAAGGTATGCCAACGTAGTCACACACGTCCTGTGCCAATGCTCCGTGAGAAGTTCCAGTAAATATCTTCAGTTCATCCAAATTAAGCATTACACTCCAAGCCATCCATTCAATTGCAAAAGCCTTCCGGTATTCTGCGGAGTGAATTATATCACAGCTAATCTGACTACAGAAATCAAGAAATAGCTGACCCACGGACAAATATTTTCATGTGTATCACATTTGGCTCTACAAAGCCCAACTGTTACTGAAACTTGGAGTGGGAAAGGTAGCTGACTATATACAAAACTACTCTAGGCTAGTCGTACGGTTGTTAACTTCCCAAGCTCATGCCAGGTTGAATTAATCTGCGGAGTGATTGCAGAGCCGCAAGAGCCGCTAACTTGCTTGTTTTGGGGTTATCCTCACTAGGGACATTCTCTAAAACAAAATGCATATTTCCGCTTCGGCCTTTTACATAAATCTCATGAACATTACCTTTTGTGTATGGATCAGCAATAATTATTACCTTGGTTTTCTCAGGCCCAATACCAGCGAGGCTGAGAGTAGCGGCGACATTTACATTAAATGGAAATCGCCCTACTGCATCGAAAGCAGATCCGGAAAAAACAATCTCCTCTTGATTTAGATCCGCAATATATGGCCTTTCCAACTTAACATCAACTAAGGATTCAGGTAATTTCCTAGTAGTCAATGTCACTTCTTCAATGTAATCCTTTGCAGACATAATGGCATCGATACCACCTATAGCACCAGAAGACACTACCAACCTCCCTCCTTTTTGCAATGCGACTTCCTCTAATCCTTTCCGAAATGCATCGTCCAAAAGGGCTCCAACACTCATCACAGACAAATTCATACCGACCTCAAGCACTTGTTTAGCGTACTGTTTCAATGCTCCCTGGGACGCAGATTCCACTACCGTAGACATTTGTGGTAACGAAATGAAAGATTGAAAAGAATCAAACACTTTTGGTGTATATCCCAGTTGACGAGCCAATTCTTGGGCACTTTCGATATTTTGGTCAAACAGTGCCACAATTCTGGCTCCCTTTATGCCTCCTCTATCAACAGCCAGAGCGATCCCACGGCCAATAGACCCACAACCGACAATCCCTATGCCATGGTAATTATTATCCATACTGATATATCCTATACTTGTGAATCACTCACAATGTACATTACCTCGTTTATTAAAGGTATGATTCCAATAAGTAAACAAAACCAGTAGAAAGTTTAGCAGATCACATGGCTTCACACCAATCTCAAGCCCTGTTACACTTCTTCAGCAATATGCGCATATAGTTCTTGCTATACACGATGCGATTCATCCCTAGCTGAGAAAATATCCATTTTTATTACAACACCAACATATGGCTACAGAAAAATATAAATACGAAGACATACCTTTGATGACAGATGAATATGTTATCTCTTGCTTTGACCAGACAAACAAATCTGACGACATTGAGAGAGATCCAAGGACTCTCTTGATAGTACTAACCAACAAGAGAATTATAGAAGCAAATACTGTTGACGCTTACAGAAATTATACCTTCGGAGACCTAAGGGACTCTCACACAATTAGCATCAAAAAAAAGAGGAAACCCCTTACCCATCTTTTGCGCGCGTGCTTGTTGATATTCACCTCAATCGTTTCCGTGCTAATCCTAGGGGCCTCCCTGCCAGTTTATGCAATGGCTCTGCTATTTATAAGTGGCAGTACATACCATTTTATTAGATTCATCTGCTCCCCCAAACAAAGCCAAATAACCATGAGATCCACAACCTCAAACTTAGAAATGGTTTTCCCAAGGTCCAGAGAGCAATCCGCGTATATTTTTGTCAATAACCTTTTTGAAGCTAAAGCTCATCTTTCCACCAACATAAACCACCCTAACACAATGGAAAATCCTGAAAGCCATGATGTAAACATGGCGAATGCTGAAACCCCTCCATATAATCAAGGTGATATACAGAATGAGTCTAAATATCTACCAATGAATGAACAGGTAGTTGACCAGAACACACCAGAAGAAAAACGGGGGGATTGACTCGTTATAAACGAGCCAGTCAGTTACCGAATACAACGCATGGTAACTAGCTCAAACTAAGGTTTGGATAGATATCCATATCCCAAGAGTCTCTCACTCTGTTCTTAGCCTGAAAGTAGGCAGCAGCCCCTATCATAGCACCATTATCTGTGCAAAGAATTGGGGAAGGAATATACAATGGAACCGGTGAAATATTTCCAAGAACTTCACGCAGCTTTGAGTTCGCAGCTACTCCACCTCCTAACATTATGGCGCGCACCTTGTGTTTTCTTGCTGCGTTAACCGTCTTCACAGCCATAACTTCAGACACAGAGTCCTGAAAAGCTGAAGCCATTTCCCTAACCGTTATGTCATCCGGACTATTATCGTCCTTTGGTGGATAGAAACCTCTATCTTTAGCTTTATTGAGAAGAGCAGTTTTAATCCCACTAAAACTGAAATCATCCGTTCCCTTAAGCCAAGCTCTAGGGAGAATTTCTGTCCCTACCGCTCCCTCAGAAGCCTTCTGTATCAACGGCCCACCCGGGAATCCCAATCCAAGTATCCTGGCAGCCTTATCAAAGGCCTCACCTGCCGCGTCATCTCTCGTACGGCCCAGTAAAACATATTTACCTATGTCTTCCATCAATACGAGGTCAGTATGTCCACCAGATGTTATAAGGCATATCATCGGGAAACCACTATCTTCCCCCGGATCGCGACCTTCTAGCCAATTTGCAAATATGTGTCCCTCAAGATGATTTACACCGATTAAAGGGAGCTGTTTAGAGAATGCCAGAGACTTCGCAACGTTGACTCCAACCAACAGAGATCCAGCAAGACCGGGACCTTTTGTAACTGCGACAGCATCTACATCATCCCAATCTAATCCAGCTAACGAGAATGCAGATCTTATCGTAGGAACGATTTCCAGCAGGTGTTGCCTAGAAGCTACTTCTGGTACTATCCCGCCGTATCTCGCATGCAATTCAACTTGGGAAGCTATAACATTCGATAGTATATTCCGCCCGTTCTCAACTAGGGAAACTGCGGTTTCATCACAAGAGGTTTCAAATCCAAGTATTATCATACGATTAAGATGATAAATGCAGCCTTACACCTAGTCAATAAATCTTCCTTCAAATAACAAGAATAGTTATGATTCGATTTTGATCCTAGATTTCTTGCCAATTCCACATCGGTTAACCTTGCATATAGACACATTTGGGCTTACAATTAACCCAGTCTCTGGTAGTTTGAGCGAGGTGGAAACACCCGTTCCCATCCCGAACACGGAAGTGAAACGCCTCAGCGCCGACGATACTGCCTTGGCAACGGGGTGGGAAAATAGGCCACCGCCAGAGGCTATTTTATTTTACCTGTCCTAGCGACTGCGCCTTCTGCTAATCCCCTAGGCTATTTGATTAACCTCCGAAAAAGTCTCCACGTAATAAGAGGTTTTCTCCAAAGTATTGGCGCACTGACTAACAAGAATCTACGAAAGTAGTCTTCTCCTTTACACAATCCTATCACAAGCCGTATAATGTGCCTGGTTCCCGCATAAGAAATTAATAGCCTACAGGGGAAGAGGCCATTGCCCTCCAAGATTGACTCTGGGACAGAGAATATGCAGGATCTACTAGACAGATCCTACGTTCCTAGCCTTAAACAAGGAGAGTTTATCAGTGGGGTCTTGGTAAGGCTAAGTCAAGAAGGCATGCTTGTGAGCATTGGCCAAAAGTCAGAGGGAATTGTGCCGCCCACTGAGATGCGGTCGCTGCAACACGATAACAGTGCTCCTACATTCCAGCCTGGAGACGAAATCCTCGCTAGAGTCTTAGAGCCAGAATCTAAAGATGGCACGTGCATACTCTCTATTGATCAGGCAGCGCTGGAGCTTGGGTGGAAAAACCTGAAGGAAAAATTCAACAACGATCAGCCAGTTTCTGGTAAGATAGTAGAGCTAAATAAGGGAGGTCTAGTCATAGAAGTGGAAGGTACGAGGGGTTTCGTGCCTATGTCACACGCCGGAGGACCACCTAGAAACCAAACAGATCAGATTGATAAAGTGGTAGAGAACAGGATAGGAGAATCAATCGAGGCCAAAATAATAGAACTAGATCAAACTAAAAACCGACTCATACTGTCCGAGAAATTATTAATAAACGAACAGAAGGCACAACAAAGACACCATGCACTTCAGGGTATAGAAGAAGGGCAAACAAAGAAAGGAGTTGTGACTGGTATATCAGGGTTCGGGATCTTTGTGGACATAGGAGGTATTGACGGACTGGTCCACATATCAGAACTTGCATGGCATAGGATCCATAATCCCTCGGACGTTGCACAGATAGGCAACCAAGTAGAAGTTTATGTGATGAAAGTGGATAGGGATGCAAAAAAGATATCACTAAGCCTCAAAAGAGCAGCCCCCGAACCTTGGGAAACAGTTGGACAAAGATATAAAGTAAACCAAAAAGTAACCGGCATAATAACCAACGTGATGGACTTTGGTGCATTCGTGCGGTTAGAAGACTCAATAGAGGGACTTATACACCTATCAGAACTGAGTGATAACCCGGTGGGGCATCCTAAAGAAGTTGTGAAAGAAGGGGATATAGTAGACCTTATAGTGTTAACCATAGAACCGGACCGCAAAAGACTGGCGCTGAGCCTCAGGCAAGCTGATGAGGGCTACTAGATTAGCAAGGGGACAACAGCCAAAAGATAACTTAGATCGGAGAGATAATCATGACAAGCAGATTTGAAAAATTCTCAGACCGCGCTAGAAGGGTGCTTTCTTTGGCCCAAGAGGAGGCTCAAAGATTCAACCACAATTACATCGGCACGGAACATATCTTGCTTGGATTGGCTAGAGAAACAGAAGGAGTAGGTGCCAAAGTACTGGCAAATCTTGGAGTAGAGTTAACCAAGATAAGATCGGCTGTCGAATTCATAATCGGCAAAGGAGAAAAAACCAGTTCCAACGAGATTGGTCTCACCCCTAGAGCCAAGAAAGTAATTGAGCTTGCCGTGGACGAAGCCCGCAGGCTAAACCATCAATATATAGGAACAGAACATATTCTAATTGGCCTCATGAGAGAAGGAGAGGGTGTAGCTGCCGGTGTATTAGAAAGCCTAGGAGTAACACTAGACAAAGTCCGGTCTGAAACCAGCCGAACTATTAGCAAGGCACCGGGTCAGTCTCAGACCTCAAGTCGGACAAGCACAAGAACCCCAACATTAGACCAATTAGGTATAGACCTAACCGCTGCTGCTAAAAGCGACAAACTAGATCCAGTTGTAGGAAGAGATCAAGAGATTCAACGGGTAATCCAGATACTTAGTAGGCGCACCAAAAACAATCCTGTCCTAATCGGGGAACCTGGAGTCGGAAAGACTGCCATAGTAGAAGCACTCGCACAAAGAATAATCTCTGGAGACGTCCCAGAAAGCCTGCAAGGCAAGCGCCTTGTAACATTAGATATGGGATCGCTTGTGGCAGGCACTAAGTACCGCGGAGAATTTGAAGAACGTCTAAAGAAAATACTTGAGGAAATAAAAGGTTCCGGCACAAGTGTATTGTTCGTGGACGAAATACATACCATGGTTGGCGCAGGAGCGGCAGAAGGGGCAGTAGACGCTGCAAATATCCTCAAGCCAACTCTGGCTAGAGGAGAAATACAGTGCATAGGAGCTACGACCCTCGACGACTATAGAAAATACGTGGAAAGAGACCCTGCTCTAGAGCGTAGGTTCCAGCCAGTACACGTGGATGAGCCATCAACAGAAGATACGATCGATATACTGCGGGGAGTTAAAGGGCAATACGAAGATCACCACAAACTCACCATAACAGACGAAGCTCTTCACGCTGCAGCGACTTTCGCCACCCGTTTCATAGCGGATCGTTTCTTACCTGATAAAGCCATAGACTTAATAGATGAGGCAGCGTCCAGGGTTAGAATCAGGGCAAGCTCCACTCCTATATCACTTAAAGAATCATCCAAGGTTTTGGATGGTGTTCGCCAAGAAAAAGATGAGGCGATATCCTCACAACAATATGAGTATGCTGCTGAGCTAAGAGAGAGAGAGCTGAAGCTCCAAGAGAAGCTTGAATCCCTACAAAGCGAATGGAAGACAGACGGTGACGACGATGAGGTGGTTGTAACGGAGGAGGATATTGCTGAAGTAGTCTCTATGTGGACAGGTATTCCAGTGACTCGACTTGCCCTAGAGGAAACTCAACGTTTGCTTCATATGGAAGATTCTCTACATGAGCGTATAATAGGGCAAGATGAAGCAATAAGGTCAATATCCAAGGCCGTGAGGCGCGCCCGCGCAGGAATAAAAGATCCCCGCAGACCCATAGGAAGTTTCATATTCCTGGGACCTACCGGGGTAGGGAAAACCGAGTTGGTGAGAGGACTCGCTGAGTTTATGTTCGGCAGCGAGGACGCAATGATACGTCTAGATATGTCAGAGTTCATGGAAAGACACACTGTTGCCAGACTCGTAGGTTCCCCTCCAGGATACGTGGGATACGAAGAGGGTGGCCAACTTACTGAAGCAGTTCGTAGGAGGTCTTACTGCACGATACTTCTAGACGAAATAGAAAAGGCACATCCAGAGGTGTTCAACATACTTCTCCAGATATTCGATGATGGACACCTCACAGATGCTAAGGGACGCAAAGTAGACTTCAGGAACTCCATAATAGTAATGACAAGTAACATTGGGTCAGATCTCATCAAGAAAGATTCGGCAATCGGGTTCTCCGTAAAAACCGATGAGGTCAAGAATGCAGAACAACAATATGGAAGAATGAAAGAAAAGGTTATGGATGAAGTCAAAAGATTTTTCCGGCCAGAATTTCTCAACCGCATAGATGGTTCAGTTGTCTTTCATGCATTAGCCAAAGAACACATCTTTGACATAGTAGACCTAATGACTAGCAAAGTTCAGGAACAACTTACCGAGAAAAACATCACCATGGAAATCACTCACGAGGCTAAAGAAATGCTGGCAGAAAAGGGATACGACCCCAATTTTGGTGCGAGGCCATTACGTCGGGTAATTCAAGACGAAATAGAGGACCAGTTATCTGAAATGCTGTTGTCAGGAAATCTTGGATCCGGAGACTCCGTGATAATAGATGTGGAAGACGGCAACTTGATAGCGCGAACAAAAGTCGCCATACCATCTGTATAATCTGAAAAACATATATTACCGTTAATATCCGCTATGAGGTCTAGCAACATTCCTATATGCTGCAACTCTACTACCTACTATAAAGAGGGTTGCCTACCCCAAAGTCACGGGTATGGTGCCGCACGTGAATAAGAATCCTTACGACGCTAAGTATATATGTAACAGTTGCGGAGCTCACGCCTTCCGCTGGGCTGGACAATGCTACACATGCGGGGAAAGAAACACGATCGTTGAGTCACCGAAACCAACGTATGAACACCACAAATTCTCTTGGCTCTCCAACGAAACGGAATCTCCAGTTGAACTCTCTGCTGTTTCCCTTGAGCACGCTCCAAGAATACAGCTCAGGTCCCTGGAATTAAATCGTGTCCTTGGCGGTGGGTTGGTAAAAGGCTCTTTGATACTTTTGGGAGGTGACCCTGGGATCGGTAAATCTACATTACTCTTACAAATATGCCATGATGTAGCTTCAAATGTCTCACCGGTGCTATATATATCAGGAGAGGAATCTATTCAACAAATTAGATTAAGAGCCGATCGCCTAAAAATAGCTGGACATTCGCTGCATATTCTCGCAGAGACTGATATGTCTGCCATAATAAGTCATATAGATCGCCTCAAACCCTCTTTGGTTGTTATAGATTCGATACAGTCCGTCGCAATACCCGAACTGCCTTCGGGCCCAGGCACTATAAATCAAGTCAGAGAGTCAGCATTATCTATTCTTAGATGGACCAAACAGCATGATGTGCCTTCTATAGTAACAGGCCACGTCACCAAGGAAGGTAATTTAGCGGGACCAAAAGTACTAGAACACATAGTTGATGTCGTGTTATACCTAGAGGGTGACAACTTAAAGCCCGTCAGGCTACTCAGATGCGAAAAGAATAGATATGGGTCCACAAACGAAGTTGGAATATTGGAAATGCTTCAAGTTGGACTCATAGATGTGGATAACCCATCCGATTTAACCCTTGCCACTATGGATAAAGAAAGAATAGGTTCCGCTGTCGTACCAATAATGGAAGGCACAAGACCGATGCTTGTGGAGGTCCAGGCCCTGACGAGTCCATCATATTTACCAACACCCAGAAGAGTAGCAAATGGCGTGGACATGGGTAGGCTCCTAATGATAATCGCCGTATTATCTAAAAGGGCTGGAATCTCAATAGGTGGACAAGACATCATAGTAAATGTTGTCGGTGGCTTTAGGGCCCCAGAACCTATGGCAGATCTTGCTATAGCTCTAGCGCTAACTTCAAGTATAAAAAACATTCCGATAGCAAGCGCTACTGGTGCACTAGGAGAGATAGGTCTAGCCGGAGAATTGAGAGGTAATGAAACCATGGCAAGACGCTTATCAGAATTAAAACAAATTGGATTCAAATACTGCATAGGCCCGAAGTTTAAGGGAATGCCAACAGAAACAACTGACAGCATAGAACTCATGACCACCTCATCTTTAAAAGACGCCATCAAGATGGCTCTCCCCAAAATTGGCTAATCTCAATGGAATATAGCCCTTTAGCAGAAACAGTTGTTTAGCTTCTACAAAAAGTCTATGCTTATTCTGCAAACACAATGAAAAAGAGGGATTTTATCTTGTCTGGACTAAGTAATAGTATCGCCACAAACATACAATCACTGGAGAACAATTTGAGAGATAAGCTGCTAAACCTGGAAAATATTCTCAGGGACATGGGATCGGTAGTGGTGGCATACTCTGGGGGTGTAGACAGCGCATTCCTGTCGGCAATATCATATCACGTCCTTGGAGAAAATTGCCTAGCAATAACAGCCTCCTCCCCAAGTCTCGCACAATGGGAATTAGACGAGGCAATATCACTCGCAAGTGATATTGGTTTCCGACATAGAGTTATAAAAACTAACGAATTTTCCAATCCACAATATATCGAAAATGGACCTCGCAGATGCTATTTCTGTAAGGTTGAACTTTATAGCCACATTATCCCTATCGCGGAACAGGAAAATATGGCATATGTCATTAGTGGTACAAACCTTGACGATCTTGGGGACTTTCGACCTGGATTAAAGGCAGGCCAAGAATACGGCATTAGAAATCCATTCATCGAGGCTAAGCTAAATAAACAAGATATAAGAACACTGTCGAAATCAATTGGTCTTCGGACATGGGACAAACCTGCTCAACCATGTCTGTCTAGTAGAATCCCTTATGGAACACCTGTTTCATTAGAAGCCCTCAAACGAATATCAGAGGCCGAAAGATATCTCAAAAATATTGGTCTACAAAACTGTAGGGTCAGGCACCACGATAATATAGCTAGGATAGAGATAGCCCTAAAGGACATACCAATCCTAATATCATCCGGGAATAGAGATAATGTGGTCAAACATCTCAAATCGTTGGGCTATCTATACGTTACATTAGACTTATCTGGGTTTACCACTGGCAGTCTAAACCTAGCCCTAGGTAACAAGAATACAGCAATAAAATAATCTCTAGAGTGAGGTCCAACTGAAAACTGGATATTTACATTGTAATAGCGGTGCAAGCGGTGACATGTTGTTGGGAGCTCTTATAGATTCTGGACTTCCCATAGAAGATCTATGCAAAGAACTTGATAAACTGGACATTCCTGAATACCCAATAACTGCTAGACCCTCATCCCGCGGCCTCATAAAAGGTACGCTAGCAGTAGTCAGTCACGACCCCATAAAAGCTTCAGGATACTCAATCAAACAATTTGCAGAAAAAATAAGTAAAAGTACTCTGAGTGATAACTCAAAAGATAAATCTTTGGCTGTCCTAAACATTATAAGGGTGGCAGAGAGTAAGGTTCATGGAGGTGGAGACGATATCCAACTCCATGAACTTGGAGACTTGGACACACTGATTGACGTAGCAGGGGTAGTAATTGGATTAGAGATATTGGGAATAAATAAACTTCACGCTTCACCGCTTCCATTAAGCTGGGGAAGTATAACAACTAGGGAGGGCATTTTGCCAATCCCTGCCCCAGCTACATCTCAGATATTAGCGCTTTCGCAAGCTAAAATTATATCCCCAAGTGGACCTTATCTTACAGCCGGGGAATTGGTAACCCCAACCGGAGCTGCGCTTATACCCACACTGGCTTCCTTTGACCCTGTAGAGCTAAGCATAGAGAAAATAGCTTATGGTATTGGCACTCGGGACACACCAAACATACCCAATGCCCTAGGATTATGGATTGGAGAAACCCACAATACAGATCAAACCAAACAGCTTTCCCTACTGGAAACCAACATAGATGACTCTACTCCTGAAATCCTTGCCTACCTTCAAGAAAGATTGATGATAAAAGGTGCTTTGGATGCCTGGTTTACGCAAATTCATATGAAAAAGGGCAGACCTGGAGTAACTCTTAGTGTTCTGTGCAGACCTAATGTAGAGTCCGATTTAATCAATATAATCTTGAGGGAGAGTACTACTCTAGGAGTAAGAGTAAATCTCGTACATAGACACGAAGTGGAAAGAGAAATAGTTCAAATTGTGACATCCATTGGCAAGGTAAGCGTTAAACTAAAGAAAATGGGTGACAATACAACAGGAATTTCCCCGGAGTACGAAGACTGCAAAGAGTTAGCCGACAGTTTAGGTATTCCACTGCAAGAGATTTTCCGCATAGTATCAACGGAAGCACATCGAATATTAGACTTATGAACTATACGCCTCGACTACTAGATCCAGACAGAAACCCAGCCCCCTAGAAGTCACATTTCTGCATATGCCAACATGAATTGCTCTATCCCTACGGACTCCAAATATAACCTATTTATTCTCTTGAGATTCATCCTCTGAATCTGCTTCTTCGCGATATTCCCCTTCTACGGTCGCGTCCGCAGGAGGTTCATCTGAACCATCACTAGCATAGGAGTCGTCTCCTTGAGGAGTAGACGCGGCACTATATACGGCCTCTCCAACTTTTTGTATAGTCATCTGCAATTCCTCAGTAAGCTGCTGTACTTTCAAGACATCCTGCCCATCAATGGATTCGCGTACTTCTGATATTTTTGCCTGGATTTCCGTTTTCAATTCGTCGGATATTTTATCTCCCTCGTCCCGAATAAGCTTCTCAGCGCTATAGCACAGGCTATCTGCCATGTTCCGCTTTTCAATTTCTTCCCGACGTAATCTATCCTCTTCGGCATATCTTGCACCCTCTTCAACAAGTTTATCTATTTCTTCCTGTGCAAGACCTGAACTAGCAGTTATGGTAATTCTTTGTTCTTTTCCAGTTGCTTTATCTTTTGCGGAAACGTTGAGAATACCATTTGGATCTATATCAAAAGTAACCTCCACCTGAGGAATTCCTCTAGCTGCAGGCAATATGCCGTCCAACATAAATCTACCTATTGTTTTGTTATCCACTGCCATCGGCCTTTCTCCCTGCAAAACGTGAACTTCTACACTAGTTTGATTGTCAGCCGCTGTAGTAAACACTTCAGTTTTTTCCGTAGGTATGGTGGTGTTTCTAGGTATTAATGCTGTAGTAACCCCTCCTAACGTTTCTATTCCCAAAGTCAAAGGACTCACATCAAGCAAAAGTATATCTCTAACATCCCCTTGCAACACCCCTCCTTGTATGGCAGCGCCAGAAGCAACAACTTCATCAGGATTCACTCCTCTGTGAGGTTCCTTACCAAATAAACCCTTTGCCTTCTCAATTACAGAAGGCATACGAGTCATACCACCGACTAACACAACCTCATCCACTTGATTAGCCGAAATGCCAGCATCAGCCAAAGCTTGCCTACAAGGATCCAATGTACGGTTAATCAAGTCTTCAACAAGTTGCTCCATTCTGGCTCTAGTGAGAGTCATCGTGAGATGCTTAGGTCCTGATGCATCCGCAGTAATAAATGGAAGATTTACTTCGGATTGAATTACTGTAGACAATTCAATCTTAGCCTTTTCTGCTGCTTCTTTGAGACGCTGTAATGCCATCCGATCCTGCCTAAGGTCTATACCTTGTTCTTTCCTAAATTCTTCACATATCCAATCCATAATCCGTTCATCGAAATCATCCCCACCCAACAGGGTATCTCCATTAGTTGCTTTCACCTCAATCACACCCTCCCCTATCTGCAACACCGATATATCAAATGTTCCCCCTCCTAAGTCATACACCGCTATAATCTCGTCAGCCTTCTTTTCAAGACCGTAAGACATTGAGGCTGCAGTAGGTTCATTTATGATCCTTAAAACTTCGAGTCCTGCTATACTTCCAGCGTCTTTGGTCGCCTGTCTTTGGCTATCATTGAAATAAGCAGGGACAGTTATTACTGCTTGTGTTATAGGTTCTCCCAACTTAGCTTCCGCATCTTGTTTCAATTTTAGGAGAATCATGGATGATATCTCTTGTGGTGAATATGTCTTGCCAGACATCACCACATGAGCATCTCCATTCTCCGCTTTCACAACCTGATATGGCAGTCGTTTCATGACTGATTGTACTTCAGGATCATCGAAACGACGGCCCATCAAACGCTTAATTGAAAATATAGTATTGTCAGGATTGGTAATGGATTGCCTTTTTGCAATTAAGCCCATATACCTTTCCCCTGATTTATCGTTCACTGCCACAACCGAAGGCGTAGTCCTGGCTCCTTCAGTATTCTCTAGTACTTGCGCCTCCCCGATTTCCATAACTGCTGTGCAAGAATTAGTAGTACCTAAATCTATCCCTAAAACTTTGGGCATTATCCACTCTCCTTATTCTCATTATCTGTCGATGGACATTCCTCATAGACATCGACACTTCTTTTAGAC
>CAYVMY010000031.1:0-10572 GCA_964452695.1 uncultured Dehalococcoidia bacterium
CCAAATTTCCTACCAAAAATTGTCACGATAGTTCTTTTACCTGCATTCGTATCTTCATCTACATCCCGAAGATCGTTTGCAACCAGTATCGCGGTTACCATGCACGCTATTGGTATGGACATGACAAAGGTTTCAGCATTGAAGCTCGCAGTATACACATAGTATGTACCTCCAACCATTATGGGTCCCATGAATATGAAAACCACAGCTTCACCAAGTGCCAAAGATCCTAAAGGGATTGGGCCAGCAGAGTAGCAGTATGCCATAAGTAAACTTACCAAGACTATGGCTAAAATGGGCCAACCCACCGCGAATGTAAGGTATATTCCAATACAAGTAGCTAAACTAAAGCAGAATATTGCCCCTACCTTGACCGATTGGTGTGACAAAAGTCCGAGCGCAATAACCTTATAGGGAGCTATAAGTTTTTCGTCCCGTTCAGTCCTAGCATCGTCTGCATACTCATCAACCAAATTCGTACCAATTTGAACTAATATTGAACCCACCATTATTAGGGAAAACGACAGGAAATCCCATTCCCCATCGCTGAAAGCAAGTGAGGAACCTAATAATACAGGAACTATCGAAGCTGTAAGTGAAAAAGGACGAGAGGCCCAATACCATTTGTGTATATAAGATTTCAGTTTAGCCACAATCAGTCCAAAACCCGTTACCAAATTGTACTTTTCACAGACAACACCCTACCATGGATGTTGTCTATAAGGGGAAAAGTCAGGATCACGTTTTTCCAAGAACGCTTTTGTACCTTCTCTACCTTCCTCAGTCGTGTAGTAGAGTGATGTAGCCCCATGTGCCAAGTTCTGAATCCCATATACATGATCAGTATCAGCATTAAATGAGTGTTTCAGGAACCTGAGGGCAGCCGGGCTCCGCTTCATTAACTCTCTTCCCCATTGCATAACTTCGTCTTCCAATCTGTCTGGACTGACTACTGCATTCACTAGCCCCATTTCGAGCGCATCAGCTGCAGAATATCTTCGACAGAGATACCATATTTCTCTAGCCTTCTTCTCACCTACCACACGAGCCAAGAATATTGCCCCAAATCCACCATCAAAACTCCCGAACTTTGGCCCTATCTGGCCAAAAACAGCTCTATCCGAAGCTATACTCATGTCACACAGAACATGCAGCACATGCCCTCCTCCGATAGCGTATCCATCGACCATTGCTATAACAGGCTTGGGAATCTCGCGTATCAGCCTGTGGAGATGTGTCACCTGCAACCTAGATGTACCTGATTGATCTTCATAACCACCTTCACCTCTAACTTTCACATCACCTCCAGCACAGAAAGGCCCTCTACCTCCTAACACAACCACCCCTATATCATTGTCATCCCAAGCGTCCTGAAAAGCCTGTCTCATCTCGTCAATCGTACGCGGGCGAAAGGCATTCATTACCTCTGGGCGATTTATAGATATCTTGGCAATACCTTCAACCTTGGTATATACAACATCCTCAAATATATTCTCCATTTCTATCCCCTCCAATTAGGTGAATGCAAACTAGATAACATAGGTCGCTATATTACTCCCCTCTCTAACAATGACGCAATCTCTTCACCCGACAATCCGACAAGCGAACCCAACAACTCATCATTTTGTTCCCCTAGGGCGGGTGAGGGGCCGGCTGGCCCCGTAAAACTGTCACTAAACCTAAAGGGTGTATTGGCAATTTCCCACTCACCAGCAAACTTGTGTGGAATTGTTCTAAACATTGACCTGTAATTTAACTGAGGATTAGTAACAACAGAAGCAATATCGTTTATTGGACCGCATGGTATACGGGCACTGGAAAGAATATCAACCCATTCGACACATGATTTTTCCAGAAAAGTTTTATACAGATTGTTCTTAAGTTTCTCGATATTACTAACTCTTTTGGCATTATCAATAAACCTTGAATCCTCCCCCAAGTCATCTCGTCCAATTGCAGAACAAAAATTCCCCCAAATCTCTTGATTATCCGTAAGTAGAGCAACTACAAAGTAACCATCACTTGCTTCAAATGCCTGAAACGGCGCTGCCAACGGATGACTGGATCCCGTAGGGCCAGGTATCTCACCCGTAGAGAAATATCGAGAAAACGCATTTTCCATCATTGTTACCTGACAGTCCAGCATAGACATGTCTATGTGCTGGCCACGGCCACTACTCACACGCTGGTACAGTGCTGAAACTACCGCCAAAGCAGCAAATAATCCCGCCACACTATCTCCCAAAGATATCCCGGCCCTCAAAGGAGGTTTCCCAGGTTCTCCTGTAACGCTCATTATTCCACCCATAGCCTGTACAACTATATCCATTGCAGGCATACGAGCATATGGACCATCTTGTCCAAACCCAGATATAGACAAATAAACCAAGGAGCTATTCAATTTCTGCACGCTCTGGTAATCTAATCCAAACTTGTCCATTGTCCCCGGGACGAAATTTTCCACCAAAACATCAAAGTGTGGAATCAATTCCCTAAATATCTTTTGACCGTCTTCCGAGTTAAGGTCTAACGTGATACTCTTTTTGCCACGGTTAACGCTTATGAAAGAAGCACTATCATATCCAACCATAGGGCCAACGTTTCTGGCCGGATCCCCTTGGCCCGGCATTTCGACCTTCACAACTTCAGCACCCAAATCAGCCAATAGCATAGTGCAAAAAGGGCCTGACAATATCCTACTTAGGTCTAAAACTCGAATTCCATCAATGGGACTACTCATAATATGTACCTCAACAACAAACTAAACTATAAAATATCTGGCGTGGCGTGGCGTGGATTTGCATTACCATTCAAAACACCGTTTATATCCTCAAATACTGAGGCAACCATCAAATACGGTCTGCTTTTATGCCTGACAACTGAAGAAGGATCTTTCGGTATTGGAGAATCCTCCCCAATTGGAGCAGGCACTATAAGTAATATAGACACGCTTTCACAAGAACTTTCAAACATTGCATCTATATTATTACACACAAACCCGGTTGAACTAGAAAGTAAACTTAAATCATTTAACTTATCCCCTGAATTACTTTTTGGTATAGAAACCGCCCTGCTCGATTTGGAAGGCAAGATTAATCGATTTCCAATATCTGGCCTTATTGGTGGCAAGCCCACTCCATTTAACGTAAATGCTCTTATTGCATCGGACGACCTACAGGAAATTCTTTCCGAATCAACAATCGCTATAACTCAAGGGTTCACAACTCTAAAAATCAAGATCGGCAATGCCACCCTCCAAGAGGATGAGGAAATGCTATCTGCATTGAGGAAAGTAGTAGGACCAAACGTGAAAATACGCCTGGATCCTAATCAAGCGTGGACAGTAGAGCAGGCTATCGAATCCATAAGAAAGCTCGAAAAATTTGATATTGAATATATTGAACAACCCGTGTCTGCAAAAACCCCAAACCATCTCGCGATTGTAAGGAGTTCTGTTGGAATACCTATAGCAGCAGATGAAGCTTTGGGATCCCTAGCAGATGCAAAAAGGATTTTTTCCCAAGGTGAAGCAGATATCCTTATAATCAAGGCCGCGAGGCTTGGAGGCATATCTAAATCCATGGAAATAATTGATTTCGCGAGGGAGAACGGCAAAGACGTAGTTGTAACTTCATCCCTTGAATCTGATATAGGCATTGCTGCTTCCGCCCATCTGGTTTCTTCATTACCGAATAAGACCCTGGCACAAGGACTGTCCACGAGCCTTTTATTTAATGATAACCTGGGCATAGATATGCTCGTACCCATATCAGGACGAATGTACCCTCCCCATGGAAACGGCCTAGGAATTGATGTGGATCTTTCTAGACTGGATAAGCACGGGCTGCCTATTGTGGGTAATGTAGGGGAGTTACCAAATGGTTGGGGAAAATCTTAACCCTTTATGTAATGCTATCAAGGAAGTTCACAATAACTTCCTGAAAATTATCTGGCTTCTCCAAGTGAACGGCATGACCGGCTCCAGCCTCTATGATGATAGTACCATTTGTCAGACTCCGCATCATATCATGTGCAATCTCAACATACTTGGAATCGTACTCGCCAGCAATCAATAACGTCGGTTTCTTTATTTCTCCCAAATTGTCGTGCAGATGAGGTTGTGCTCCCGTGCCAACACCCCTAAGACTGTTGGCTAAACCTATCTTGCTATTAAGAAGTCTCTGATGCCTCAACTTCTGTCTGGCCGCATCTGACAGAGCTTCCTGGCTCTTCCACAATGGTATAGATTGCCAGTAATCCACGAAATCTTCGATACTAACTTTTTCCATCCACCCTGCTAAAGCCTCGTCTTGCACTTTTCTAGCCATCCTCTCATCCTGAGTTTGCAAGCCAGGAGATCCGCTTTCCATTATTAGCCCGCTTGTGAGATTTGGCAAAGAGACTGCAGCACTCAAAGCAATTCTTGCCCCCTTGGAGTACCCCAACCATATAACCTCACTTTCATCAAAATAATCTATCACCTCTTCCAAGGCAGCAATTGTCTCAGCCATACGATAATATTTTGAATCCAATGGAGCATCTGCCAAACCATGACCTAATATGTCAACAGTTATTAAGGAATATTGATCCGCCAGTAACTCTATCAAACCATCCCAGGTTTTCGAGCTCCCGGTAAAGCCGTGGAGTAGCAAAATGGCAGATCCTTTGCCTATTTTATCGACATTTAGGCAATTACCTCCTAATGAAGTAAGCGGAATGCGAACCAATATTACACCTCGCCTTCGTTACTGTAATCATCTTGGTCATTAACCTGGTATTTGATGGAGAATGCCTCTCCAAGCCGAAGAGGGAGCGACTGTATACTAGATGAAACCTTTTCCCACACCACCCTATGCATCGTCACATTGCTGTCACGATCCCCTGGTATCTCTATTATAGTGGTGCCCTCGGTAGTCAAGCTTTGTTCTAGGGCAACCCCAAACTCTTCCCAATTGTTAACCAGCATGTATTCCAAACCATAAAGGTCTGCCGCAGCCCTGAATGTAAGTCCATGCGGTGTACCAAAAAGAGGTTCAAAAATATCATCATATGCATATTGAGGTAAGAACGAAAATATACCGCCTCCATCATTATTGACGACTATAATTGTACAATTAAGTGAGTGGGCTTTGGCAGCCAATAACCCGTTCATGTCGTGGATAAACGATATATCCCCTATGACCAGCAATGTGTTTTTGCCAGACACAGCGCTCACTCCAAGTGCGGAGGAAACCACACCGTCTATACCACTAGCACCCCTATTGGACAGGAATTTCGTGGAATTATTGGAAAGGGGCGTAAAAGTATCCATATCTCTTACTGGCATACCATTTCCAGCAAACACAATTGATCCTTCAGGAAGAAGTTTTGAAAGCTCAGGGAAAATACGGCCTTCAAACATACCATCAAATCCCTCAAGAGCTTTTGTCGCGTGCCTCCTAGAGATCTCTGACAGATTAAGCCATGCATCTATCCAGTTCCCCAATCTGGGTGGATTATTAATTCTAGAACTAACATCCAAGCAAAACGATACCGGATCCACGTGTAAGACTCTTGATATTACCCGATCTGGATCTCTCCAGCCATCGAATTCATCTATTAGTATCTGATAGGATTGCCTATTCTGCTCCAAATATTGGACAAGAGGCTTGGAAACCGGGAGGGATCCAAACCTTATAACGATTTCCGGAGTCAAACTGCGAGCCAAATTCCCATCCCTGAGAAATGCGTCATAAGCATCCACAATCAAACCTTTGTCATGATATCCATTCCGCACCTGTGACAACACATCACATAGAATCGGGTAGTTGAGCTTCCGCGCTAACTTGGTCACAGCATCCGCTAACCTGATATCGGTCTGTGGACCACATATTATCAACCCTTTGTCTGATGAATTAAATAAATTTACCAGATCAGCTATATCTTCTTCCCTGGGAGTCTTAATTGCATCGGATGCTTGAATAAGTGGCCGACCTGCAGATCTCCCCATCAAAGCCAACTCGGACGAATCGTCTACAACAAGGAACCCTTCCGGTAATTGGACAGGTTCCAATGGTTCCGACAGATGAAAATTGATGTGGACGGGACCAGGCGGAATGCCAGCGGAGGTAAAATAAGCCCTGTTGGCAACAGATCTAACGTAGGTTAAATATGACACCTCGGTAGAGGCTGGAGGCATATCCAGTGACCATTTAACGTGGCTCCCATATACGCGAGTCTGGTCTATAGTTTGCAGCGCCCCCCAGTCAACCTGATCCGCTGGTCTATCGGCTGTCAGAACCAACACAGGAATGTTTGAGTAATGTGCCTCAACTACGGCAGGCATGAAATTAGCAGAGGCGGTACCTGAACTGCATACGATAGCCACAGGCTCGTTGAGTTCCTTTGCCATTCCCAATGCGAAGAAAGAAGCTGATCTTTCATCCAAATGCATCCATGTTTTGATTTTCTTGTTTCGCCAGAAGGAAACGCTTAAAGGTGATGACCTTGAACCAGGGCAAATAACCACATTTCGTAGACCACTTCTTGCCAATTCCTCAACAAAAACACCGGCGGACGCATAATTCCGATTTTCAAATAATTGCATCGCCAGACCTTAAAGCATCGGTTAGTGGCTGTAGTTTCAGTACAGACTCCTGAAATTCACTTGAGGCATCGGAGCCAGCGACTATACCACACCCAGCAAATAAAACTGCCTTATCATACCTAATCAATGCAGACCTAATTGCGATACGGAATTCCCCGTCACCCAAACTATCAAACCAGCCTACTGGAGCAGCATACCAACCCCTATCACCCTCGAGTTGGCTGATGACCCCAAGTGCCTTGTCAGTCGGTGTTCCAGCAACTGCCGGCGTCGGGTGTAATTTATCCAAAACTTTCAGGATATGACTGCCCTCTGACAACTTGGATTCAAAAGTGGTACTCAAATGTTGAATATCTTTGAGTTGAACAATCTCTGGTTGATCTGGCCACTGAAGGTTGTCACAAAATCCTGAAAGGGTTTCGGAAATCATTTTTACTACCACAGAATGTTCCCCCCTCTCCTTAGGACTATTCAGCAGCTTATCCCGAATTTCCTGGTCCTCTATAGGACTAGAGCCTCTTGGTGCAGTTCCAGCTAGACAGGAAACATTCAACATACCAGATTCTACTTTCACTAGCAGTTCAGGAGTGGCTCCTATAAATGAATCTTCAAATTGTTGGAATCCAAAAACTGAGCACTCTGGGTAGGACTTGGAAAGCCTTGATATAGCAAGCGTCACCGAGAATGGCTGTTCTGCATGAAGTATTTTTTTCCTGGCTAGAACTATCTTAGAGACTTCATTATTGCCAATTAAATGCAAAATCCTATCAACGCCCGTATTCCAATGATCCTCGGTGTCCTCTGTCTCATATAATATGAGCGGCTGTTCGGAAACGAAATCTCCGCCTGGAAAAACAGAAATCGCGCCATCTAGGCTAAGCCCAGCATTCGGCGCTTGTGTTAGCGATGGGTGTACCAATTCATTAAAAGTAAGCCAGACTTGGCCGCCTGACCAAGTAAACAATATCCTCGGCAAAACAAATAAAGTGTCAGGAAAGTGTTGCCAATTTTCATCTTTGGTAGTGTTTGGATCATACCTCATACCTCCCATCATAACAGGACCAACTCCCTTAACATCAGGTTTTTCAATTAGAGCATCAACAAACAAATCCGATTGTTCTGCTAGGGCGCCCTCTAAAGATAATTGGTAGTCAGTTGGTACTGTAGAGCAAGATCCAGAACCCACCAACCAAAATTCTTCCTCCGGATTTCCCCAAAACCACCGGCCTTTCTCTTTATCTATTGAGTCAAACAGGGTGACAGGATCTACTGTCGCGGATACGGGGATCACAAAACTTACCAGAATTGACTTGTTCGCGGCTTTGGCTAGCTTCAAGCCACACGCAAATGCGTAATCGACCTCTCTCAAAGATTCTGAAGTAACTAACTGCATCACCAAGATATTTGGTCTCCCTCGTGAACGGTAGTTAAATTTTCCACAAAATGATTCGGGGCGCCAACACTCTTCATAAGAGCAACTGTAAGATATGGAACTTTGCTGACTAAAGAATACGATTTTTCCCTCAGCAGCCACCTCAGTATTACTTCGTGCAATGCGCCTATCCACATCTCAGCGAGCAGGGAAGTATCTTGAGGATCTATCTGGCCAATATTTACCGCTTGGTCTAGCTCATCTCTAATTAGGGATGAAAATCTCTCCCGAATGGGCAGGAATTTTTTGTCTGTAGCTTTTCCATGTCCTATGATATTCAAAAGAAGTACTTGTGCTACTTTCCTCTGTCTCCCAAATGTAGCCATAAGAACATCTACGCTAGTCACCAATCTATGTAATGGAGTCGGCTCGTGTTTAATTGATAATTGCACTTTCTTAACAAGCCTATTACTCATGCTTTCGACCAGCGCAAATGCCATGGCTTCTTTGCTTGGAAAGTGAAAGTAAAAACTGCCCTTAGATGTTCCCGAAAGATCAACTATCTCTTGAATCCCTGCCCCAGAGTAACCCCTTTGCGCAATAACATCTGTGGCGGCATCAAGAATGCGTCCCTCAGTATCAGATGAATCGGTGCTATGTTGCTTTTTCATGTTGCCACTTGACCGACCAGTTGGTCTAGTGAAGAGTATGACAAGGCTATCAATGTATGTCAATGTAGGTTACTAGTCTAGAGAAAGGCAATCCAAAATAGAGTCTAGAAGTAGCGCATATTCAGCTGCGAGAAAAGCGTGATGCTACATCTATCTCTATCTATCTCGTCTACCCTCTATACTTATATCCGGAATCCACTCTAGTACCCTAGGGAAATACCAACTATGTTTCCCTAAAAGCCTTAAAACTGAAGGAACTAGTATAGATCTTACGACTGTCGCGTCTAATAGTATAGCTGAACCTAGACCAAATCCCATAGACTGAAAGAATGCTATATCTCCTAGTGCGAAACCACCAAACACCGCAACCATAATCAGGGCTGCCCCTGTTATGATTCGAGCCGTGTTTCTTAAACCAAACGCGACTGACTCACCGTGATCCTTGGTTTCATCATAGTGTTCCTTTATTCTACTTAGCATAAATACGTGATAATCCATTGATAAACCAAATAAGATGGAGAACATAAACAAAGGAAGCCAATATTCCACCTGGTCTATCATTTGGAATCCGAATATATCTATCAAAAACCCCTTCTGAAAAACCAAGACCACTAGACCATATGCAGCGCCAACTGACAATAAATTCATGAATATGGATGCGATTGGTATAACCAAAGATCTAAACGCAACGAGCAAAAGAATGAAGCTCAGCCCCAGAACAACCGCGAACACAAGAGGAGTATATTGGTCAGTAATCTCAACTGAATCAACTATTTCAGCAGATGCTCCACCCACCAAAACTTCATAGCCATTGATTTCCAAGCCAGAGAAGGCTTCCGGTATCATATCAGTCCGTATCCGTCGTATAGTGTTAAGGGCCTCCTGTGAGAATGGATCACCAAACACAGGAGCATCCAGAACTACAATGTTTGCCCCTGGCCTCGTTAGTAATGCCGGATCTAAAGTGCCTTTATCCTGTATCAACAACGACTCCAAGCGCTTTATTGAATTTTGTATGGACTCTTCATGCATCGTTCCTACAATACTTGGTTCCCAAGCTACCACTACTCTAGCCGGAGAATCACTCCCAACTCCATACTTATCACTAAGGAGCTCAAATGCCTGTTTCACAGGCTCCTCATCGGGTAGCATAGATATACCACTAGTGCCTTTCTGTAAATCAAAGAACGGCAATACCAATGCTACTAGGAGTGTGACAGATGTGAGAAGACCCAATACAGGCTTGGCCATAACTATTCGCGTAATCGCATCCCAAAACCCCCCGCGATCCAATTTCCCCCCAGTAGCACTCCCTGTGAATATAGGAATCTTTATGCCAGTAAGTCGCTTAATAACCGCAAATGCAACCAGTATGGCAACAACAGCAGATGACAATAACAACACTCTGCCAGGTTCAGTCTTACCCGGAAGCAATATCACACCAGATATAAACATAACAAGGACCGGTATAGAGGGCACAGACACATTATTAATTCTATCTCCAAGTAAACCTTTTATGGCTTGTAGCAAAGTAAGACACGTTAGAACAGCGACGAAAACAACCATTATGGCGCCTGTTCCAAAAGCCTGGAAGAATTTTTCAGGTAACAGTAACAAACCAGTTAGTGCCAGAACAACCGTGCAGCCGCTGACAAAAACAGCCCTACTTGCAGTAGATCCTGTCATCCGTATAGCGTCTATGCTATTCAAGCCCCTTGCCCGTTCTTCTCTAAATCTTGACAATACAAACAGTGAGTAATCTATCCCAACTGCCAAACCCATCATCGTGACTATATTGGGAACAAACTCATTAAGTTCAATAAACTGTCCCACCACAGCCGTCATGCCAACAGTAGTAACAACGGCAATTATAGCCAGAACTATTGGTATGAGACCAGAAACAACTGTACCGTATACCAACAACAATATAATGATCGCTACAC
>CAYVMY010000031.1:10634-13808 GCA_964452695.1 uncultured Dehalococcoidia bacterium
TCCAATCGATTCGCCAACAAGCAGATCATGCTCAGCCAATTCTTGGAATGCAGCATTAATCGTTGCATCACCAAACGCGTAAACACCAAATTCATCTTTCTCGAGACTTGCAAGAATACTGGTGAATCGATCTACATTATGCCCATCGCCAACAATAATGTTTACCTGAAACATTATTGTTGTTCCATCTTGCGAAGGAATTGGAACATAGTCTTCACGAGTCCCAACTAAAGCAATCCCCTCAAATTCATCAAGTTTATTCCTAACATCTTCAACATATAATTGAAAAGACTCCTCGGTGATATCCCCATAATATGAAGTCATTAGGATAAATTCGCTTGTACTAGATTCACCATCGGATCTCAATTCCGATTGATCTGAGTCAGAGGAGGATTCAATATCTATCTCAAGCCTATCTTCAATAAGCTGTTGAGCTTTCATATGCTCAAGAGTTCTCGTAGGCCCCCCTGTGCCATCAAGCGCATCCTGCAGCAGATTTTGGATTAGAACTACAGAAACAGCCAACACCGCAATCCACATTGCCACAATAAACCAAGGGTGCTTGGCACTTACCAATGCTATATTTTCGGTTGAAAACCTCATTTAAGAACTCATTCCACTCCCTCAAGATTTGGCAGATTATATGCTCAGGATTGGATGACTTTGATCCTGTCTTCACAATAACCAGATTTACAAGTCAGGTAACTGAACTCATATCGTATACAACTACCATCAATACATTACGATGGCCCAAAAGTGCTTAAAGCAACAACATGCCTTATTTGATAATGGTGGGCCGTCAGGGATTCGAACCCTGGACACCCTGATTAAAAGTCAGGTGCTCTGCCGAGCTGAGCTAACGGCCCACTGCTAGTCGAGATTTTATATTAGCTAGGCTGGTTTATCAACGACATTTTCCGCGACATCTAAGTCTTGATTATTATTTAGAAACGATACCTCTGGCAAAGGCCAGTTATTCCAAGGCCAATATCGTATCCATGCGCTACCGACAATATTTTCCAAAGGAACGGCCCCCCAATCCCTAGAATCACTACTTCCGTCGCGGTTATCTCCCATTACAAAGTAAGCATTATCAGGAACTAAAAACGGAGTAATAGTACGATCATCTTTTTCCTCAATGTAAGACTCCTGAAGTGGAACACCATCTATGAAAACCTCTCCCCATTGGATTTTTATGGTCTCCCCTGGCAACCCAATTACTCGTTTGACAAAATCTCGAGTAGGGTCACTTGGGAATTGAAAAACTATAATATCCCCACGTGTCGGTTTGCGAAAGAAAAATATTTCCCCATTATCCTCTAGAGACAAAAATGGCATGAGATTATTCACCTTTACTGGGTCAAGGTGGGAGTAAACGAGTTTATTGACCAATACTCTATCCTTCGGAAGGAGAGTATTTTCCATACTTGATAACTCAACTCTATAATTCCTCACACTGACGTGAAGAACTAGGAAAATTAAAACAGCAAGAGCTATGGTTTCGAGTGCTTCTTCAAAAAAATTTCTCATACCTGATTATAACTATCATAATGGATAGCTCATGAGCATAACTGTAGCCATGTCAAAATGCGGATGCTCCTTAACATGTTGGTATCTACAATCCATCCGCACCTCGACTGGCTCTCGGGTGAGCATTAAGATAGATTTCTCTAGACTGAGCCAAGCTAAGGTGAGTATATATCTGGGTGGTAGCTGGTGAAGAATGCCCAAGTAATTCTTGTACGATTCTTAGATCAGCTCCTCCATCCAAAAGATGAGTAGCAAAGGTATGCCTAAGTGTATGTGGATGGATGGACGCACCAATGGATTGCAACCCATATTTTCTAACGATATTCTGTACGCTCCTAGCAGTTAGCCGACTCCCTAATTGATTCAAAAAAACAGCTCTCGTTTCAATGGTTCGCTTAACTCCAGGTCTAATATTCTTCACATATACTTCAAGAGATTTCCGGGCTGGATTGCCCATAACTACTTCACGCTGTTTCTGTCCCTTGCCCAATACCCGTAGTCTTCTTTCATTGAAGTTGATATCTTCCACATTCAGGCTAACTAATTCACTAACTCTGATGCCCGTAGCATATAACAGTTCGAGAATTGAAAAGTCCCTTAACATTAGGGACTCTTTTCTAGTGCCTTGAGAAATCTCTGGGTAGTGCCGAGCATCCATGAGCGCTGAAACCTCATCCTTACCCAATGGTTTCGGCAATCGTTTATCAGACTTGGGAATCAGTGATCTAGACTGCCTAGTACCTTGAGACCATAGAGGATTGTGTGCCACCACACCGATCATAATAAGATAGCGAAAGAAAGACCGTAGTGAAGCTAAAAGCCTTGCCACACTTGCTCTCATATGCCCTATCTTCCAAATTCCTCTCGATTCCTTAATGGATCTGCGGGACATGAGCCATGAAACGTATAGCCGCAAAACGGAACGGTCAACTTGATCAAACGATTGAAGACCTTGAATATCCCCAAATTCTGCAAATGGCTTCAGATCATCCTGATAATTACGAATAGTAAGATCTGACAAATGCCTCTGCCCTTTGAGATATTCTCTATATTCTAGGACATATGCTTCTACATTTAACTTATCGATAGTCACACCAATTACACTGTGGCCTCAGAGGGAGCTAATCCACGATGGCTACATGAAGTACAACGCACCATATCCTTAGAGGCTTCCACCAGCAGACCATCACACTCCGGGCACGGGTAGGATATTGGACGTTGCTGAACAGAAAAATCACAGTTTGGATAATTCGAACATCCATAGAAAACCCGACCGCGCCCTCGGCTACGTCTCTGGACCAAATCACCACTGCACCTCGGGCATAGAACCCCCGTAGAAACCACAAAAGGTTTGCTGTATCTACATTCCGGAAACCCTGTGCAGGCTATAAATTTCCCATTTCTGCCAACCTTCTCTGCCAACGGACGCTCACACTCCGGACACGATTCCCCTGTAGGTTTCTGGACTGTTACCTTAGGCATAGATGCTTCAGCCTCCAGAAACATTTCATGATATGGATCATAGAATTCCTTGAGTACAGACACCCATTGCCTGTTCCCATTGGCGATTTGGTCCAAATTTGTTTCCATATTCGCGGTGAATTGAACATCCATTATATTAGGGAAAAATGGGTTTAACTGATC
>CAYVMY010000032.1:0-3853 GCA_964452695.1 uncultured Dehalococcoidia bacterium
CAGATAATAGACGTTCACTCCAAAGGAAAACCGCTGGCTTCGGACGTAGATTTAACCGCTGTCGCGCAACAAACGCCAGGTTTCAGTGGAGCCGATCTCGCGAACCTTGTAAACGAAGCTGCGATCCTCACTGCAAGACGAGCAAAAAAGGAAATAGGTCAGGACGAATTTGCTGAGGCAATAGATAGAGTTATAGGGGGCCCTGAGAGAAGGAGTCGAGTGATAAGTACCAGGGAACGAGAAATAACCGCCTACCACGAGGCCGGCCACGCCTTAGTAGCAAGACTCCTTCCCAACGCCGATCCAGTCCAAAAGATATCTATCATAGCCAGGGGCACTATGGGTGGATACACTAGACTACTACCGAACGAAGACAGATATCTGATGACCAAGGGCCAATTTGAGGATATGTTAGCTACTTCTCTTGGCGGAAGAGTGGCAGAGGAGATTAACTTCAACGAAGTGACAACCGGTGCTAGCAATGACTTAGAAACAGCAACTAACCTTGCACGCAATATGGTAACTAGATACGGCATGAGTGAGAAACTGGGTCCTAGGACATTCGGCAAAAAGGAGGAGTTGGTTTTCCTAGGACGGGAAATATCCGAACAAAGGGACTACAGTGACAGGATAGCTGAGGAAATAGATGAAGAGGTAAGACAATTAATCCACAACGCCTATACGAAAGCGACTGAACTCCTAACAAATAATAGCAAGAAGTTGGCGCAGATAGCCAAATACCTGATCACATATGAGACAGTGGAGGGTGATGCCCTTCAAAATCTGTTCGACTCTTCCCCTATCGAGCTAGAAGAGGCTGGCGAACTCACTGGCTAAAATTGGTACAATTTGCCAATGCTAGATAGAATAAACCATAAGACACCCTATTCCAATACAGTGAGCGCAAGAAAAACTATTCGTCGTTTAATTCCCTAGCTCTGTAGTACAGCCCCCACCGCTGCATCAGATCAGTCACCCTGGAATCATTCATCTCCATTAGCTCCCTAAAAAATCCTGCTATGGCATGGGAGTGAATGTACTCTGGCTGACAAACCCAACTCGCTTCTGAAGGAACCACGTAAATAAGACCGCTCTGATGAGCGCACTGCACCTCTAGCTTAGTCTCACCTGACCCAATTTTGACATTGACACCATATTCCAATGGAAACTCCTCAGCTGCAGATTAAACACAACATTTCCGTTGTATGACAAATAAAATACTAACGATTCAAGGTAAGGAAATACTCTAACCCATCTGACAATGCCTGCCAGCTCGCCTCGATTATATTACCAGATGCACCTACTGTCTGCCATTGCCGCCCTCCATCACTACATTCCACCAATACCCGCACCACTGCCTGAGTATCACGACCTTGCTCCCCAACTCTGACTTTATAGTCCACTAATTTTACTCGGTCTAGGGATGGATAATATTCAATCAGAGCCTTCCGTAAGGCGTTGTCCAGAGCATTGACTGGCCCATTGCCTTCGGCAACCGTATGGTTAAGTTCTTCTCCGACCCTCACCTTAACCATAGCCTCTGCTAACATATCCTCATTATCACGATCCAATGAGCTTCTACGTCTATTTTCAACCAATACCATAAAATCCACAAGTTCAAAAGGTTGTTCGTAGTCTGGAAGATTTCTCATTACCATCAAATCAAATGAAGCCTCTGCCCCTTCGTACTGAAAACCCTTACTTTCTTTTAACTTTATATTCTCCAACAAGTCAGACACTTGTCTGGTGGTTACTTGTTTTTCCAATCCTAATTCTTTAATCCTGTACTGCAGGTTGCTCCTACCCGAAAGCTCGGATATCAAAACCTTTTTTTCATTACCAACCTTGGAGGGTGATATATGTTGATAGCTATCTTCCATCTTGGCTACTGCCGAAGCGTGCAAACCCCCTTTATGGCTAAATGCACTGGAGCCGACATACGGTTGAGAACTATCCGGAGGTATGTTAACAACCTCACTAACATAGTGAGAAACATCTGTAAGGGAACCCAATTGATCATCGCTCACACAGTCAATGTTATACTTCAACTTTAGGTTAGCTATAATCGACAAAAGATTAGCATTCCCACACCGTTCTCCATAGCCATTTATAGAACCTTGCACATTTGACACACCTGCCGCCACAGCGACTAAGGTATTAGCTACTGCTAAGTCAGCATCATCGTGACAATGTATTCCCAAAGGCCTATCAATCTTGTTTGATATTTCCACAATCGCTGTCTCAATCTCATGCGGAAGTGCCCCACCATTTGTATCGCACAGTTCCAGACTGTCCGCTCCCGCATCAGCGGCAATGCTCAGGCATCTCATGGCATAATCTGGATTAGAACGATACCCATCAAAAAAATGCTCTGCGTCCAAAAAAACGGTACGCCCATGTTTTTTGAGATATGAAACAGAATCAAATATCATAGACAAGTTCTCCTCTAAACTTGTCTCCAAAACTTGAGTTACCTGGATATCAGAACTCTTTGCCACAAGGGTAATTATCTCCGCCTGTGACTCCAAAAGTGCTTTGATATTATCGTCTTCTTCGACATTAGATCCTGCTCTGCGCGTCAAACCAAATGCAGCGATCTTAGCATTGTTAAGAGAGAGATCCCTAACTTTCTGAAAATATTCAACGTCTTTAGGATTGGACCCTGGAGTCCCCCCCTCTATATAGTGCACACCTAATTCATCAAGTTTTAGCGTGATCTTCAGTTTATCTTCCGCGGACAGAGATATACCCTCTTGCTGGGCCCCATCTCTTAAAGTTGTGTCATACAAACTTACGGACATAGCCTCTCCAATCTAGTCAATAACAAAAATCCCGCCTTATCAAAGGAACGTGCTCCTTCAAGCATTCGAAGCCAGTTATTCACATCCGGACCGTCCCTCCAAAATACGCAGCCCTCAAAAAATTAATCAACACTGGCAAGGTCAAGGAGTGTGTTGGATAGAGCCTTTCTGAGTTCGTTTAAGAAACGGATAGGCCCTAGTAATTCTTCTAACGGGAGGGAGAATCGAAGTTTGTTGCACAGAGCTTCTGTCTAAAAATTCATCTTACGGGGGTCACCCGTCGAGAAAGGCTAGCATAGCCCTATAAGCTAGTCAATAGCAAGTGGGAATAGGGTCAAGATACAATTAACTCCAAACGATAATGCTGTCCTCTAATACGGATCTAAACTTAAGTTTTACTCTGGTCGCTCAGATATCGCATGATACTGTGCACTGTAGCGCTGTCCTCCGGGCCAAGGGGCAAACCTTCCCTCTCGCCCTCCAGCACAGTTTGAGCTATTTCCCAACCCTGATATAGACCACCTATACGACAGCTATCTGGAACTTCCACACTATCCAATATGACATGCCTTTCGCTGCCCACAAGAAGATTTTGGTCCACTATAGTTATCCCGGGAAGTCTGGCATCAATCATGAATATCCCCAAATTAATGTGCTGGGGTCTAGTAACATCTGTAACTGCCAAAGTGAATAGCAAATCAGGATCAAAACGACCTGTTATAAAATCCTTGTGACCATTTACCACCCATTTATCATCTTCTCGCACGGCATATGTTTGTATTGCTGCTAAATCCGTTCCTGACTCTGCCTCGGTAAACAACTGCCAAGTAATTGTCTCACCTCTAATAGCTGGCAAAATATAACGTTCTTTTTGTTCACTAGTTCCCCATGCAATCATAGCTGGAATCCATCGCGGATTATTGCCAATGGATGGGAGGTTCAGATCCAACAACTCTTCGCGGAACACGACTTCCAATGATTCGCTTAGGCCAGCACCACCCATTTCCTGTGGCCAGGAAGGAGCAAGCCAACCCATACGTCCCAATTTCATG
>CAYVMY010000032.1:3863-12628 GCA_964452695.1 uncultured Dehalococcoidia bacterium
ACCACTTGGAACATTTTCCATCAACCATGCCCTCACATGACTTCTGAATACATCCTGTTCCTGAGTATAGTTATTGCCAAAGTCCACTATCCACCCCTAACTTCTCCTGGCTTGAATACTCGCATATACATCAGTAGAAACTAAATAAAATATTAGCTTCCATCATCATTGGACACTCTAACCATAGGTACAAATAAAGACGCCACCGCCACCAAGCCAACTATGACAGATGCATAGAGAAATACCGCCTGCATGCCGAAATTATCCCTCATCAATCCAGCTATAATAGGAGATATCGCTCCAAAGACTGCTGGACCTGTAAACATCAGTGCAGTTACTGATGCTTCCGTGCCTGATGGAGCCGCATCTATCGCCGCCGCTAACATAACTGGGTTAACGGAGTATAAAAACAGGCCTAGCAAAGCAAGAATAGCCGTGAAAGCCATACCCTCTCCAAATGGGATCATAGCAAATATCAACATGGCCATAGACGTGAGTGATACTGATATAACATGCCTCCTGCCTATTCTGTCAGATATCAGGCCCATTAGCGGAGCAGATGCAACTCCAAAAAGGGTTAGTAGAGCCATATGATAACCAATCTTGAACACCGGGAAACCTAGATCCTCATCCATATAGACAACCAAGAAGATACTCAGCCCACTGTGAGCCATTGCTCTAACACTTGTAAGCACGACCATGCTTATTACTGTTGGATTTGTTAAAAGGCTTCGTGCAGATATCATATAGGCTGAAAATCCTTGGGCCCCACGGGTCCCTCGGACGCCTACACTTCTCCCATAGAATATCAACACAGCTAACGAACTTAAGGAGGCAGGAACAACTAGTATTAACGCTAATGTTCTCCACTCCAGTCCACTCCAATTCAACCCCCAAAAAGCAAAACCACCAAGAAGAATCCCCATAACTATGGGGGATATACTATCGCCAATAGAGCCACCCATCCTATGTATAGCCAGGGCCGTAGCCCTACGCTCCGGGTACATGGCTCCCAATGTACCGAACGCCGGAGCGTGCCATAAAGAGGTACCCAATCCAGTGACAGACACACCTAGCAGTACCACCCAGTAGTTACTAGAGGATCCTATCAAGAGGTACCCTAAGGCAAGACTGGCAAGGCTTGTAGACAATATAAGGCCTACTTTACTTCTCCATAGGTCCGCAATAATGCCTGCGGGAATATTCATAACGGAACTAAATACAGTTCTAGCAGTTCCAAATAACCCAACCTGCACATCTGTTAGCATCATAGCTGCCTTGAAGGAAGGTATAAGTAACAGAAAAGCCTGCTGATAGAAGTGCTTTAGGGCGTGGCCCAACGCAAGGCCTAACATCATCCCCCATCCGGCTCTTTCCACCTGATTAGGAATGGAATTTTGTTCTACCTGGTTCCCACTAGATTCTGATTGATCACTCACTTTTCGAAACTCCCGATCTAACCATACCCATTAGGTTCGTCAGATTACACTAACTCAAACATCGTAACCCCAGGATCTTGGAATAACTTACCCAATCTTCATTCCAACTATATCAACAGTATACTACACATTAGATTGCAATTTTGTGCCTATCAATACCTATATATTGCATAGATTTCAATTAGGCCACCAAAATAAGTCAATCTCGTATAGCGGACCCTCAGGTACCAGTTTAGGGAAACAATTCGCCAGATTGTTTCCCTAAACACTAGTTATACTCAATGACACGCAAATAGAGTTGACAAGCCACTTACAGCGAACTAGTCTTCCCATATAAGACTAGCTCTAAACACAATTCCGATGGAAAGCAAAACCAAACAAATGAAAATAACCATATAAGGAAAATCGCAATATATATCCGCCAAGGAGTATGAGATGACTGATCAAGTTTTATCAGGAGTAAAAGTCCTGGATCTAACCCACCACATAGCAGGACCATACTGCTCTAAACTATTTGCAGACTATGGGGCAGATGTCATAAAAGTGGAACGACCTGAAACAGGAGACCCTTCCAGATACGAAGGACCATTCCCAGGTGACATAGCACACCCCGAAAAAAGTGGCCTCTTCATGCACCTCAACACTAATAAATTCGGTGTGACTCTTAACCTCAAAGAAACACAAGGTATAGAAATACTGAATAAACTAGCCCAGGACTCAGACATAATCATAGAAAACTTCCGCCCTGGCGTCCTCCAAAGCCTCGGGTTAGATTACAACCTACTTTCACAACACAATCCACGCCTCGTCCTTACACACATATCAAACTTCGGACAAACCGGCCCATATAAAGACTATAAGGCTACAGAACTTACAGCGTTCGCTCTTGGAAGTAGGATGGGCCGTATGGGAGAGCAAGACAAACCCCCAGTACAATACGCGGGTAATGTCATCCAATACCTGACGGGAAGTAAAGCGGCATCAGCAACTATGTTCGCCTTCTTTGGAGCACAATTCCAAGGGATAGGACAAGAGGTCGATGTATCCGTACAAGAAATACTGGCAGGAGCCACAGATGCCGGGTTAACGGGCTACGGCTATTCCGGCCAGATCCCACATAGGGCCGATGCGCCGGCAGCCGGCTTTGTAAGCTGCGCTGACGGATTTGTTCAGTTTAGGACAGCGGGCGGAAACCCCAGGATGTGGAACAAGCTGGTACAACTCCTGGAAATGCCCGAGCTTGGTGAAGACCCTAGATTCCTAACACCAGCCCTTAGAATGCAAAACCGAGATGAACTTTCAGACATTGTAATGCCATGGCTAATGAACCAGAATAAAAGGGATATAGCTGAAAAGGCCCAGGCAATCGGCCTCAACGCAACGCCAGTTTTTGACATAGGTGAGGTAGCTGAGGATCACCATAACAAAGAACGAGGTTTCTTCGTGGAGATAGATCACCCAGTAGCCGGCAATTTCAGATACCCCGGAGCGCCATTTAAACTCCAGGAAGGCGGCTGGCAAATAAGAAGGCCAGCCCCTCTCCTTGGGCAACACAATAACGAAATATACCAAGGTAAACTCGGGTACACCGAGCAAGAATTATCAAACTTACAAGCATCCGGAGTCATATAGGAGGCAAAAATGACAAAGCTACCATTGGAAGGTATAAGAGTTCTAGATGTTGGAGACGTACTAGCCGGGCCATTTTCCTGTACCTTATTAGCTGACTGGGGCGCTGAGGTGATAAAGGTTGAATCTATACAAAGATTCACCACCAGAGGACAACTTCACCCTCCTAAAGAAAAACCTGAAGGAGCCCCAATGTTCCTTTGGGGCTATCCAGACGGGGATTCAACAGAAAGGCCGTGGAACCGTCATTTTATATTCAATGGAATGAATAGAAATAAATTTGGTGTCACCCTAAATCTAAGACATCCAACCGGTGTTGAGATGTATAAAAAGTTGGTTGCTGTCAGCGATGTTGTAATTGAGAATTATGCCTACGGCATAATGGAACGTCTTGGCATAGGATACAATACATTGAGAGAGGTAAACCCAGAGATCATAATGGTTTCTATGCCTCAGTTTGGAAATACCGGACCATTCAAACATTACAAAGGCTGGGGCACCAGCGCGGAGGCTATGACAGGTCATTTTTCCATAAGGGGCTACGAGGACCAAGAAATAGAGAAAATGCAAGGCATGGTACATACTGATGCTACTTCCTCATCAAACGTTCCGTTCGCTGTTCTTGCCGCCCTTTTTCACAAAAGAAGGACTGGCAAAGGTCAATTCATAGACTTCGGACAATGCGAGGCATTTATGCCACACATGGGCGAGTTGATGATGGACTACGTAATGAACGGACGAGTAGCGAAGAGAATGGGGAATCGCCATAGGGTCTGGGCACCTCATGGATGCTATCCATCTCAGCCAGCCGCAAACCTGCCAGACGAAATTAACGATAGATGGGTAACCATAGCTTGCCGAAACGAACAGGAATGGCAACAGTTGGTTAACGTGATGGATAATCCGGAATGGGCTCAAGACATCAAGTTTTCCGATCAGTCATCAAGAAAATCGAATGAGAATGAACTTGATTTACATATATCGGAATGGACAAAAACCTGGGACCATTACGAATTATTCCATAAACTACAAAAGGCAGGAATACCATGTGGGCCTGTATTGGATTTCGGTGAGATTTATAGCGACCCTCAACTCAATGACCGTGGATTTTTCGAACAAGTTACACACAAAGAGGCCGGTACACACAGATATCCTGGTATGACATGGAAAATGAGTAGATCCCAAGGTAGAATCCGAATACCCGCTAATTGTCTTGGAGAACACAACCACGAGATACTAACCAGACTAATTGGACTGACAGAATCTGAAATCGTACAATTGGAACAAGACCAAATAATCGGCAACGATTTCCTACCGGATGCTGACCAATAATGGCTACATATTAGTCTGGATATCATGACCTATGCGCGATATGGTCATGACAGAAACCGACGGTTCGTCAAACCTAACATCACAAAACAATAATCCCCAGAAGGTTCTGGATTGGGGATGCCGATCTTGACCATGCGTTAAGGTGGGGTTCCAATATGAAAAAAATCGCTTGGACCTATATTCTGCACGCAGACATGGATGCCTTCTATGCCTCCGTGGAACAATTAGACAACCCAAAGTACAGAGGATTGCCCCTTGTCGTAGGTGGGTCCCCATCCGAGCGAGGAGTCGTTGCAGCAGCATCCTATGAAGCCAGACAATATGGTATACGTTCCGCAATGCCCATGAGGACAGCCATACAGATTAATCCATCCATCATCAGGGTAAGGCCAAGATTCGAAAGATACAAACAAATCTCATCAGATATAATGGATGTCTTCCGAAGGCTCACACCCATTTTGGAACCTTTGTCCCTGGATGAAGCTTATCTCGATATAAGCAAACAAGTGCCTAGAGATATGGTACAAGATGTTGCAGAAGGTCTAAAAAGCACCATTCACAACCTCATTGGCCTACGGGTTACCATTGGCGGTGGAACCTCAAAAACAGTAGCTAAGATAGCCTCTCAAATCGCCAAGCCGGACGGAATGTTACTAATTGATGCAGGATCAGAGCAAACATTCTTAAAGCCACTACCGGTAAACTTACTCTGGGGTGTGGGGCCCCGAACAGAAGACCTGTTGCGGAAACATGGGATTATCACAATAGGAGATCTGGCGGATCAGGAACTGAAATGGACTCAAAGAGTGCTGGGTAAACGTGGCATAGACCTAAGAATGAAAGCCCTTGGCCAAGATAACGAGCCAGTAAAGGCACATAGAGATGCAAAATCCATAAGTTCAGAACCAACCCTTATGTCGGATACTGGGAATATATATACTTTAGAGGAAACATTGAAGCAGTTGTCAGAACAGGTATCGCAAAGACTTCAGAAGCAAAACCTTAGATGCAGCACCATAACTGTGAAATTCAGACTCACGAATTTTGCAACATTCACAAGACAAGAAACATTCAAATCTTCCACGGCCGATGCTGAAGTAATTTACCAAGCAGTAAAGAACATTTTTCACAGGGAATACAATCCCAGTATGGAATTCAGGTTGTTAGGAGTTGGAGCCTCGGGTTTCCAACAGATAAGCCAACTACCCCTATTCCCTGTTTCCTAACCGTATTGTATTACTCTATCAACAGAATGTGATGCAATTAACGTAGAAGGAGATGCAGTACTTTAAGTCTCTATTTTACACCTAGGTTAGACAATGAACAGGATTTTCGGAAGCTTACCCCAAGTCTATGCATTCATCATTAGTGTAGCAGTGTTCTCAAAATACTCCTTCATAGCAGCCTTATCATCTAAAGATATTTCCATGGAATCAAGTGCTTTATTCATGTGATTAACCCAAGAATCCCTTTCTATTTGCCCAATAGGAAATGCCATATGACGGCGACGCAGCCTTGGATGACCTCTCTCTGCAGAGTAATCAGGAGGACCTCCCCAATACTGAGAGAGAAATCCTGCCAAGAATCCTTTTCCTGGCTCAAGATCCTCCGGGTAAAGGGGCCTTAGAACCTTGTCATTAGATACAAGCGTATAAAACTTATCTACAAGATCAGAAAAGAAAGGTTTCCCACCCACCCTGTCAAACAAGGTGTCTGATGATTCTCCTAAGCCAACAGGAATTTGAGTCATATCCATAGGATTATGACACTATCAAATCCCTATTTTCAATCCACCACATTCAAATCTGCCAAGAAATCAATCATATATAAGCTGGATTATCAATATTTATATATAAGTTAAGTGATTATCCATACGTTGGCTAAGTTAACGGTAAACAATATCAATAGCTTGGCTGGCACTGTATGCATTTTCCCTTGCTTGCTCTATGGTATCCGCCCGAGCCAAACAAATCCCCATCCTTCTCATAGGTCTAGAGGATAACTTCCCAAACAACCTTACATCAACGCCGCTAACGCTCATAGCCTCTGTAATACCGGTATAAAAAAATGAATCAGAGTAACCTTCTGCCAACACTACGGCACTCGCAGATGGACCATAAAATTCTATGTCAGGAATCGGCAGCCCAAGAATAGCGCGAAGATGTAAATCGAATTCATTGAGATTTTGAGAGGCCATAGTTACCATACCTGTATCATGAGGTCGCGGTGAAAGTTCTGAAAAAATCACCTCACCTTTTCTGATGAAGAATTCAACCCCAAATATACCGTACCCACCCAAATTTGATGTGATTTGTTCAGCCATATATTGAGCTTGGTATAACAAATCAGGTTCCATAGAAGCAGGTTGCCAAGATTCCCTATAATCACCTTGTTCTTGTCTGTGGCCAATCGGGGGACAATAAAGCATTTCTCCATTTTTCTGACGCACGGAAAGCAAAGTGATTTCGTAATCAAAGTCAATGAATTCCTCGATTATAACCCGCTCCCGATCACCTCTCATGCCAGAACACGCGTAGTCCCATGCCTGACCCATTTTCAAAGCTTCACGGACCACACTTTGACCCTTACCAGAACTGCTCATGACTGGTTTAACGACTACTGGATAGCCAATCCTAGAAGCAATCTCCATAGACTCTCCAGCGGATTCAGCATAATCAAATTCGTCAGTTTTTATTCCCAAATCACGTGAGGCTAGATTACGAATATGATCTCGATTCATGGTGTAATTTACAGCCCGCCCAGACGGGACAACCCGAATCCCTTGTTGCTCGAATTCGATCAACTGCTCTGTTCTTATTGCTTCCACTTCTGGAACAATGATATCCGGATTATGTTTAGCTACTACCCATTTGAGAGTTTCTTCATCAAGCATATCAATTGCTTCACACTCGTCAGACACCTGATGAGCCGGTGCACCCAAGTAACTGTCTACTGCCACGACGTGACATCCAATACGTTTTGCACTTATTACAAATTCCTTACCCAATTCTCCAGACCCAAGCAACAATATCTTTACAGGTAACATATTATCCTCCAACCCTCTGCTCTGGGTATCAATTCAGACAATTTACTGTTTCCAAAACGCCGCTAAACGAATTCTCAGCCTTCCGCTAAATGACATAGCTCATTTTCTTTTGACCAACACAAGGATTGCGATTTCGTATTTTTATTGTACGTTTATGTTAAAGTAATTTGAATGGGCGTAGGTCAGTAAATTTAATGTATTTGTCGCCATTCCAACCTCAAGACATCTAATTCGTTGGCAGCATAGGTACATAAACAAATCTAAGCTACGCAAGAGACTCATATCGAACTGAACAGAAAAGATAAATGGATATATACGGTGGGTTTCCCAATAGGACACGCAGCCGTAGATTGGGGCAGCGGAGCACTATGGCTTCTTGCCCCCGCAATGTCTTTGGCAATGGGATTGAGTCCTGCCAAGGTGGGCCTTCTTTTTGCTTTGCGACAAATCGGCTCGGGTATCGCAACTTTACCGGCAGGGATTATCGGAGACTCCTTGTCAAAACGTGGAAGATTTCTACTGATAACATTTTGGTGGGTAGTAATTGCCCAGTTGATAGCATCTGCGACTTCAGATTATTGGCTGATATGCTTTTTCCTAACCATAGGATCCGCTGGCGCAGCATCATGGCATCCTATAGCAATGGGTACCATGGTACAAAAGATGCCAGACAGGAGAGCATTCGCACTAGCAATTCACACACTAGGCGGCAGTCTAGCTGAAATTCTAGCACCTCTGCTAACCGGATTTCTCCTAGTGGCATTCAATTGGCAGCAAGTCCTTCAAATCAACACTATACCAACAGTTTTAATGGGATTAATCTTCATAAAATTAACCGGAATGATCTCAGATTCCACAAGAACGCCATTTGACAAGAATCAACTTATAAAGATATGTAAAGCTTTCATAACGCCATCAGCTATTTTGATCCTTACGATGCTATTGCTCCACAACATGGCCCTATTAGTGTTCATGAGTATGGCTCCTTTGTACTTGCAGGAAGTCTTGAGCTTTTCCCCGAACCTCCTAGGTTTTTCGATGTCAGCATTCCTGTTATCTGGTAGTATTTCATCTCTCCTAGTCGGACGCATGTCTGACCGAATAGGTAGAACCTCGATAGCAATGGTAGGGCTAGTTGTTGGAGGTATCAGCGCAATCCTCTTGGTTATGTCTACAAATGGTATTCAAGCATTCTTGGCCCTACTAACAACAGGACTCTTCATGCTATCTGTTCGACCCGTAGCAATAGCAATAACTCTCGAACAAATCGATAGCAGTGAAATCACTGTCTTGGGATTGATATCCACATTCAGTGAAGG
>CAYVMY010000032.1:12638-13563 GCA_964452695.1 uncultured Dehalococcoidia bacterium
CAATTATCCTTGACAACAAGAAGTATAAGATAGTATGAGAAGTAGATAATGCTAATTAAGGGCAAAGTAGCCCTTTATATATCGAGGGAAGTGCTATGGCAGCTCCGATAGGCGTCGACAAGAAAGGTAGGGCTTATATTATTAAGGAAACAATAAGAAATAAAACCATCAATACGCTGATATTGAACAATATAACTACAAAATCATTACATTATGGTTCTAATTCAAAGACCTGTGTGAAATTTTGCCCGTAATTTGTTAGAATAGATGCTATGGAAAACGAAGCTCCAGAAAATTATCAGGTAGAGATCCCAGACGATGCCCTCAGGATCCAACAATCCAGTTGGGCATGGCTGTGGCCCGCTTTCCCATGGGCTGTGCTGGCGCTGGTGTCTATGGTAATAGACGTAGTAACATTCGGACTTCTCCCTATGTTGCTCGCAACAATATGGGTACTGCCGAGATATATTGGCTGGAGGAGAACGTCCTACATTCTTACGCACGACCACATAGTCATTATACAAGGCACACTAGGACAAAACCGCAGGTTCGATATACCAATAGATCAGATAGATTCAATGGAGACACAACCGGGATTTTTCGGCAGGAGCCTAGGCTACTTCGCCTTAGTGATGGCCATCAGGGATAGGGGATTAATCAGCCTTCCGTATACCCCAGAGAGGTCTTACTTGGAAAAACACATCCAAGCAATCAAGGACAACGATCCAGCCCCGAGAGACCAGGCCAACTGACATCGAAATAAAGTTGATCCCCTTCTCTTATCTGTCAGCGCTCACATAAACAGATATCATCAGGTATATGTTAGTGTCTAAGCTATATCTGATTCCACAGAATGCAACAGTATTATGACCATTTTCGGCGAAATGCTCACCCGTTGAGCCCGTGATTATCCCTACCAAGGAAG
>CAYVMY010000033.1:0-1281 GCA_964452695.1 uncultured Dehalococcoidia bacterium
AAGATCAGCTACTATTATGCCATCCACGCCTTTTTCTTTTGCTGATAGTGCAAAACGTTGAATACCGTACTGGAATATCGGGTTGTAGTATCCCATGAGAACTAAGGGTATATCTATACCTTGGCGCCGCAAAGTGTCGCACATTGTTAGGCATGTTTCCAAATTGACCCCAAGGTCTAAAGCTTTTGAGCTGGAGTGTTGTATAGTTGGGCCATCCGCCAGGGGATCGCTGAATGGTACCCCTAGCTCTATCACATTTGCCCCTCCATCTACTAAGGCTTGTACTAACTTAGGAGTGTCTTCCAATGTGGGAAATCCAACGGTTAGGAAGGGGATTACTCCAGTATCTTCCTGTTCATATATTGCACTGAATGCTTGTTCAAGCCTTCCCATTATGCAGTCAAATCTCTTTCGATGGTTATTGGTTTTTACGAATATAACATGCTGGTATTTGTCCAGCAAGCTGTTACGAAAGTTGATGCCAAAAGACAAAGTACAAGGAACATACTTTGCCTTATAGTCTACAAACGCTCCCTTGCATACATGTTACCAGAAGCTTACAATTTGAATACCGATGTTCAACGTTCATATGTGTCTACGATATGTAAGATATTGAACTTAGATCGAAATAAATCAAGTAAAAGGTTAATTAAAAATGCATGACGAAAAAATTCGTTTAACCAGCTTGGCTCATTGTGCAGGTTGAGCGTCTAAACTAAGTCCGTCGGACTTGGCGCAGGTTCTTAGTCAACTTCCCAAAATAAGTGCCCCCAACCTTTTGGTTGGCACAGACAATTCTGATGATGCAGCCGTTTACCAGATTTCTGACACACAGGCTTTGGTGCTGACAATAGATTTTTTCCCTCCTATAGTGGACGACCCGTGGCATTTTGGAGCTATAGCTGCGTGCAATGCCCTAAGTGATATTTATGCTATGGGAGGAACGCCAGTCTTGGCTCTGAACGTGACCTGTTTCCCGGAAGGAATGGATTTGGGGATTCTATCAGAGATACTAAAAGGAGGCTCAGCCAAGGCCGAAGAGGCAGGAGTTATGATAGTTGGTGGGCACACAATCAACGACGATGAACCTAAGTATGGTATGTCTGTAACAGGATTAATAGAGCCAGGCAGACAGTTGACTAACTCGCACGCTGAGGTGGGAGACAATTTGGTACTGACCAAGCCAATAGTCACAGGAATTATTTCTACAGCCGGCATACTTGGTGTGGTGGATCCGCACACTTTAGATACTGCTATAGAAGTAATGGAATCATTGAATAA
>CAYVMY010000033.1:1291-4366 GCA_964452695.1 uncultured Dehalococcoidia bacterium
GATTCACGTTGGTGTTAACGCGTGTACTGATATAACTGGTTTCGGTCTGTTGGGTCATTTGAAATCTATGGCGGATGCCTCTGCGGTGTCTGCTATCCTTCAAATGGGAAATCTTCCGATACTGCCAGGAGCTTCTGAATTGGTTGGTAATGGTATCTTCCCTGGAGGTACACAAAGGAACCTTAATTTCGTAGATCCTTTTGTGGACTGGTCCGCGGATTTGAAATACGAGGATAAAATTATTTTGAGTGACGCTCAGACTTCTGGTGGTTTGCTTATTTCAGTCAGTCAAGAAAAAACTCAAAGCCTGTTGGATTCGTTGATTTCTCATGGAGTCGGAGATGCGATGGTGGTGGGCGAAATCGTCAAGAAACAATCCGATTACACTGTTCGTGTAATTCGTTGAAGAATACGAACAGGACGCGAATATGTGAAGCAATTAATGGGCTGTTTGGGTGAATTTGCTGTGTGTGCCGATTGTTGACCTACCATAGGTGGATGTATATAATGGCTTGGTATACTTGGTATAGTGGATACAAGGGGGTTTAAATTGGCTAACGAGGCTGGGAAAAGATATTTCTGCCCTAAGTGCAGTGCGGAATTTATAGTAACCAAGGGCGGCGACGGGGAATTAGGATGTTCCTGTGGTGGCTCGCTGGAGAAGAAATAAAAATAGGTTGCGCACAACTTTGGCTGAGCGCGATAGGCGAAGGTGATTAAAAATGTCTAATACTCTAGGAAAAAGGTATCAGTGCAACGTATGTGGAACGACGGTGCTGTGCACTAAGGCTGGCGAAGGTGGAGTTCAGTGCTGCGGCGAGGATATGGCGTTGCAGGATCCACGTAATCTTCCATCGTCAGTCTAACTTAAGTGATAGAGAATTAGGCGGGAGGCCAGAGGGTATGCCTCCCGCTTTTTGGTGCCCGGAAGCTTATCTAGGGCATATGCCACAAATTATGCGGGGTGCTTATGAGTGAATTTATAGAGAGATTGCTAAAGGTCGGTGCAATCTCCTCAGCACCGATGGGATTTGGAGCCAATCGATCTTCCCAAAAACCTCCTAGGATGGTTCTGGCTGGGCTTATGGACTTGGAATCACCTAGGCCGGATTTGCAAAATCTTGTCGATTACATAGTCATTAGGGTATCAAGCCCGACCAAGACGAGATTGGCTTCTGCCAAACGCATAGCTTCGGAATTAGTTTGGGGTGTATGGTCATCGAAATTGTCTGGTAAGTCATCATCGGAAATTAAAGAGCACGGTGGAGATTTCTACGTTATACCAGACATAGATATGCCGGCGTCCTTGCTTAGTAGCGAGGAGATCGGGAAAATCGCGGTCGTTCCATTCGATTTGCCGGATGAACTATGCCAATCAATCGGAGATTTGCCCATAGAAGCGGTTTTGGTTTCTGGATTGGAAACCAAACGTGAACTCACTTTAAGGGACTTGATGACTATTAAGGTCTTGGGTGATTCAATATCTAAACCCATGATGGTAATTAGATCCACAGGCCTTCTGGAAGCTGATCTTACTATGCTTCAAGAGGCTGGAGTGAATGGGGTTATGCTAACCCTTGAAGGGACTTCGCTCGAAGACCTTGGAGAATTTCGTGATTTGCTTGAAAAGCTCCCTAAGCGTAAGGTGAAGAAAGATGTTCAGACATCTGCCGTTGGCAAGACCTCTGTAGTTGCGGACGATTCCTACTACGAAGAGTATGATGAATGACCGTTATTTAACATTTGCTCCGAATCCTCAACTTATATAAATGTCTCTTATAGACTCAATAAAACCAAATAGGCTGTTTTTTGGATGGTATGTGGTTATCGCAGCGGCAGCGATAAATGTCTATGGCGCGGGTGTATGGTTCTACGGATTTCCGATATTTTTCAAGGCCTTACTGGATGATTTTGGGTGGACAGCAGCCGCTGGCGCCGCGGTAATTTCTCTGTCGCGGCTTGAGGGAGGAATCGAAGGTCCTATTATTGGTTGGGCGGTGGATAAGTTTGGTCCTAGAAAAATGGCCATCATTGGTGGGGTTATTACTGGATTTGGTTTTATGGCGATGAGTATGGTCACCTCCTTCAGGATAGGACCGTTCCACGTGACTGCATTTGTAGCCTTTGTGTTGTTGTATGCGGGATGGATGTCTATCGGTTATAACACTGGCTTTGGTCATGCCAGCATGGCAGCAGTCAACGCTTGGTTTATCAAAAAACGGTCTAGAGCTTTCGCTATTTTCTCCATGGGTGCGGGGGGCAGTGGGCTGACTGTATTTTTTCTTGGCTATCTTGTCGATAGTTTTGGGTGGCGAACAGCTTCTTTTGTAGCTGGATTAGGAATATTCGCTATAGTGATTCCCCTATCTTTGCTACTTAGGCATAAGCCTGAGCAATATGGTTATTTGCCTGATGGAGAGGCGATCCACGAAAACGAAACAGATGAAGAGAAATCTCCCTTGGAAGTGGACAGTGGAAAAACTGATTTAAATGTGGAGAGATATCGTGGTTTGAATTCTACATCCGATGATAGGCAAGGGGAGGGATATGATTTCACCGTTAAAGAAGCCTTAAGCACGTTTTCGTTTTGGATGCTTATTTTGGGTACTGGAGCGAGAGCATTTGCAATGACTTCTATAGTGGTGCACCAGATAGTTTACCTGACGGTAGTAAGAGACATACCTCTTATTCAGGCAAGTGCGGCCTTGGGCGGCATGGTTTCAGTTAGCCTTATTGGGAGGATGGGTTTTGGTTTTTTGGGGGATTACTTAGACAAACGTTACATTATGGTTGGTACTATTCTTATGCAGGCTGTAGGGGTTTATATACTTATGGCGGCTGATAATATATTTGAGGTTTGGGTATTTGTAGTGATCTATGGGATATCATATGGAGGAGCAATTCCAGTTTATATGGCTATTGTAGGGGACTATTTTGGGCGTAAGAATTACGCTACGATAAGGGGGTTTAATCAGCTTTTCCATGTTCCAACAACAGTGGCAGGGCCGATAGTTGCTGGCTGGATATATGATACGACTGGGAGGTATACCGTAGCATTCAGCACATTTATCGTTG
>CAYVMY010000033.1:4376-10933 GCA_964452695.1 uncultured Dehalococcoidia bacterium
TGTTGATTGGTGTAGGTTTTATCTTCTTCGCAAAGAAGCCACATCCCCCTGGAGTGCGTGGATTAGGTCTGGCTCATTGATTTTCTGTTGATTAATTCTGTGGTAGTTTACGTATAATCGCCGTGATATCTTCTACCTGCCATTGTAACCAAGTTATGATGTCTTCTTTTTCTATTTTGTCTATAACCGTAGCGGCATGTGTCTCTCGTTCTGACATAGTAGCATTTATTCCTCGGTAAAGTGCCTGAGCTGTTCCTTCTATATCTGTAGCCGAAACCGAAATAACGCCATCTCTCAATTGAGGGTGAGCACCTGTGGTTTCGGAGAGAATCAGCAATCCATTTTTAGTGTTAACTGCTGGGCCTTCTTTCGCAACCAAATTCATACCGTCTATGGTCGAATTGACCATCAGAACATCGTAGAGTTTCATAGCCGCAATCGCCTGTGTGTAATTGTTCTCATAGAAAACAGATATGGGCTGCCAATCTTGGTTTCCAAAGGTCTGGTTTATCTCTGATATTATAGAGTCAACCTCCTCAAGATAACGTTGATATTGCTTTATGTGAGTCCTGGAGGGGACTAAGAATGCTAGGAATCTGACCTTTCCTATCAACTCCGGATGACGTTGGAGCATTAATTTAAACGCCCTGAAGCCTCTTACAATATTCTTACTAGGTTCTACTCTATCAACTCTTACGATGGTCTTCTCACCTAGCAATGATTTTATGGTTGTCTCGTGATCCAAGGATCTTTGGGAATTTGCCATTTGCCTAATTTCGTCTACGTCGATAGATATTGGATACGCTTTGACAAACGTTGTATGGCCGTTGGTGGTTATGGTAGATAGTGAGTAGTCAACAGAAACGTTTTCAAGGAAAAGTTCGCAACTTTCAAGAAAACTACGGGCATCTCTCGGAGTTTGGAACGCAACTATATCGCAACTGGACAAACTCTCGCAAATTGATTGCCGCATGAACATAGGTATCATTTGCCAGTAACTAGGGTCGGGCCAAGGTATGTGTACGATGTACTGAATCATAGCCTCTGGTAATTCTTGTCGGATAGTCGCAGGGGTTAGGTAGAGATGGTAATCGTGAAGCATTACATAGGGTGGTAGGTCACTCTGTTTGGACTCTTCTATGATCGCGTCAGCAAAAGATTTGTTAACGGGAACGTATCCTCTGTGCCATGCATCATATACTGCTTCGTCTATGTTGGGGGTGTATGGAGTGCTCCACATGTAGTGTTGAAGGAACCATAGCAGAGGGTTACAGAAGATGTTGTAGAATTTATGGTACATTCTCCTAGGTGTGACCACGTATCTTAGAGATAATTTGTGCCCTGGGATAGATGACTTTATACGTCCGTTGTCAGACTGTTCGGTGACTCGCCTATCTCCTTCACCCATAGCACTAGTAACCCAACTGAAATCTAGAAAGTTGGTCAAGCTACTCAAAGCAGTGACGACTCCACCACTGCCGCGCCTAGCTTGTAAAGATCCATCTGTGGCTGTGTGGTATTCAACGGGGCCGCGGTTACTCGCTACAATCAGTCTTCTGGTTTGTAGTAAATCAGCGTATTGTTCTATTAGTCGTACGACCCGTGTTTCCTTGGAATAGGCAGTGCTCATAAGAACTCGTATCTATGAACTTTCAGATAGTACTCTAGAGTGCGGTTTCGGCCCAGATAGGTCTCTTTGTAGGATGCGGTATTGGACCATTGGACTCCGTGCAATTTCGGTCTTGGACTCAGTAGATATCTGGACGATACAGCATACAGAATCCGGCCAACCGTAGCATAGGCATGATGGGTTGTCAAGAAACTATATGTCTGCTTTAGAATGGTATTTTTGAGATTCTACAGTTTTAGTTTAGATTGAATCGCGATATTTGCTCTTTTATATGATGTAGAATGTGTAGGTTCTAATTTCAAGATATATTGACGCCACATTTACGTGAGCCATCTCTATGGTTAAATTAATCAAGTGTTTATTGCTACTGAGTTTGTTGTTTACTTTCGGATGTGACGTTAGTAGGCAAATAGAAGTTGCAACATTGACTCCAGAAGCCAAAGTTCCTGGGTATCAAATTAATTCTAGAGATGCCAAAACGGAGATAGCCGATATCCAAACTGATCCCACGGTAACCAGCACTCCTATATCCACAGACCCAGATTTGTCTTTTGTTAGCACTGCGATTCCAACTTCTACGCCTCGCTTTGTGAGTGATGATGTCGTCAACTTGAAGCCAATGCCGATATCCACAGGGATGGCATCACTTGGCATCTCCAATGTCCCTGGGGTTTATGGTATGTCGGAGATAAACATAGATTATGAAGTGTATATTAGTTGGGCCGTGGTGAACGAAGGTGAAGACGATTTAACAAATCCATTTGTAGTGGATTTGTATTTGGATAATATCTTGATTGAGAGATGGCAAAGCGAAGGTTTAAATGCCAATGAATATATTATGGTGACTGACTGGATAGGATTACACGATTACTTGAGATTGAAGATTGGGAACCACAAATTAAGTCTGAGAGTAGATTCTACCGATTTAATATCAGAAACCAATGAACTAGACAATACGGCCGCAGAAGATTTCTATTTCTCGTCCGATTCACAATTAGGTATGGCTGAATTCAAAATGGATAGATTTCCTGACTTGGCGCCATATATTCCAGATGGATGGGGCAGTGCATTGATCGCGACGTCTTATTCTGGGGATGTTTTTGATGGTCCATTATCTACATCTGTGCCAACGTATATGAAATTTGGCATTCAGAACCAAGGTACTGTGAGCATAGATCAGAGCTTTTGGGTGTCTATATTCTTGGATGGAGTGTTAGTTTCAAGACGGCTTGTTGAGGATATATTGTCAGGTGAATCAATCAAAAGTGATGAAGTATCTATATTGATGGATATAATGACTGTGTCACCTGGTACACATACATTAAGATTAGAGATTGATTCGACTGACCGTGTATTAGAATCAGATGAGGGAAATAACGTTTTAGAAAAGGAATTTACTTGGTCGTTGGGGCCAGTGGAATCGCGAAGGTTAGTTGATGAGGAAGGTTCATCTGTTGATGCTCTGCCCACGCCGGTTGAATTACCAAACTTGAGACCAGGTTGGCGAATGCATTGGGATGGCCCTGTTGTTCTATCATTAGGACAGGACTCTTATACTGATGATTTGATTATCCAAGATGACACCCTATTTGTTGATCTAGCCATACATAATAACAGTACAGTGCCTGTTTACACACCGTTTTCAATAGGATTGTATTTGGATAACGGGTTGGTGAATGTATTTGAAGTGCCTGATGGGATAGGCCCAAATGAATTCTTGTGGTTTGAGGATTGGGAAATTGATTTGAGTAGAGATAGGATTGCTTTGGGAATTCATGATGTCAAAATAGTGTTGGATATGAACGGTTATGTGACAGAATTCAATGAAGACGACAATACATTCTCGAAAGAATTTTTTGTGTACAATGATCGAATTGATGAGAAATCTTATGTTAAGTATTCTGAGAACGAATTGAATGTGATGTTGTCTTCATTGACTGACATATTGTATACGGGATCTGTTAATTCAAGCACTATAGATTCAGATAGTTTAACAAAGGTTTTAGATATAGTTGATGCAGGATACTATCTACTCACAGGAACTAGCATTGATGATGAAAGATTAACTAATGCAGTGTTGTCGAGAGAAGATTTCGATCTCAAGATAGATCAAATGTATTTTGATAGATTCGCCTCAAGTCCAGCTTCTAAATATAGTGAAATTCTATCTGAGAGAGAATCTCTCAAGTCAAAGGGTACTGGTCTTAAGACAGATTTCAAGGGCAAGGCCACTATTTTGGTGAATGGAGAACAATCGCCTATTAAGGTAATAGGTATACTGGCGCATGAATTAGGACATTTTAGGCAGGGTGTTATCAACCCCGGTCATAGCGTTGTGAATGATTTTAATATGGATGCGATTCAAGAAGCACAGGCTCAACAATTTGAAAGAGCTTTCTGGTTGAAACTCGAAGAGTTTTCAAATACCACTTTCATCTCATATCCGAATTATAAAGGGTTCAGAGATTTCACAGAGGATCGTCTGAAGATTTGGGAAGAAGGAAAACATCGAGACCCGCATATTATGGGTGCACTGCTGCAGTGGCTGATTGTGCTTGACGATCCTAATCTAGGGCATTTATCGAGTGTTCTACTTAAAGAAGGTATGTTAGGATCTCGGGATTGTATGTTGCTGTTTGAATACCTTGTTGAATTACCTTTGGTTGATGGCCATCCCAGTAGAGCTATGGAGGACTCCTTAGATACAGTGGAGAAATATGTCAGCAAAAGAATTGAGTCTCTGGGAGACAAGATTGATGTGATATTAGAGAATGTTAAAAATAGGCTTCATAACAATTCGAATACTCAGGATGAGGGTCCATCAGACCTAAGAATAATTGGTTTACTCATGCCATAGTACGATAATGATTTGGGAATTATCGTATTTAGAATGTTAGGTACAAGGCTGCTACTCTGCATCTATGGTTTTTTCTAGCGATTTATTGGGGCTGTGCTTCTGGTAGATCGACATATTTATGAAGAGAGAGATTGCCTTGATATATCGGCTCAAGACTTTGGCGAGTCCTTACGTTTAGATCGTCTACGTCTCTTTATAACCTTGACGCTTTGTGCGACATACCCTTGCAGTTGAGATATCTCGTTGGCGACTGCCACTTTAAAATGGCTGCTGTATTCGCCCATATTTCTATACTTGATATAACGGTCCTTTAGGATACGTTTTGAGCTCCTGCCGAGGAGTGTGGCAAGCTCTCGTTCTATGGCCTCCAGGAGATTTTGAGCAGTTTCATCTGGATTTCTCTGGGCTCCACCACTTGGCTCTGTGGTTAATACGTCTGCTATGCCTAATTCAATGCATTCCTTGGATGATAGTAGTAAGGGTTCGGTTGCATCTCCAAGATTTGGTTGATCTCTGTATAGCATTGCTGTAGCGTCTTCCGGAGAGGTTACAATGTAGTGAGCATGTTCAAGCATTAAAACTCTGTCCGTAACTCCCAGTGACAGAGCTCCTTCGCTGCCGCCTTCGCCGATTATAGCAGAAATGGTAGGAACTGGAGCTTGGGCCAACATGGACATGGTTATAGCCATCGCATTTCCTAACCCTCTCTCTTCGGAGTCCCGTCCATAATAAGGGCCAGGTGTGTCTATAAGAGTTATTAAAGGAATTTGGAATTTGGACGCAAGTAGTATTATTCTTTGGGCCTTGCGGTATCCTTCTGGCATGGTTCTACCTTGGCGTCTTTGTATGGAGGTTAATTCATGTCCCTTTTCCTGCCCGATGAAGGCAACTCTGTGTTCACCCATTATCCCAACGCCAGCAATTATTGATGGATCATCACCGTATAGTCGATCCCCATGTAATTCTACAAAGTCATTGAATATGCGCTGAGCGTAGTCCAAAGATGTAGGCCGTTGCCCTGAGTTGGATATAGCAACTGAAGTCCATCCGCTTGGCCATAACTCAAATAGATTGTTGTGTTCTGGGCGCCCGACATATCGAGATTTTTCTCGAGTGATTGGATGATTTCCCTTCGTGTACATTTGTGGTCTAAATGAGTCCAAGAGAAGGGCTAAGGTTTCCTTTAGATTTTCGCGATGTACGATATTGTCTATCATTCCGCGTGCCATATGAGCCTCGGCAGCATAAAGATGGGAAGTTTTAGACTGTGTAGCAGCATTGTTCTGATGGGCATCTGGCGGAGCCATGCCAAGCATGGACTCTGGTTCAGCTAGAATTATGTCTGCATGCCTGGCTAGACTTGCGTAGACTTGACCAGTAGTTGGATTCGTTAGGATTGATATGTATGGTACGCGGGCTTCCGAGATACGGTTTGATGCGAACGCGGTTTTGGCCATTTGCATTAGAGAAAGAATTCCCGGCTGTTCTGTAGATTTTCCGCTTGTGGATATAGACACTACCGGCAGTTTACTTCGAGCAGCTCTTTCAAATGCCAAAGCTATTTTTTCCCCGGCTACACCCCCTAGACTGCTCCCAACGAATCGGAAATCCAGTGCTATCAAAACTACGGGGTACCCCTCTATCTTGCAAGTACCCGTTACTACAGCGTCAGTTAGTCCAGTCCTATTATGTTTTGCTATTGATCGTTTCTTTGATCCAAGAAGAGCGTTACGGCTTTGGGATGGAATGTATACCATCGACCGTTGTGATTCAGTAAACGTACCTGAATCTGCTGTTATTGAAATTCTTTCCCTAGCTGTGAGGTTGCAGTGGTAACCGCATGACGGGCAAACCCTATACTTAGAGTATAAAGAGCTGTTGATTACGGAACTTTGGCAGCGTGGGCAATCTTCCCTGTCTGGTTCAAGTTCACTAGTGGTGGGCGCTTGACGTCCGATTATGGATCTTAGCCTATGGGTAATCTCTCGTACCATATTAGTTCTCGCTGTCTATAATGCCTTTCCTACCTATTAGAACGTCTCTTGATTTACCAGCCTCGCCAGGTCCTAT
>CAYVMY010000033.1:10943-11467 GCA_964452695.1 uncultured Dehalococcoidia bacterium
ATAACCCCGTCGTCTTCCAATATGTCCATCAGGCGAGCAGCTCTGGGATAACCTATCCTTAACCGTCTTTGTAGCAAAGAAGTCGACAATTTATTGTAGTTGGCAGCTAATTGTATAGCCTGATCCAGGAGTTCGTCTCCAGCAAGTTCATTTCTTTCTTCTTTGGATGTATCTGTTTCTGGAACATATAGAGAAATTTCAGGTGGCAATGGTCCATGTTGAGCTTTCCAGTTGTGCATGAGAGCGTCCACTTCTTCATCAGAAAGAAAAGCGCCTTGTATACGTTGTGGCTTAGGTGCGTCAGGGGGTTGGAATAACATATCTCCTCGCCCCAAAAGTTTTTCTGCTCCTGTGGAATCCAATATAGTTCTGGAATCAACTTGGGAGGCAACGGCAAAACTTATTCGGCTTGGAAAGTTGGCTTTTATAAGTCCTGTTACTACATCTACAGATGGTCTTTGAGTAGCCACCACGAGATGTATACCGGATGCTCTCCCTAGCTGAGCTAGACTTATAATGGAATG
>CAYVMY010000033.1:11477-12745 GCA_964452695.1 uncultured Dehalococcoidia bacterium
TCGTCTTTCCTTTACACTATATGGGGCTTTCTTCCTGGGTGTCGCAATTTGCTGTTGTAGCTTTGAATATTGCGGGCTCCGGTACCCTCCATTTGTTTGTACCTACGTAGCATTTCAAATATCATCCCTTTCAATGACCGAACGGCTTCATCAACCTCTACTATCACAGGAGCTAAAAGGTGGGGCAAGCCATTATATGGCGTCAATTCTACTCGTTTAGGGTCTATCAGTAGAAGCCTGGTTTCCCATGGTGAACTTTGCATTATTATGCACGATATGATGGCATTCATACATGCGCTTTTGCCACTTCCAGTGGATCCAGCTATGAGTAGATGTGGCATCTTAGTTAAATCAGCCACAGCTACATCTCCCCCACTGCCTTTACCGAGAGCTAAAGCAAGCTTCGATTTGGCCTGTAGGTCTTTGAAAGATTTAGTTTCAATAACTGATCTTAGTGTGACTACAGCGGGCGTGGGGTTTGGTACCTCAATGCCGACTAGGGATGCTCCTGGAATAGGCGCTTCTATTCTCAAGCTTGGAGCGGCTAGAGCTAAAGCTAGATCTTTTTCCCTCGCCACGATGCTGTCTATTTTCACTCGAGTATTATTTTCCACTTTGCCGAGAATTGGCTTGCCTTTGGCATCTAGAACTGGTTGTCCCAGTGAATCTGTTTCCTTAACCTGCTTGGTCCGCCTGACCCACCCTGGGACCAAGCCGAACATTGTGACTACTGGCCCTGGTTTTATTTCCGCGACTTCAACCTCTATACCATAATCTCCTAGGGTTTTCTCGATCAGAGAAGAAGTCTCCCTTTTTTCCGCATCAGTGGAGGTTACGGTGATAGGAGGATCACTCAAGAGTGATACAGGTGGCAATGACCATAGGTTGAGATTTCTGGTTGGTATACCAGATCCCCTTGTTTTTGTTTGTGGAACCTTGTGTCTCACATTTTCTTTGGCGTTTTCATCGTGGACCTTCTCAGTGTCCGAAGTTTTCTGGCTGATGTTCACGCTTTCACTTGATCGGCGAGGGTCATTTGGGGGCGATAGGTTTGGGGATTTTACCACTTTAATAGTTGATTGTTTACTTTGGGTATTGCTGAGGTATAGAGAAATAGGTCTAGCAGAGATTCTGATTAAATATTTACAAGTTGTTGTAAGTATTCTTCCTAGACTGGTGGATCTGCTTGTGCTTTCCTTAAGATACGCAATGTTTTTGTTGGAAACGCGATAGCTATGGCGAGTAGAATCAGGGCCATAATCTTTAGA
>CAYVMY010000034.1:0-4146 GCA_964452695.1 uncultured Dehalococcoidia bacterium
AAACCTGAAGGAAGACTTCCTAGTGATGAGAATCAACGTTGCCTCAAGTCTAGGTAGTTACATTCAGAAAAAGTACAACGGTGGATTTGTTCCCACGTTCATCGTTTTCGACAGTAGCGGCAACGAAGTTTGGAGACAAAACGGACTCGTTCCAAGCTTGTCGACTATCTTATCCCTGGGACTCTCGGACAGAGTTAGCAACTAGCTAAAGTCAGATAGGTCAACGATACGCGCCTTTTTATCCTCTGGAGTAACTTCCAAAATGGCCACAGTGCCAAGTTTGCGCAGCTGTTTAGGTAAACTAGGACTACCTGGATTAACAAATAGAACACCGTCATGGTGCTCCATTACAGCTTCATGTGTATGGCCAAAAACCACTATGTCTACAGGATCGTCAAATACTCTTTGAACAGCTTCTGCCATAGTAATTCGCCCAGGAAAGTCAGCCTCTATAACTCCCGGTCGAATTTCTTTTGCGACCCCAGGCAACATTATGTCATGCATAATACCAACAGTGTGGCCAAGTATTTTAACCGTACGCATCTCAGCAATCCGGTCGTCACCCTCAAAGGTAGCGTAGCCCTGATATTCCACGCCCCATATAGGAGCTATTTTTTCCAACCAGTCTATACATGACGCCCCGTATATGTCCCCTGCATGAAGAATAAGATCAACGCCTTCAAAAGCTTTTGCGACCTCATATGGAGGCTCCTTTATCGCTCCTGGAACATGCGTGTCTGAGATCAAACCTATTTTCACGTAACCAACAGACCCATCTTTAGCGTTTCCAACGGGCCATTCAGTTCTGGCAAACTTTTTTACACCTAATGGTGGCATGGATCTCCTCTTGACTAGTTTATAGGCAACATAAGAATTCTACCACGATTCGATTATGAGAGAAAATATGATCAAATATGATTAAACCGATTCGGACATTTAGATACACATGTAAAACGCAACAATCTTTATTTGTTTTTCGACACAAACAAAGTACTAAGCACATGCAAACCGACATTCTCATCGGTCTGATCAGCGGTAATTTATGTTATCATGTACTTATAACGAGGTTCACATACTGATAAAACTCGGGTACGACGCCTCGAAAACTTCCAACGCGAGGAGAACCATGACTAACACGAAGCAACGAGAAGATATGATATCCAAGCTTGAAAGAGGCTTTAATCCACGCAATATCGCTGTCGTAGGAGCGGCCAGACATAATGAATTTAGATGGCTCAAGTCACACTTAGCCATAAGAGAACACAACGGTGATGTTTTCCACGTAAACATAGATGAAAATGAATGGCCTGGTGCCGAAGAACTGGGAGTAAAAAACTTCAAAAGCATGCTGGACATACCTGAGCCCATAGACTACGTAACTATATCCGTTCCACGGAAGTTCGTACCGCTCGTAGTCCAAGACTGCATAAAGAAAGAGGTCGCTTTAGTCCACATATTCACCGCTGGATTTGAAGAGTCCGGTGAAGAAGAAGGAATTATGTTGGACGACCAAATCAGCAAAATGGCCCGCGACGCAGGGTTACTCATAATGGGGCCAAACTGTATGGGCCTCTTCAATCCTTCATCCGGGGTACGTCAGGGACCAAATCAATACCATAACGAAAGTGGTAACTTCGGATACATATCACAGAGCGGTTCCATGGCAACCGGTATGTCCTTGGAAGCTAATGCCCACGGAATAAAGATGAGTAAGTGTATCAGTATGGGTAACGGCATGATTGTAGATGTCGGAGACTATATGGATTATTTTATGCAAGATGACGAAACTCAAATTGTGGGCATGTACATTGAAGGATTAAAGGAGCCTGCTCGGTTCTTTAAGGACCTCAAGCAAGCAAGTACCAAGAAACCCATTCTTGTGTGGAAAGTAGGTCTCACAGAAGACTCAGCGAGAGCTACTGCTGCCCATACTGGATCGGCGTTTATACCGGGGTCCGTATGGGCAGCCCTTATGGCGAGATGCGGTGCAATTCCAATTGAGAGCCAAGACGAAATGATAGATACAGCAAAAGCACTCACCCTCGTATCGCCTCCAAGCGGATTCAATGTCGGTATGTATGCTTCTACCGGTGGACACTCTACAGACATGGCTAATGTGTTCTCGAAGCACGGATTTAAAGTCGTACCACTAACCGACAAATCATACGAGGAACTACGTTCTTTCTTTAATATGATAGGAGGAAATTACGTAAATCCAATCCAACAAGCACCTCCAGAACACTTTGAGAGAATAGTGCAAATCCTTAGCCGCGATGACAATGTAGACATAGTTGCTCTGGAACTACCTGGAAGTCGTCTAGCAGATGACGAAAAATTGCTTGAGGACCGCATAAGAATCCTAAAAGAAGCTCAATCCAACTCTCCTAAAACCGTCGTTGCCTGTCTATATGATGGGTATCCTAGAATGGATCAATCGACTCTAGAGAGGGTTACAAAGCAGTTCGCAGAGAACGGTATAGCTACATTCCACAGTTTTCAAAATGCGGCCGTTGCTCTAAGAAACGTCGCAAATTACCATATAATTAACAGATATACAGAGAGCTAATAGCGACTATGGCAAGTCTTGATATAATTGCTGTTCATAACTTGCATTACTAATGGGGGTTAGCAATGTCACTGTGGGAATATAGAGTAGAAATTCTGGGTTCATATGACGATCCGTCTCCAACTCTGAACGGCCTTGGAGAAGACAGATGGGAATTAGTATCAGTTACATCCACAAATAACGAGATCAGAGCATACCTTAAGAGGGAGCTTATTTATGGTGGTATTGACAGACCACCAAGCCAAGTTAGCTCCAGCATAGGCAGGGGCATGGAGCCCGTGCAAGCCAGTATAACCGTTCCCAGTGACAGGGACCCAAGAGAATTCGGGTGGGTATCGACTGGGATAATCCTAGATGATGACACTCCGGGCCTATCTTTCTCAATAAATGGTAATATCCAGGAAGCAACTGGGGAAAATGTCGGCCCAGACGGTCACCCATACAGATTCGTTATAAATGAAGCTATTGGAGTGGAGCTACCTTCAGGATGCTTGGTTGCCAAAGTGGGAGAGGATGGAGACATAGAACCAGTCTACAACTCTGGATTCCTAGCTGTATCAGACGTTGGGGAGCTATTTCTGTCCGTTAACGATGATTCATATGAAAATAACTTGGGCGAATTCACGGTAATTGTGAACGTACTGTAAAGTTCCAGTAACAACGATATTGCCCTAGCTATGCTCTAACATCGGCCCCTTAAACATCCATTACCAGAATAAAACCACCTCGATAATTCCCGATATACTTACTCTCGAATGATTAATCTTATTCGTACAACATCCACAACTTACGTAAGTCGATTTGTCACAGTCGCTCCAGTTGCCATCGTAATTCTGGCCATGTGTTTGAGACTATATGGACTCGACTGGGACGAAGGTTACTTATTCCACCCTGATGAACGTGCCATATTATTCCATGTCAATGATATGAGTTGGCCATCTAGCGGGTCTTGGGGCTCCCTATTTGATCCTGCAAATAGCCCTCTAAACCCGCAATGGTTCCCATATGGAAGTCTTCCTATGTATATGGCTTTTATAGCCAAAACCATAATATCTCCTATAACTCATCTTGATTTCCATGATATGAGTATATTGGGTCGTATACTATCCTCGCTGGCGGACGTAGGAAGTGTCGCAGTAGTGTATTTATTAGGAAGACGACTCTATTCCAACAAGGTAGGGTTGTTAGCATCTCTTTTAACCGCACTTTCCGTACTTCACATACAGCTAAGCCATTTCTACACCGTTGACACATTCCTAACCTTCTTCGTACTTACTTCAGTTTATTTTATGTCTCGTATTATGGATTATGGAAGGCCAAGAGATTCTATATATGCTGGAGTTTTCCTTGGCCTAGCCCTAGCAAGTAAGATAAGTATTCTCCCGATTTTCCTCACTTTCTTCATAGCTCACGCACTTTCAAAAAAGAATACCCATTCGTTCCAAATCCTGCATTACAGACCAACTCTATCAAGCAGTGGACTATTCAGTATTAATTTGTTGCTCGGAGTTTCAGCATCAATATTTGTTTTTTTCCTGGCAACACCTTATGCGTTCCTAGACTGGGCTCGGCCTGTGCCA
>CAYVMY010000034.1:4156-12457 GCA_964452695.1 uncultured Dehalococcoidia bacterium
TACCTATACCATTCCTACAGTTTCTGGAAAACAATTATTTTGCCTGTGACGTAGGAAGCCAATACGACATGGCTAGAGGAACTTCAGGACTTCCTTTCACCCAACAGTATGTAGGAACCACCCCTTATCTCTACCAGATCAAACAAATAGCACTTTTTGGTTTGGGTCTACCTTTAGGAATAATTTCATGGATCGCCCTCTTTTTTACCTGTTCTTTAGCAATACGACAACGCGGGCTGGGGGATATACTGATACTCGCGTGGATACTACCGTTTTTCTTATTGACCGGATATCTCCAGGTAAAATTCCTCCGCTATATGTTGCCTCTAACGCCTTTTCTTATAATTATTGGGGCCAGAATGCTTTTTTACATCCGTGACTGGGTCACAGATAAAAGGCCACACCATACTAATTTGACTAACTGGTCTATTGGATTGTTGATAGTAGCCACCGGCTTCTACGCACTCTCTTACACTAATCTTTATAAAGAAACACACACTGCCGTCAGAGCATCAGAATGGATTAACGAGAACATTCCGAAAGGTTCAACGATTTTACGAGAACACTGGGAAGAGGAAATCCCGTCATTAAACGGATATAAAATGGGCTGCGGAAATCAGTGGGATTCACAAAGTTGTATGAGAATGTATGAAGCTGATATTCATTTTAACCTAGATGACAAAAACAAGATGACTTACATCGCAGGACAACTTGCTCAAGCGGACTACTTGATACTATTCAGCAACCGACTTTATGGAAGTATACCTAGGATATCAGACAAATATCCGCAAACTGGTAACTATTACAGAAAATTATTCTCTGGTGAGTTGGGATACGAACTAGTGCACACTGAGGCTTCATACCCAAACTTACTGGGTGTCACATTCATTGACAACACCTTCGAACGACCCGACCTGCCTATACCAGTTCAATCAAACGCAATTGATAGGAACATGATCGAAATCAACCTTGGATATGCGGATGAGAGTTTCAGTGTATATGATCATCCAAAAGTAATGATATTCGAAAATCGTCAGAATTTAACCTATGGGTACCTTACAAACATTCTTGATAAACCCATGTCCCCATCAAACCAAAAAGGAAAACTACTCCTACTAGACGACTCTGAATTAAACGAATACCAAAAAACCGGTGCTTGGGCGGATATATTCTACAATCAGAAAACATCCACTCTAATCGCTATAATAATCTGGCTCATCTGGGTCCAAACCATAGCCATAATGGCTCTTCCAATAAGTGTATTTTTATTTAGATCATTACCAGACAAGGGATATATTCTAGCCAAACCATTGGGGGTTCTGCTATGTGCCTATATAACTTGGATATTAGCGAGCCTTCACTGGGTGCAATTTTCTGTATTCTCAATACTAATATCGACTGCTTTAATCGCCCTGATATCACTTTCATTAATTTATTCCGGCCATGTAAATCTCGTTACATTATTCAAGAGACGCATCCATGTGATAGTAGCTGGAGAATCGATATTCATATTGTCATTCCTGTTCTTCTTGCTTATAAGGGCTGCAAATCCTGATTTGTGGCACCCTTATAACGGAGGAGAAAAAGCGATGGATTTAGCCTATCTGACCGCAATTATAAGGTCTCCATATATGCCTCCATACGATCCATGGTTTTCAGGCGGATACATAAATTACTACTACTTTGGTCAGTTCATTGTAGCCTTCCTCACAAAGGCAACAGGAATAGTCCCAGAACTTGCCTACAATCTCGCGGTGCCTCTGTTCTTTGCACTAACTAATATCGCAACGTTCTCTATTATTTACAATTTGACTAAAGGGTTTCGTGAAGATGCGGCCGAAAGAAAAGGTTATTATTACCCAATTATGGCCGGTATTTCCGGCATATTTTTCGTCTCCATAATGGGAAATCTTGATGGGATCGTACAAATATTGCAAGCGTCTAGCGGACTCTTAGTACATGGGCAAGACTTTGCCCAATTTGACTTTTGGAGGAGCAGCAGGGCCATACCAATGGGTAATCCACCTGGGTTCGAGATAACTGAATTTCCATTCTTCACCTTCCTGTTCGGTGACTTACACGCACATATGATAGCCATGCCTTTTTCATTACTTTCTTTGGCTCTGATAATTGGATGGGCATTGAGAGTTCGGGAAGAAACTAGTATAGCTACACGATTAGCTTATTTACTAGCACTTTCCATTACAATAGGATCACTCAGGGCTATAAACACATGGGATTTCCCTACTTATATCTTCATGGCATCCATAGCCTGTATTATTGGCGAATACTACCGATCACGTAATATCAGTATACCCATGTTGATGCGGTCATTCATACAAATAGGTCTGTTGATTTGGCTAACCACCCGCCTTTTTGAGCCATATATTACTAACTACCAAGCCTTCTCTAATGGACTAACAAACAGCAATTGGCAAACCCCACTATACGCATATTTAGGCATACACGCACTATTCATAATGGTCTCATTGACGTTCCTTGCAACTCAGATCAACCATTATCGTGAAAATATTCTGTCATTAATACTAGGTGATAAAGAAAAAGAGCCATCGAGCAGAGAATTGTTAAAAGTTATCACAGATCCCCTAAAGGCTCTACGCATTTCATTGTTTGCAGGAATATCGATATCCACGATTATTTGTCTGATAGCATTTGGATACTCCACAGTAGCATTTCTCTCTATTGTCTTGTCTTTGACCCTAATAATCTTAATCCAACAAATTAAAGATGATAACGCGTCAATTAACGATGTCTTCATAACCGGGATTCTTGCAATTTGTATATCTATTGGACTCCTAGTAGAAATCGTCACGATAAAAGGTGACATAAATAGGATGAATACTGTCTTCAAGTTTTACTTCCAAGCCTGGATTCTTTTTGGAATAGTGACGGCGTATCTCTTATGGAGATTAGAATACGGTAGAGCAATACTTAGAGGGCAACAAAGCTTCTTATTGGGTAGATTCACAAACAAAGGTTGGGGTATTTTGATCAGCACCCTGATCATATGTGGATCCATATATGCAATAGCTGGGACTAATAGCCGACTGGAAGATCGCTTTAATATACTCCCTCTAACCCTGGACGGCACTGAGTTCATGAAACATTCTTCATACCGTTTGGATGACCTTGGAACAGAGATGGATGAGTTAAAGTGGGATCATGATGCGATACAATGGGTAAGATCACATGTAGACGGCACCCCTGTGATTGTCGAAGGTCAAGGTAGACTATATAGAACGCTCCATGGGAGGGTGTCTATATATACTGGATTGCCTACTATATTGGGATGGGACAATCACCAATCACAACAAAGAGGCTACGGACATACAATAAATTCTCGCATTGAGGATATAGATGCAATCTACTCATCAAAAAAATGGGGTGACATTGAACACTTAGTCCATAAATACAACGTGAAGTACATATACATAGGCGACATAGAACGTTATTTTTATCCTGAAGAGGGACTGGAAAAATTCGACAGAGTCATTGGAACGGATTTGTCCTTAGCATATTCAAACCCAGGCGTAAGCATATATCACGTCCTGAACAAACCTCACAGTTTTGAGCCTCTGTGAAGCCTATGTTATCATTGTAACGCATGTGAATTTAATAGAAGAAGCAATATTTGCTGAGTAAACAAAAATGGATGCCATAGGCCTGATAGAACTTATAAGGGACATCTCAATTATAATATATGCGTGCGCCGCAATATTGTCGCTCACAATCTTAACCGTAATTGGAATTGCCTTATATCGTAAACTAGCGCCCATGCTAGAGTCAGCACAAAAGGCCGCTGAAAATACTGAAGCTTTCTCATCTCAACTTGGAGATAAGATTATCAATCCGATTTTACGTGCCTCCGCGGTCGCGTATTCGGCAGGCCGCATAGTGGCCTTCGCATTGGGAATAAATAAAGGGAAAGGGGGACCAACCAATGGCCAATGAACATTCTGGACCTGGATTTGGAACTGGCTTAATTCTTGGAAGCATAATAGGGGCATTCGCCGGACTACTGTTAGCACCTAAGCCAGGAGAGGAAACCAGACATCAGGTAGCACAGAAAACCGCCGGATTAAGAATAAAGGCAGAGGAGCTTGCGGTGGAAGCCAGGGACCTCGTAAGGGAGATAGTTGAAGAAGGAAGAGTTGTTGCGGACCGAATTAGATCCACGCCAGAGGAGGAAGAGGAGGAAGAGGAGGAAGTTAGCAGGCAAACCTGAATCAATCCCAATTAAAGCCCTAACAAGGTACAATACTAGCCACTACTATACCTTGGATAGGAACCAAGAATTTTTACCATGGAGGCCTTTTGCTTTAACCCTGCAAGTGCCTCCATAACGTCTGGATCTTCTTTGTGTCCTTCTATATCCACTAAAAATATGTATCGTCCCAACACTTCTTTGTTCGGCCTAGATTCCACCTTGGCCAAATTAATGTTCCGTGATGCAAACTCACCCATAACGGAATAAAGCATTCCCGGCCCATCATCTTGAAATGAAAAACAAATAGAAGTTTTATCCCGTCCCGTCCCAGAATTATCTCTATGGGACAATATAACAAACCGGGTCAGATTTGTTATGTTGTCCTGAATTCCCTTCTCGACAACTTCGGCCCCATAAATCTCCGCTGCCCTAGCCGTGGAAATAGCTGCAGCAGGGATTTTACTCCTTGCCACCTCTTCAACAGCAGATGCTGTACTTAGTGCAGCCACAACTTGCACTCCAGGAAATCTTTTTTCTATGAAACGTCGGCATTGACCTAAAGCCTGAGGATGTGAATAGATGACTTCGACATCTCCCAAAGATATCGAAGATGATATGATCAGGCAATGATCTATCGGTATTGCCAATTCCCTATAGATAGTTAATCTGGACTCGTGGATTAGGAGATCCAGAGTCTCAGTGACAGACCCCTCCAGACTATTCTCTATAGGCACAACCCCTTCGTCTGCCAACTGAGATTCAACCGCCGAAAAAACCGCGGAAATCGATGGAAAAGGGATCAATTCAGCATCTGGGTTGTAAGCTAGAGCTGCAGCTTCAGTAAATGTCCCGGCAGGGCCGAAATAAGCTACTCTATTCGTCATTAACTTTTAACCCTCAACAATTACCAATCCCATAGAACTTGACACTACCACACCCTTCAACAACCCAAATTATATAATATCAGGTGTGTCTGGAGACTTACGTAAATGCAATCTTTCGAGATTCTCATCCTTACCTGCAACTATTAATATGTCACCCTTTACCAACTTATCCTCCTGGTCAGGATCTAGAATGACATCCTTTCCTCGCTTAAGACCTATTATAGTAACACCGTGATGTTCCCTAGACCCATTAACAAAGCCCGCCTCACGGAGGGTTGAATCTACAAATATGTCAGGGAGTCTCATCTTGCTTATCCCAAAGTCCGGAGTCAAGTCCATATATTCAAGAACATCCGGATTGAACAGACTATGAGCAAGCACCTCGCCAATTTCCTGTTCTGGGTAAATTATTCTGTGCACCCCTATACGCTGAAGAGTATTACCATGGAGCGGATCCCTGGCTCTGGCTATTATCAATGGTGCCTCCAAGGTAGCCAGCAGAACTGAAGCCATAAGGCTTACCTCCATATTAGTACCTATAGCGACTATGCTTGCGTCGAAATTGGATGCCCCAAGATCTCTTAAAGTAGCCTCGTTGGTAGCGTCCCCTTGTACACTGTATGTTAACTGTCCAACATTGCTCTGGACTATTTTTTCATCCATGTCTATTCCCAAGACATCAAAACCCAGCTGGAATAGCGTACGGGCAACGCTTGATCCAAATCGTCCTAAGCCTATTACCATAACTGATTTAGCCATTGTATCTCACCCTATTTTAACTCTTTCTTCAGCAAATCGGTAGGGACTTACCTCTTCCCTTTGGGCCAAAATAAGAGCCAAAGTGAGAGGACCAACTCGCCCAAGCAACATTGTCAATATTATTATAATTTTTCCAACCGTTGACAGTTCTGGTGTGATTCCTGTCGACAATCCTACAGTACCAAACGCTGACACGGTTTCGAAGAGAATATTTATGAAAGGAAATCCCTCTGATATAGTTAGCAAAAATGAAACCGTGAATACCATAGCCATTCCTAACATAAGAATGGCCAATGCTCTAAAAATCTGGGGTTGGGGAAGTTCTCTTCCTAAAGCAGTCACGTTGGTATTGCCTCTCAATGAAGCTAAAACAGCGTCTACTAGAACCGCTAGGGTATTGACCTTTATACCTCCAGCAGTGGAAGCTGAGGCTCCACCGATGAACATCAACCCCGTAAGAAAGAAATTACTATGTTGTTCCATATCCCCGAAATTGATAGTAGTGAATCCAGCGGTGCGACCACTCACTGAATGAAATAATGAATGAAACACCTTAGCAAAAATAGACATATCCCCCATAGTCGCGCTGTTATTATACTCTGAAATCAAAAGCACTACTGTGCCTAGTGCAGTCAAACCAATGGTTCCAAATACGACTAATTTCGTATCCAATGTATATCTGGTGAATCTACGATAACGAAATATATCTACAAGAACGCTATAGCTTAAGGTGCCCAAAATTATGAGTATCATAAGAGGGACAAGTACCATAAAGTCGTTCTGAAAGTTGGACAGGCCATCTCTATGTGGAAATATAATGAATCCGGCATTGTTGAATCCAGATATGGCATGAAAAATAGCTTGCCACGCAGCCTGACCAGGAGGGAAATGTTGACTCAACGACCAGAATAACACCACGAATCCGATGAGCTCCATAATTAACACTACCATAATGATCCGAAATGTGAGAGAGACCAGACCTTCAAGACGGTTCACCCCTAGGCTTTCTCTCATCAACAACCTATTAGCAAGAGTAATTCGTTGACCTATTATAATGAGCAAAAATGTGGCACTGGTCATTATTCCTAGTCCACCGACCAATATAAGAGTCATTATTATTAGTTGCCCCCATACGGTCCAATAAGAAGCAGTGTCAACGACAATCAATCCGGTTACAGTCGCAGCAGATGTTGCCGTAAACAGCGAAACGGTTATTGGTGTTATCTCATTGTTGTTATTGGTAAACGGGAAGCTTAACAGCATTGTCCCCAATATGATTAGAAGAATGAAACCACCCAAAAGTATATAGGGAGATCCGAAATTTTTTGCCGCGACCCTAGGAGGCCCAGTAGATACAATAATTGGATGAATATCATCATGCCTATTTTGTCTCACTTCTCTCCATTCGGATTCTTAACAACCATAATTCATCAGTATGCTAATTATCGACGAGTCAATGTGTGGTGGTAACAATATTATCCAATCGTTATGAAACCATAGTTGAATGGGAAATAAATGTTCAATAAGAAATACTGTATATCAGGCCCTTTTATGCGTAAAAGGAATGTCAATCTCAAATTTGCTGAGAGGATTCTATATGTCTATCTGTGTACTGTCAATAAAACCAAAACTACCAATATCTACCTATGAATAAGCTCCTATAATAAGCGCCCCTGTGGCTTTATCCCTAAATGACGAAACGCCTCTTCGCCAATACGTCTGCCCGCAGGAGTTCTAAGCACGAACCCTATTTTCAATAGGTATGGCTCCACTACGTCCATCAAGGTCTGGGATTCTTCATTCACAGTGGCCGCAAGAGCCTCCAATCCAACTGGGCCGCCGCTATAGTTGTCAGCAATAGTCGTAAGGTATTGGCGATCAAGGCGGTCGAGTCCGAAATCATCAACCCCTTCTCTTTCCAACGCCTCACTAGCAACGACTTTAGTAATTACGCCATCTGCCTTGACCTGTGCATAATCTCTTACACGTCTCAGCAAACGATTGGCAACTCTTGGCGTACCCCTTGATCTTCTCGCAATCTCCTCTGACCCCGGTAAATCTATCTCAACATCTAGTATATGTCCGGATCGACTTATAACACTCGTCAACTCTTCAGGTGAGTAAAAATCCAGATGATAACTCATGCCAAACCTATCTCTCAAAGGAGCTGTTAGTAAACCTGCTCTGGTCGTGGCTCCAATGAGCGTGAATCTCCTTAACTGGAAAGGTATAGTTTTGGCATACGCTCCTTTACCATACACAAAATCCACTTGGAAATCTTCCATTGCAGAGTAAAGGTATTCCTCAATCGTGTGAGAAATACGATGAATTTCATCTATGAATAGGACATCTCCATCGTTCAAATTAGACAATATGCCCACGATATCAACGGGCTTTTCCAGGGCGGGACCAGATGTATGTGTGATATCA
>CAYVMY010000035.1:0-12421 GCA_964452695.1 uncultured Dehalococcoidia bacterium
AGGTCTTGTGAATTTTTGGTCATTCCTAACCTTGAGTAAATCAAGCTCGTCCCCTTCATGGAGCGAAGGCAGTTTCACAAAATTTTCATCAGCCTCTGATTCATCATCTCGCGTCTGATTTGATCCATCTTTAATGCCCGTAGCATATACAACAGTATAGCCATCAAATTCAGGCTCTGAGCCTGAACAAACGAATCCATATTTGGCTGAGCCAGCTTCAGATCCATTTTGTGCCAATATATTTATTGTGGTAACTTTATTCATGGCATCCGACATTCTACTAGCCAACGTGCGATTCCATATCAAGGTGTAGAGTTGAAGTTGATCTGATGAGAGATATTGCTTTATCTGATCAGGAGTACGAAGTATCGAGGTAGGACGAACAGCCTCATGGGCTTCCTGGGCGGCAACTGGACCCTTCTTTCGCCTAGATCTTGTGCCACTGCCTAAATATTTTTCGCCATAAAGGTTTCTAATGTAATCGTTTATTTCGGTAACTGCAGTGGTAGACAAAACGGTAGAATCGGTCCTCATATAGGTAATAAGCCCTACCTCTCCATCTGATCCCAAGGCCAAACCTTCATAAAGTTGTTGAGCTACCCTCATGGTCCGAGCAACCGAAAATCCACTTAACCTCCTAGAGGCTTCTTGTTGCAATGTGCTAGTAGTAAATGGAAGGGGGGGCCTAGATTTTGATGATTTGTGGGCAATTTTCGTAACGGAAAAATCACAAGAAGGTAAATCCATTTCGATTCTAGCTGCCTCATCCCTCGAATATCTTTTTGCACCACTGACTCTTGCGTCGAAAGAACCCTCTTTATCCGCGCCTCTACCCTTGAGATTAACCGAAATGTTCCAGTATTCCTGAGGGATAAAATTGTTTATTTCACGTTCTCGTTCAACTATGAGTTTGAGTGCAACTGATTGAACCCTGCCTGCAGAAAGACCTAGCCTAAACCCACTAGTGAATTTTTTCCAAAGCAATGGGCTAAGTTGATACCCTACAACTCGATCCAAAATTCTTCTAGCCTGTTGAGCATTAACCAATTCCATATTAAGTGAAGTAGGGTGTTCAAAAGCTTCTCGTATGCCCTTTTCGGTTATCTCATGAAAAATGACCCGTCTTGAAGTTGTTTTGGTAGCAATCGCTTCGAGTATGTGCCACGAGATTGCTTCGCCCTCTCGATCTGGGTCCGTTGCTAGATACACTACATCTGAGTTCTTTGCTAGTTTTCTCAGGTTCTGCATTATAGATTTCTTACCAGGCATTATCTCATATTCTGGTTCGAAATCATTTTCTATATCCACAGCCATCGTTTTAGCTGGCAAGTCTCGTACGTGCCCTACCGAGGCCACAACCTCATAATCTGACCCCAAGTATCGACTGATTGTCCTAGCCTTAGCCGGAGACTCCACTATAACAAGATTCTTAACCATAAACTGTCACACCACTGAATGTAATTAATTTTTGCGCACTCCTACCACAGTGCATCGTTTGGACATCAACTTTATCTGCATATAAGCAACCAATTCAAACTATGCTCCAATCAAAAACCATAGAGGGACCATTGCAGCATACAAGAAAAGTGAGTAGCCTAGCTTTCCTTTGAAGGTAAACCAAGTTCTTCATTTTCCTGAGCATTCCACCTATAATACCTCACCAGCCTACTAATAGCCCTAGAGGCCCTTCCAATACTAGGAAATATAGCGAACCCCTCATCCATACACCGATGCCGCAATGCCAAGACGGATTCCTGTTGTTCTCGAGTCTCAGGGATGAAGTCTTCCATAACTAACGCTACGGGTTTATTAAGATTACGAGATATGCCAACAGTATGTTCCAATATTCGATTTGCCCTCTGTTGTCTAGCGGGATCATTACCCCCAATAGGACCACCCGTAGCCACATTATTAATGACCACGTCGTACTCAGGACTCTTAGCAATTGTCTCAATTACCTCATGAGGGCGGAGATTGCTACCTCCCATAATTGAGCCATCTACTGGGTTTGTAACCCATTCCCCAAAAAATTGGTCTTGCTGTATAAGTTCATCCCTTATATCTTGAGGTATAGTTTTCAAGTGAAGACCTTCCTCCTCACATTCATCCGCTGAAAGGACACTCCTACCACCAGCTCCACCACCCACCAAAACATTGAAGCCGGAGGCGGGAGCCATACGGGAAAAAGCCACCAAAGAATCCAAAAGTTCATCCAAACTATACGTGTTTACCGCCCCAGCCTGTCTACACATAGCTTCCCAAACATTGCGTTCTCCAGCTAGTGAAGCAGTGTGAGATGAGACCATGTGGGTCCCAGCCTCCGTCCTACCTCCTTTTAGAAGCACTACAGGCTTCATACGAGAGGCATATCTTATCGCCCTAGCGAATCTTGGACCATTACGCACGCCTTCTACATATCCACCTATAACACTGGTCTCCGGGTCCTCTGCAAGGTATTCAATTAAATCTGCCTCGTTCAAATCGGCAGCATTACCATAACTTATAACTTTACTGAAACGAAGACCACGGCTGACCCCCATAGATATAATCTCCGACCCATTGCCTCCACTCTGGGATATTATCCCAACATTACCAGCCTCTTTTGGAAATCCACGGCCCCAACTAATGCCTAGTTTAGGATAATAAAGGCCCATGCAGTTTGGACCTATAATACGAATACCTCCACGGCGAGCCATGGCGAGCATCTCTTCCTCCAACTTTGCCTCTTTTTCATACCCAGTCTCGCTGAATCTTGCTGTGAAAAGGTGTAAAACTTTGGCGCCTTTGCTTATACAAGCATCTACTAAGTCAAGAACATCACGGTTGGGAATTGCAGATATTACGTAATCAACGTTCTCAGGTATATCCCGTATCGATTTATAGGACTGCACGCCAAGAATTTTGGGAGCTCTTATATTAACGGGATATACCCTACCCGGAAAATCTTCTAATATGTTTTTGAAGTACGTGTGCCCTGTTTTCTCGGGAGATTCCGAAGCGCCAGCCACGGCTATAGTTCGTGGGTTGAATATATAATCCAATTCTATTCCCATAATCCCTCCAAATATTTACTATGTGCCTGGATAAGATCAGTTGACAATGATTCTAGCGTCTACAGCCAGGATTCCTTTGGGGTAACAAAAAACTGGATTCATATCCACTTCTCTAACCTCAGGGTGAGATTCAAGAAATTCGGATAGGTTCAATATAGCTTCTTCAAGTTTTACTAAGTCAGATGGCTCAGTGCCCCTATATCCTTCCAAGAGTCGGAAGCTCTTGATTTCTCTAACCATCTCCTTCGCATCTCTTGGAGTAAGTGGAACTAACCTAAGAGAAACGTCCTGAAGAATTTCCACTAATGTTCCGCCAATACCAAACATTATCACGTGACCAAATTGTGGATCTGTAGATGCCCCAATTATTACCTCTACGCCAGGATCTGCCATTCTCTGAACAGAAACTCCTTGTATGTCTGCATCCGGATCACTTTTGGTAACAGATGACATTATCGCCTCATAGGATTCTCCGACTTGACGTGGGTTTCTAATGCCAATTGCAACACCTCCCACATCACTTTTATGAACAACATCCTTTGAGAGTATTTTGAGCACAACTGGGAATCCGATATCACGCGCCACCTTAATGGCCTCAGACTTGGACCTAGCGGAGTAGCTATCTACGACAGGTATACCAGCCTCTCTTAAGATATCTTTGGATTCAATCTCAGTGAGAAGCTTTCTACCATCTACTTTAGTATTTTCCATGACCCTTTCAAATAGCAACAGTCACCTCCATCTTGACAACTCGTGGAGCGTATCAACTTGTTATGTCAGTGTCAACCGAAACTCTTTGTCCCAGAATAATCACAGCCAACAACCAGATAGAACAGATCAGCTAGTACTACTATAAATTTCAGCGGGTTTTGCCAGATGAACAGCTTCGACGGCTAATGAGATATTCGACTTTTCTTACTGGCAACATAGTCTACCAATATATATTCTCCCAAATTCTGTGGGGTAGAATAGAATGCTCTACCTTTGTTAATCCTCATCATTTTGTCTACAAAATCAATCAAATACGGGCTACTCTCAAGCATAAATGTGTTGATCACGATACCGTTCTGTGTGCAACGCCTTACCTCCTTAAGCGTCTCCACCACAGTACGTTGAGTCGGAGGATAGCCAAATATTGCATGGGATCCCTCGAGATGTGTAGTAGGTTCGCCATCAGTTACCATGATTATCTGCTTAGTCCCAACATTTTCTTTAGCAAGCAATTTTCTAGCCAACATGAATGCATGGTGCATATTCGTACCAGAAACCCAATCATTCCAAGATGATCCCAACAACATGTTTTGTTCTATTTCGATCGCATAATCCGAAAATCCTATAATGTACAACCTGTCCCGTGGATATTTCGTATTGATCAAGGATGATAACGCCATAGCAACCTTTTTTGCTGCTTGAAAGTTACCATACAGGCCCATGGACCTGCTCTGATCTAGTAATAGAACAGTGGACGCTTGTGTAGTATGTTCCGTGTTACGTATCTCAAAATCTTGTTTGGCGAGTGCAACGGGAACCCCTATTCCTTGTCGAAAAACTGCATTCCGAACGGTTTTACCCAAGTGTATATCAAACGGATCACCAAATTCGTAGATCTTCGTATCTCCCGTATAGTCCCCTCCGGACCCTCTAAATTTATCCTGGTGCTCACCTGTACGACCCATTCTGAGATTGCTAAAGACATCATTCATAGCCTTTTGACCAATTTTACGGATAGCCTTTGGGGTCAAAATCGGCTTACCATCTTCCCATGATAGATATCCAGCCTCTTCAAGCATTCTAGTGATATCTTGCAAGTATTCTAAATTTTTTCTGGAGTCTTCACCTAATAATTCCTCAATCCTAGACGGATCGATATCCTCTATATTTCCGCGTCTTATTGCCTCTTGAAACTGCATTTCAATTTCGTCAAGATCTCTCAAACGGCTGATCAGATCCATAGCCTCTTCGTACTGAAGACTCTGATCACCCCTGAAATTGTACTGACGTCCCGATTGATTGTTTGGATAGATACCCCTCATAAACTCACTAAGTTGTTCCAACTCCTCCAAGGTATCTTGTGACATAGCAGATTCCAAGGCATCCATAAGTTCTTGCCGCATAGATGGGGACATACTATCAAAAAGGGATTGGGATTGGGCCATACGTTGACTCAGCTGATCCATTAATTGATCCAGACTTTCAGGTTGAACGGGCCCAAAATTATCGCCATAACGTTCCATAAATTGTTCAAACTGTGGGTCTCTACCCTGTGACCGTTCGTGCAGCATATCATTAAGGTCACCAAGCATATTATTTATGCCACTCATATCACTCTTGGACATTTCCTGAAGTTCTTGTTTCAAGTTCTGAAATGTATTCTCAAGTGTTCGTTGACTTAGAGTATCAATGAGATCTTGAAACTGGTCACGAGCATCTGGGTTAATGAAATCATACTTGGTCAACTCCTGAATAGCTCCCGGGACACTAGTCGGAAGATTATCCAAGAATTCTCTGCTCCGTTCCGCCCTTGACTCAAGCAAATCGCGAAAATTATCCATATCTGAGTCTCGATCCTCAGAGGATTCCGCATTCTCTCCCAGTTTTTCGTTCAACTGGCCATCTATACCCTTACGCTCTGTATCCAAAACTTGGTTCAACCTATTTCTTATGTCATCCATTAGAGAGTCAAGATCGTATTTTTGAAGTTGTGCCTGTCGCTCCTGCCTAATACGTTCCATCATCTCCCTCAATCCTGCTGTAGCTTGACCTGAGGGATCATTGACTCCTCTTTGAAAGAGATTGCGTAATGCTGAACTAAGGTTGCCATCATTCATAATTTGATCAGCAATCTGTTCCATCAAATCATCGGAGGACAGCGTCGCATCCTCCTGACTACCATCCCACATTGAGTATATATACGCTGCTCTAACCATAGGTAGGAGACTCCTTTTGAAAACAAATCTGCTAGTAAGTCAGGTGGGTCTTCAAGAAATTTAATGATACACTACGAGCAAATACCGTTCAATTGACTTAGATGAATCTATACTTATTCTAAACTAAGAATAGTACCATTCAGTATTTCAACTGGATCTAAACCATTCCACTGTCTGCCCAATTCCATCCTCAAGGGTCACACTAGGTAGCCACCCTAACTCTTGGATTGCTCTAGAGCAATCCAAGAAAATCTTAAATACCTCGCCAGGTTTGCCATCAATCTTAACTGGATCTAATTCATAGCTCGTTTCATTCTTCAGAATAGAGAAGACATGGTTGATCGTAGAACCAATTCCGCTGCCTACATTATAAACAGCAGCACTAGGACTCAACATTGCTGAATTAACAGCTCGGGCCACATCAAGCACATACACAAAATCCCTTTCTTGCTCCCCGGTCCCATAGATTGTGACAGGGTTACCGAGCAACATGGATTTGGCAAAGATGGCTACCACGCCAGCCTCGCCAAAAGGATTCTGCCTTGGGCCAAAAACGTTACTGAATCTTAGTACGGTGAAATCGAGGCCATAGGTTTTGTTATAAACTTGAAGATAATTCTCAACAGCGGCTTTAGCTACCGCATAATGAGATAGGGGCTGTATAGGATGCCCCTCATCGCAAGGAAGATAAACAGGCTCGCCATACACAGAGCCTCCACTAGAGCAATAGACAACTTTGGAAACACCATATTTTACACAATTCTCAAACACATTGATCGACCCAAGCAAGTTTGATTTCGCATCTATCAGTGGATCTCTCATAGAAGCCTGGATACTGATTTGGGCCGCCAAGTGGATAACAACATCCGGCTTTTCCTCGGCAAAAATCCTGTCTAGACTGGGATCTGCTATATCAATTTCATGTGAAACCACATCCATCGGAAGATTATTCCGACTACCAGAACTGAAGTTGTCTACAGCCACAACATCATACCCAAGTTCCAAGGACTCATCCAAAACATGGGAGCCTATGAAACCAGCTCCTCCGGTGACCAAGACTTTTTTATTCGGCATGTACTCCTACCTCACAATAAAAATGACTGCTCTTACTCCGCAGATATTATCCCAAAAACCAAGTATATTTACTAATATTTTAGTTCAACTACATCAGATTAGTATGGCATGATCCCAGGCTAGTATCCCACTTGACTAAATAGTAGCTTTAAAACATCTTGACGAATTCTGTAACTTAGTGTAGGCTAGCCACGCACAGCAGGGCGCCCGTGCTAGTGGTGCTATGCGTAGCCGTTTAAAGTGATTTCGGAGGGTCTTATGTCTATTTCAAGGGGAGCAAACGTATTCTTATATGGGTTGGTGCTGATAGGGGTCATCTTCGCTTTGGCCTCCCTATACACAACTGTCTGGGCCGCACCGGTGAACCAGTCAACCCTACCTACCCCTGCTCCAACTAGCACACCTCTGCCTACGCCTATAGGAGGTCTAGCGCCACTCGATGCAGATCCTCCGGTTGCAGCCGCAGAAGGTGGTTCCATCAAGGCGTATGCCTCTGGTATAGACTCTTCTGTAACATCAGCCAGTGGAAATGTGACTATCGATATCCCTGGATCAGCCCCAACAGGCACTGGATACATAGTATACGCACCAGCTGAAGGTAATGAAATTCCGGTTGCCCCTAAAGGGTACAACATAACCTCCTCAGTTTTTAAAATAAACTTACTAAATGAGAAAGGTGACGCCAACACAAATACAAAGTTCCTCAGCCCCGTCACAATAACTCTCACTTATAGCGATGACGATGTGGTAGTCGCAGAAGGCAACCCGCAGAGACTCGTTATCCACAAGTACGACGACAATGCGAGCGTATGGGTGGCACTAAATAGCACTGTGAATCTAGCGAATAAAACCGTTCAAACCAAGGTAAGCCGATTCTCACTATTTGCCCTCATGGGTGGAGCGAAGCCCCCAACGCCAACACCAACACCGGACCCAACCGCCGTGGCGGCGGGTTCCGTAACAGAAGAACCAACAGAAGAACCAGCTGAAGAACCAACTGCAGAACCAACTGCAGAACCAACTGCCACAGCACTTCCACCGGCACCAGGTGACTTCGCCCCAAGCAATGGGCTACTAGTCTTAATGGTACTGCTGGCCTTCACATTAATAGCAGCTGGGGGTTACTTCTTGAAGCAGAACAAAGAAGCTTAAAAGCCTCTGCAATAGGTAATTTCGAAAGAGCCGAATGTGTTCCATTCGGCTCTTTCGCTTAAGAGACAGACCTCAAGCTTGGAGAAGAATGCACGTCCTTTTGCAAGTAACTACTCTTTTCATCCCAACACTTTTACTGTACTCCCTCACTCTAGCTCCTAGTATTACCTTAAGTCACTTTGGGGGAGACGGGGCAGAGCTAGCAACAGCAGCGCATACTCTTGGTATAGCCCATCCATCAGGGTACCCTACTTACCTCGTAATAGCCAAAGCCTTTACGCTCATGGTGCCTTGGGGGGAACAGGCCTTTAAACTCAATTTCTTGTCAGCTGTACTCGGATCTTTGACTGTAGTGTTGGTTTATAATATTGCACGGTTAGCCACAACAAGGACATTCTTGACACATAGAATAGGAGGTAACTTTTATTCGCTACCAGCCTACCTGGGAGCTATGGGTCTGGCCGTGTCACCTATTTTCTGGTCTCAGTCTATAATTACTGAAGTTCACACCTTAAACACATTCTTCGTAGCGCTGATAACCCTTCTTTTATTGAAGTGGCACGCAACTAAGGGAGAACCGTCCTACCTGCTTCCGCTAAGCACCCTCGTATTGGGTATAGGACTTGGAAACCACATGACTTTGCTACTTCTAATACCACCTGTGGCCTATTGTATTTTCAGCAACCGAAGAAGAGTGCCATCACAAATCGCTATTTTATCTACGATAAGTTTCCTGTTAGGACTCTCAATCTACATTTATCTACCTATCAGTGCCTACCAAAGCCCCCCCATAAGTTGGGGTGACCCTATAGATCTTGAAGGTTTTTTCTGGACTGTATCTGGAACACCATATAGAGAATTGGTATTCGGTGTGCCGCTAACCGACATACCCATGAGAGCAATACATTGGGCTTCGCTAGTAGTAACACAATTCAACCTAATAGGCTTCTCCATCGGCATCCTAGGACTTTGGCGTCTCGGCTTACAGAACGGCCACATGGCCCTATTTACAAGCCTTATATTCTCTGCTTACTGGATATATTCTCTGTCATATGATACCAACGATTCTCATATATATTTGCTTCCAGCATTAATGTCTGTCTCAATATGGATTGGAGTAGGAATATCTTGGTTAGGGAATCTCCTACTTGTCAGTCTTTCAAGATATTCCTACTCCAATAAGGCAATTCCGATCCTGATAACAGTTTCTGTCTTCGCCGCTATACCAACAATCAATCTCTTATCCAACTATTCAGAAATGAATCTGAGCGGAAACACTGAAGCTCTAGAATATGCCCGCACAATAGTCGAGAGCGTAGAAACTGATGCAATAATTCTAGCGGACTCTGATCAAGAATTATTTCCTATTTGGTATTATGTTCACGTACTAAAAGACGACCCCAAACCAACCATATTATCAACAAGACTTATGCAATTCGACTGGTACATCCGGCAGAAACACAGACTCATACCAAACATCGTACCGTATGCTACGTCAACAGACAAAGACTACAGAAGTGTGGCCACCCAAATTGTACTTTACAATCTAGGTTCGAGACCAATATATGCAACTAGAGAAGCAGAATTCCTACTTGAATCCTTTGATGTAGACATAGAAGAAAAGCTGTTACGAATCTTGGGATACCCATAAATACACCACACAAATCCATATCAATTCTCCAAGAGCCCTTGTTAATACCTGCAACTATATGCTCTTATTTGAACCCAATATTGTCGTCTTATCTCTCATCGGACCTCAACATGAAAATTGGTCGTCCTACTATGGTATACTTCTGTCCAAATCATATAGGAGCATAACGTGCGCACGCTACGCTTGGCATTGGGTCAGATAAACACTACAGTTGGAGATCTAGACGGCAATACATCCAAGGTCATAGCTTATATAAAACAAGCTAGATCTATGGAAGCAGATCTAGTCGCATTCCCAGAGATGGCTATCACTGGATATCCACCTGAGGACCTTCTGTTAAAACCTTCATTCATAGAAGACAACTTAGACAGAATGCACCAAGTCATAGCAAGCTCCAAGGGCATTACAGTCGTGGTTGGTTTTGCCGACGCAGATAGTAATATATACAACGCCGCAGCAATCGGACGAGACGAGAAACTAGTGGGAGTCTACCATAAGATGTACCTTCCGAATTATGGTGTCTTTGATGAAGAACGCTACTTCAAAGCTGGGACCAAGTGTCCCGTCTTCATTATCGACGGAGTCCCCATTGGGATTAATATTTGTGAGGACATTTGGTACGCATCAGGCCCAACTAGTGTTCAAAGTCAATCCGGTGCACAAGTCATCATCAACATAAATGCATCTCCGTACCATGCAGGCAAGCCGTTAACCAGAGAAAATATGATTTCTACCCGCGCCTCAGATAATGAAGTTTACATAGCTTATACCAATCTTGTAGGGGGCCAGGATGAACTCGTTTTCGATGGTGGAAGCACTATCTTCAGCCCTGATGGCCAATTGTTAGCACGTGGCAAACAACTACAAGAGGATCTTATTGTCGCTGACATAGATCTAAGCCTCGCATCACACGACGGAAACGAAGATTTCAAGCCTAGAAACAGGCCTCAGACTTCCGACCCTGTGGGTGAACCTGTGGTAGTAAGAATATCAGAATACACCCCTACACAAGAAAAACGACCTGCCATAAAATCCATTGGGGAATTGTTAAATCCCTTAGATGAAATCTACTCTGCATTAGTCCTAGGGACAAAAGACTACGTCCAGAAGAATCATTTTGACAATGTGGTTATCGGCCTATCTGGTGGTATAGATTCAAGTATCACAGCAGTTATAGCATCAGATGCACTCGGTGCTGAAAACGTAATCGGTGTTGCCATGCCATCTAGGTATTCATCTAAAGAAAGCTTATTAGATGCCAGAACACTGGCGGAAAACTTGAATATAAGGTTCATGACTGTACCTATAGAGCCTGCCTTCGAGTCGTTAATAGAAATGCTATCAACTGAATTTAAAGATACTAAAGTAGGCACTGCAGAAGAAAATCTTCAAGCCCGTATTAGAGGTAACATCCTTATGGCTCTATCAAATAAATTTGGGTGGATTGTGCTGACAACCGGTAATAAGAGCGAAACTTCAGTGGGATACACAACCCTATATGGCTGGAGGTTTTGCAGTAATAAAGGATGTCCCAAAAACATTGGTTTATGAGCTTGCTCAATACCGGAACAACCAAAGAGAGCCGTATAACATAATCCCACAATCTATCATTACCAAAGCACCAACGGCTGAATTAAGGTATAATCAGGCAGACCAAGATACCCTTCCACCTTACGACATTCTTGACTCTATTCTTAAATCATACGTTGAGGAGAATAGAAGCTATATGGACATTGTTCGCCTCGGATTCGATTCAAACACGGTCCAGTCAGTAATAAATATGGTAGATCATAATGAATACAAAAGGAGGCAGTCCCCTCCTGGAATAAAAATAACCCCACGAGCATTCGGACGAGATAGAAGACTACCGATAGTAAACAGTTACAGACAATTTTAGCAGGAACCATATTTCAGTCATATTGAAAACCCCTGCTACCTGAGTTAATATATGCCCCGGTCTGACTTAATTACAATCTGCAACATACCTAACAGTGGATAACAAAAACAACGAACAACAAGATATATACGCCATACCAGACGGAACAGTAGTAAGAACAGTTCTTACCAACCGGAAAAAAGTCCTTATAGCTGCAATCGTTTTTGTAATGGCTTTGGGTTACCTATTTTTCAACGCCTTTCAAGGCTCTACAGCTTACTATTTGACTGTAAGTGAATTGGTAACAGAGAAATCTGCATTTAACGAAAAGAACGTACGCGTTAACGGGAAGTTAGTGCCATCGTCATTCGAACGAGAACAAGATGGAGTCTCTCTAAGTTTCTCCCTAACGGACGGATCAAACACCATATCCGCCACCCATATGGGAATTGTTCCTGACTTATTCTTTAACGAACACTCGGAAATACTTTTGGAAGGTGTATATAGGCCAGACACACCATTTGATGCCGAAGCCATCATAGTGAAGTGCCCATCGAAGTACCAAAGCGCCAGTGACACCACCTAACCCAACTAAACGACGATCCACCCCTATAACGAGCGAGCAACTGCACCTCTATGATATTTATATGGCAAATGCCCCAACTTGTCCTTCAAGGTCTCTTATTCT
>CAYVMY010000036.1:0-864 GCA_964452695.1 uncultured Dehalococcoidia bacterium
CCCATCGAGGGAGTCGCTGCGGCGTTGACCGAGAAATGGGTGAGGGTGAGATAGCAAAGGTAGCGAAAATCTCAAGCGGCACAGAACTCTTGGCTTCGTTAGGAAACGGCAGCATCAGTATAGCTCAAATATCCGCTAAGCTAGCTTCCAGTCAAGATGATACCCAAAACATACCCACCCACAATCTCACTTGGCCGTCTTCCGGAATAAGCGTACTAGGAGTGGGAGATTTACTTACCAGAATATCACGCTGCTGTGGCCCCATACCCGGGGATCAGATAATTGGTTATATAACCAGGAGTCGTGGGGTATCAGTACATAGATCGGACTGTCCAAACATAAGCCACGAAGACGAGATAGATAGAATAGTAGAGGTCAACTGGGGAGCCAACCATATTCTCTACCCGGTAAGGCTTTGTATAGAAGCATTGGATAGAGTAGGGCTTTTGAGAGATATAACGACTCTTGTATCCCAAGAAAAAGTGAACATAGCTTCAGTTATAACAACTCAAGAAGAGGATGGTAGTTGCTCAATCAACCTAACTCTATTCACTTCAGGTGTAGGGCAACTAAATCTCCTTTTCTCTAGAATAGAAGGAATAAATGGGGTATTCTCTGTAATACGAGATATTCCAAAGGAAGATGCTGTACAATACACCAACACAAACTCGATAAAATCATAAAATCAAGGGGGATTACCAATGTCCAGTGAAAAAGCAGCAAGGGTAGGTGAAAGACGAAGGCTCAGGAACCGAAACGTTAGGACCTCAACTAGAACATTCGTTAGAAAGGCTGAGGCCTCAGTTGCAGGACAAGACTCCACAAACGCCGAACAGGATGTGCGTAGAGCAATATTGGCCTTTG
>CAYVMY010000036.1:874-7379 GCA_964452695.1 uncultured Dehalococcoidia bacterium
CTTAGATCAGGCTCATCAAAAAGGTGTGCTTCACAAAAACAACGCGGCAAGAAAGAAGTCAAGACTGATGACCAAACTAAATCGATCCGTCAAGGGCCAATCCTAAGGAAACCTAAACTAGGACCACATCAGCATTGGATTTTTATGCTGATGTATAGCAACCTGGCCACTTCACGCCCTCCAAGGAAGTCCATTAGTAGCGGATATGAAGCCCTGATGAATGGAAGGGCTTCCCGCAATGATGGCGCCCTCAATTAAATCGCCAGATTTATTGTGTTTATCCGTAACCACTCCTCCTGCCTCCCTAACCAAAAGGATACCACTCGCGGCATCCCACACTGCGAGATTATTATGGAAATATATATCCAATCTCCCACATGATATATAGGCTAATCCAAGAGCGGCAGATCCAAAACTTCTGGTGGATTGAAGTTGAGGCAACAAATGCAATATCATCTCGATTGCTGAATAAGCCTCTTGATTGAGACCACCCAGATCGTAACCCAATAAGATATTACCCATCTTTTTCTCCCGTGGAATATGAATAGGGACGTTGTTAAGATAGGATCCTTCATCTCTTAGGGCGTGAAACATCTCCTTTCTGACAGGATCGTAGGTTACTCCAAGTACAACTTCTCCCCGATATGCTAGTGCTATCACTAGTGAAAAAAACGGGATTCCCATTACATAGTTTCGAGTTCCATCAAGTGGATCTATAATCCATGTGTACCCTGAAGTACCAGGAGTAGAATCGGATTCCTCGGCCAAGAAACCATCGTAGGGGTATTCAATCATCAAACGATCTATAATATAGGATTCCACTTTTATATCAACGTCTGTAACTGGATCATTTATACCCTTGAAAGAAACTTCTTGAGGTCCTTTAAATTTTCGCATCAAGATCTGCCCAGCATTAACTGCAATCTGAGAAACCACGTGAACGGGAGATTTGCCAGTTGTAGACAAATGCGATTGACTCATGTTGCAACGAGCTAAAGCATAACCTCTGAAATATGGAGCCTATCTTTGACCTCTGAAAGAGTTTCTCTGGCAATGGCCCTAGCTTTATCAGCTCCATCTGCAAGCAAATCCGTTACATAACCTTTTTTACTGTCCAACTCCATGCGCCGTTCCCTAAAAGATTCAAGGGAACGATTAATGCCTTCAGCTAGTATGGATTTGTCTTCTACACAACCCATTTCTGCATTTACACACATACTATAGAGTTCATCTAACCTATCCGAATTGAAATATTTATGCAAAGAATACACATTGCATACCCATGGCCTACCTGGGTCTGAGCGGCGTAATCTTTGGGGATCCGTGAATGCAGTTTTTACCCTAGCCCTAGTATCATCATCCGTAGAAGCTAATTCTATATGGTTATCTAAACTTTTGCTCATTTTATGTTGACCATCTAACCCCTGGATTATAGGGTAATCAGTCAGTTTAGCCTGTGGTTCCGGGAATGTGTCACCGTAGAGATGGTTGAATCGACGAACGATCTCTCGTGCCAATTCCAGATGAGGCAGTTGATCCTCTCCAACCTAGTATTTCAACTATAATTTCACCGTTTCTACCTTCAGATTTACCATAAAGGTGTAGTCTCGGTTGCATAGTTTCTATTTGGGGTAAAATTCGTTCTATTTCTTCAGTTTCCTGCATCTGACGGACTTTATCTTTAAATGTAGGAACTCTCATTAGCCATCCTAGGGGAGTCACCATTCCAAGCAAGGTATTAAGTATCATAACTTCTGGCACATGGGATTGCACAAAAACCGTACTCTTATTCGGGTCTATACCGGCAGCAAGCCAATCAAGAACCATCTCATGAATATTGGGTTGTATGTTTCTCGTAGAGTCCCCCTGCATATCCGTTAGTGCATGCACATCAACAGCACAATATATGCATTCATAATCGCCTTGTAGTGTTACCCAATTTTGCAATGCGCCCAGATAGTTTCCCAAATGAAGTCGCCCTGAAGGACGCATGCCAGATAATATTCGAGATCTCATAAAGCCCCTTTTTGACAGCGCCATTGATAATGCACGGTCAAGCATAGTTTACTATTCAGTGACTTACAAGCTTGGGAACTCTAAATAAATTCCGGATAAAATACAACCGACCAAGTAATGAATCAATCTTCCCCCCAAGCTATATACTTGGCTCTCGGTCTAACATTATATATATCCGACCCACTTATCAAACTCTCCACAGCAGCCCTAGCAGTATCTAAAGATGTAAAGCAAGGTATTCTTTTTTCTACTGCAGCTCTCCTGATCTCGAAGCCGTCTCTCAGAGGAGCCCTCTCCACAGTTACTGCAGTATTAACGACAGAGTTGACAGTACCATCCATAATAACATCCAGGACATTTGGGTGTCCCTCACTCAATTTTTTAGTTATCATTGTCACAGGTAAACCCAATCCTTCTATCATCTTAGCAGTACCCTCTGTAGCATATAGTTTACAACCAGATGAAGACAAATCCCGTATCATTGATACCGAATCAGCCTTATCATCATCTGATATGCTCAGCAGGACAGATCCACCGTGTTTTAACATTAATCCGCTTGCCATAAGACTTTTCGCAAGAGCTCCTCTAACATCAATATCTATACCCATAACTTCACCAGTGGATTTCATCTCGGGGCCAAGGTAAGTATCTACACCAGCAAGTTTTGACATAGAAAACACAGGGGATTTCACACCAACCAAATTTTGTTTCTTCCATAGACCAGTGCCGTATCCAAGATCATCAAGATCCCTGCCCAGCATTACCTTAGTGGCCAATTTGACCATTGGAACCCCAGTCACTTTTGACAAGAACGGCACAGTACGACTAGCGCGTGGATTTACTTCCAATACATATATGGAAGATTTGTTGTCGTTTTCTATTCTCATACCAGGACTTCTATAAGGACTACCACCCACTATCACGTACTGAATATTCATTAGTCCCTTGACTTGCAATGCAAGGCCCATACGAGTGGTATAGTCTACCAATGTATCTACTTCATCATCGGTAAGGGTCAGCCCCGGGTATATAGCCATGGAGTCTCCACTGTGAACTCCAGCCCTCTCGACATGTTCCATAATGCCTGGTATTAAGACAGATTTCCCATCACAAATTGCGTCCACCTCCACCTCTCTGCCTGTAAGGTATTTATCAATCAATATGGGATGACCTCCACTAACCTCTGATGCAGCTGTGACGTATTCGACAAGCTCTGTCGAATTTTGTACTATTTCCATCGCCCTGCCTCCAAGTACATAGCTAGGGCGAACCAGAACTGGATATCCAATCTTTTGGGCCACTTTCAAAGATTCTTCTAGTGAAGTGACTCCAGACCCAGGAGGTTGTGGTATTCCAAGTTGTCCCAGAAAATCCTCGAAACGCCTTCTATCTGACGCTATATCAATAGCTTCTGCTGTAGATCCTAGTATCGGCATCCCAGCTTTGTCTAATATCTGAGAGAGGTTAATTGCAGTTTGACCACCGAATTGGACCACACTAGGAGCAAAATCTGATGTAGAATCTCCACCTGGGGGCAATTCATTCTCTAGGATATCTAGAATGCTCTCTTCGTCCAAAGGCTCAAAATAAAGCCTTGAGCTAATATCAAAATCAGTGGACACAGTTTCAGGGTTTGAATTTGCCATTATACTCATGACCCCTTCTTCTTGCAGTGCCCAGGCTGCATGTACTGAACAGTAGTCAAATTCTATTCCTTGACCAATCCTTATGGGGCCACTTCCTACAACCAAAGCCTTTCTACCATTTAATGCAGATGCTTCGTTCTCCTCCTCATACGTACTATAGAAATATGGAGTAGCAGCTTCAAACTCTGCAGCGCATGTATCGACCATTTTATATACTGGCCTGATACCCCATTCTTTCCGTATCTTTCTCACGTCCTGAGATTCAATGCCAGCAATCGTTCCTATCTGTTGATCTGAGAAGCCCATTTTTTTTGCTTCCGAGAGCAGTTCGGGTGATATATTCTCAATTTTGATCCTGGACTCCATATTTACTATGTTTTGAAGCCTATAGAGAAACCATGGATCTATCCCACTTGCTCTCGCTATATCATTAGGGTCGATATCCCTGCGAAGAGCCGCCATTATTGCCCATAATCTAATATCTGTAGGATAAAGGGGAAAATCATCTATAGAATGGCCGTTTGCTGTCCATTCTGGGTCTTCCCAAGATATTGTTTGACTATTTATCTCCAAAGATCTTACAGCCTTCTGAAAAGCAGCCTCAAAAGACCTGTCTATGGCCATAACCTCTCCAGTAGCTTTCATTTGAGTCCCAATGCTACGGTCTCCCTGAGCAAATTTATCGAATGGCCATCTAGGTATTTTAACCACACAATAATCCAGTGCCGGCTCGAATGCTGCCAAAGTTTTGCTAGTAACAGCATTTGGAATCTCATCAAGTCTTTTACCAACCGCTATCTTGGCAGCAACACGAGCTATAGGATACCCAGTGGCTTTACTGGCTAAGGCAGAGCTACGACTCACCCTAGGATTTACCTCAATCACATAATAAGAACTATCTGCCACCCAATCTCCAGACCAAGCATCTCCAACTGTCGAACGAGGAGCCATAGCAAATTGAACGTTACACCCACCTTCTATACCAAGAGCACGGATAATGCGTAAACTGGCAGACCGTAACTGTTGGTATTCCTTATCCGTGAGTGTTTGGCTTGGAGCAACTACAATACTATCCCCAGTATGAACCCCCATAGCATCCATATTTTCCATATTGCAGATTGTAATGCAGCTATCAGCGGCATCTCTTATCACTTCATACTCTATCTCTTTCCATCCCAATAAGGATCGTTCGAGCAACACCTGACCTATTGGACTTGCAGCCAGACCAGTTCTAGCAACTTGATCCAAATCTGACCAAGTGCTAGCTATACCACCACCCGTACCCCCTAGTGTGTAAGCAGGCCTCACTACAAGAGGTAATCCCAGGTCTTCAGCGGCCCGTTGTACGTCAGCCATAGAGTTAGCAGTAACACTCGGCGGAACTGGTTCTCCTATAGACTCCAACAATTGCCTGAAAAGTTCTCTGTCTTCAGCTTTCCTAATTGTTGCAAGAGGGGTTCCCAAGAGCTTCACATTGTATAGTTCTAACACTCCAGCATCAGCCAAATCTACCGCGAGATTCAAACCAGTCTGTCCCCCCAATGTCGGCAGTAATCCATCTGGCTTCTCTATCTCTATAATACGAGTCAAAACCTCTACCGTAAGAGGCTCAATATAAACTATATCAGCAGTATCTTCGTCAGTCATAATGGTCGCAGGATTTGAATTGACAAGCACAGTCTCAACGCCCTCTTCTTTGAGCGACTTGCATGCTTGGGTGCCAGAATAATCAAATTCTGCAGCCTGACCGATAACTATCGGCCCAGAACCTATAACCAAAACTTTCTTAGGTGTAATCATGTTCTCAGAATCAAGATTCCTCTAGTATATTGAAGTCAAATCTATATTAACAGACTTGGACAAGTCTCAATATATTCCTTGTCTAGTAGAACATGATAACAGTTATAAGTTCTTTCATCATCCCTTGGATACCATTTTCTCAAACAAATCCTGTTCGAAAGTCCTTTGTATTGACATGAAACCATTCGGCATCTAGCATCTCGATTACCAATCTAACCTCAAGTGTTTGTCAAAATCTTGGGGTATCAAATGTTTTCGGAGGTCATATGGATTTAGAATTATCCTCAAAAGTCGCTGTTGTTTCCGGAGGAAGTCGAGGTATAGGAAAGTTAATTGCTTTTGAGCTAGCTATAGAAGGTGTGAACCTAGTAATAGTGGCTAGAGATGAGAAAAGACTGCAATCTACCGCCGCAGAGATATCAGGGGAAACAGGAGTAAAGGTAATTCCAATATCTGCAGACACTGGAATCGATTCAGAGGTTAGAGAAATGATACAAATAGCTGCCTCTAACTTTGGGCATTTGGATATATTGGTCAACTGTGCAGCCCAGCCAGGAGGGGCTACTCCTCCCGTTGACCTATACTCAATCACAGAAGAGAATTTCTGGCCAGATATGAACACAAAGGTAATGGGATATCTAAGATGCTCCAGAGAGATAGCCCCATATATGATTAACCAGGGTTGGGGTCGAATAATAAATATAAGCGGACTATTTGCCAGACAAGCCGGAAGTCTTATCGGAAGCATGAGAAACATATCAATAGTGGCAATGACAAAACACCTCGGAGAGGCTCTAGGACCATTCGGAATCAACGTCTCTGTCGTACACCCCGGCGTGACTCGAACAGAAAGAACTCCGGACAGTCTGAATAATCAGGCAGAAAGACTCGGAATATCAGCAAGTGAGGTAGAGGACAGAATATCAAAAGAAATTAGTATAGGAAGAATGGTGGATGCCCAAGAGATAGCATACCTAGTAACATTTTTGGCATCACCCAAGTCGGTTTCAATAAATGGGGACGTAATAGCAGCAGGAGGCGGA
>CAYVMY010000036.1:7389-8629 GCA_964452695.1 uncultured Dehalococcoidia bacterium
CAGTATTTTTTCCATTTTTATATGAGCAAGGATCAAAAGTCTTAGGTCCAATACATTCCCACTTGCACTAAGATTGTTGATCCAAATGCATCTTACTCATGAGTGGTTACAAAAAATACCTCCACCCAGATATTTATATTCCATCTTCTGGCGGGCTCAGTTTGCCTTTAATCTGCCGAACTACATTAGCCAGGAATAAACCGATAGCAATTGTAGTAAAGGAAAGCACAATGGGCATAAACCAAGTATATCTTTCTGTGAATGGTTCCACAGGCAAACTGTAACCTGGATTTTCCATTTGCCCTCCTAGCTTGCCCAAAGGCAAATTTTCTGTATCTACATGTCGTAAGACATGATCTAATTCGTATGATGGCTTGCTAGTCTCATCATTGCCATAGTAAACATTGTATTCAATATCTGAATGTGCATAGAAAACTATTCTGCGCACAAAACCATAGAATTCAAAATCAGATATAGGTAAAGAATCATTGTTCTCGTTAAGGACTTTCAGCTTATAAAACCTGTAAAATGCTTCGGGATACTCTAAAGAAAACTTATTCCCAATGAATTTAGGAGTCGAGTACGAATAAATAAAGTCTGTGGAGCTAACTAGCTCCCAATCATCTCCGTTATCACTCCCTTCAATACTGATATCTCTATGAAAATTCTCCCGTGAGCTATTGATGTCAAGTCTATTGGTAGGAATGCCCCTAGCCCCCAAGTCCAAAACCCAATTAGTCTCTCTAGCCTCATAATTTTCAGCCTTAGTAACAGAGTCGACATTCACCTTCTCTTCGTTCAAAGGGGTTTCGCTAGTGAAATAAGCTTTGGCCCCATTTATTTGTAAAGCGTGTGATCCATCCTTAGAAATGGTAAGACGTAGATAAGAAAAGGAATTTGTTGGATAGGATATACGAGTTTCTTTAACACCAAAATCACTATCCTCTGCTGTAAAATCAAATATCCGAGCATTTTCTCTAAGTGGAATCCAAATATCACCATCCAAGCTTCCCTCAACCAAAACGTTCCTATTAAAATTATCCTCCGATGTAACTAATTCAATTTCATTGTGATAGAGGACTTCTTCTCCCAAATATAAGGAAAGTATGGCGTCTCCATTGGGCAAATACATTACATCATTTACATAGGTAACCAGAGACTGACGGATTCCTCCGCCACCCTCTACAATAAGTTGATATTGCTCTTCATTGCCACTGTTCGTGTCGACTATTCGCACATC
>CAYVMY010000036.1:8723-11701 GCA_964452695.1 uncultured Dehalococcoidia bacterium
ACCAATCCCTCAGATCCAGCTATTTCTGGTAATTGTACCTTCTTGTGGAAACGCCAGTCATGCAACCACCCTGTTTCCGCCAACAAAGGGGAAATGCATATTAAGAATACTATTAGAGACATGCCAGATATAATCTTGAGATTCACTATAGCTCACGATCCTCTGTTGAAAAGAAACTCTTTCATGGCCCTCCCATGAGATTGATAAAGAAGACCTGTTGTAAGCAACAGTACGCCAAGAGTCACAAAAGCTATAACTCTGTATACAGGATCCAGCAAGAAAACATCATATACATACAGCTTAAGAACTGGTATACCCAACAAAAGCAGCCCGGATAAACGAATTGTTTTAGATGTTTGATACACACCAACCAATATTACCAACACAAAGTATAAAGCCCATAATGAGGTTAATGAGAAATGCATAGGACTGGCAAACGAAGTAGCCAACATAATCTCTTTCGCACGGAAATAATTTATCACCTCAATGCTTATAGTTGATATAGTTAATGCGTTTGCAGCAACTATTAAGCTAGTCATTACGCGAGTTTCCCAAATATCAAGCTTATCCCTATTCCCCCAGTAAACATATGCGCTTGATACAAGGTTTACAGCCACGATCACATAAGTGAAGAAAAAGAAATTCCATACTGGTAAATAGAGTGCCACAATTGTATCCAATGCCACACTAGAATCAACTAACGCAAATTTAGTCACTGAAATCGCTAAAACTACTACAGAAATGAGTCGTAACTGTACAGATTTCCTAGCCATAGCAACCAGAACAAGAAAAGTAGAATACACTGACCAAATGACAGTCAATGAGAAAATTGCCACCTTATTATCAGACTGGCTTAAGTTTGATAGGTCTAAATATTCGACCGCCTCTGCACTCAAAATCCATAAGGTGAAAGCATTAGCTGCAATAACCAAAGAAATCCTGTTATTTGTCTCCCAGTCCTCTAGTAGAGTTCTATAATACCAATACAAATATGCACTCAGGTAAAAACTTCCTATAGCCAAGGCAAAAACCAAGACTTTCCCATTAAATATTGGCGAAACATCTGTCCCCCAAACAGATGTTTCGTATAAGAGAAAAATAGAAGCCAGCCCAAGAATACCAAGACCAAAGATACGCATCACTGCATTTCTCAATATGAATCCTACCCATATTGCCGTTACGCCTTCAGCAAACCAGGCAACTGTTACCCAACCGTCTGTGAACTGTATTGGAATGGCTAGAGTTAAAAAGACAAGGCTAATGGCAACTGAAAACAATGATAGCCTTGGAGAAACATTTTCTATACGGCTAGCAAAATATCCGAACACAGCGTAGAAGGCGGATAGTGCTAGTGTTATTGATCCAGCCCAGCCCTGATGTGTATCCCAAAAGAGTGAAACAGTTTCACCGTAAAAGAAAACCGCATTCAGAGTCATAAGTGTAAATGTCATTCGCCCAGGTTCCCGTTTCCAAATGACATGAAAAAGGGTAGTAGCCCCAACAAAAATCATAAAAACGGCTATAAGAGAAAGTTCTGCTGCTAACAAACCACTGGGCAATGAGTCGAGGCCAATCCACCCTCCAGTTACTAAGTAAGAAGCAATTAATCCTGTGAGAGTAAACCACGGCCAATTCCGTAAAGAGGATATTAAAAGTATTCCAATGTCGACTATTATCACATACAGCCATGGGAGGAAAAGCAATTGCTCGTCAGGAAACACTATAATCGGATGAAAGAATGCTCCTAACAAGCTTAGAATAGCAATAACCTTAGAATCGTATCTGAGTGCAAAGAGGCCACCGAGCAAAACTACAAGTATCTCCAAGAAATATCCGGCGGTTGCTATCATGCTGCCCTCGAACATAGCAATCAGTGCAAAATTTGACATATATAATATCGATATGCCCCCTCCTATTGCCGATCTAGACCATATTGGAGCCTTGTATCTGAAATATTCGCCTGCTGCTATCAAAACAAGGCCTGTGGAGACAGCCAGAGCGAATCTGCCTTTTTCTCCAATCCAGTTATTCTGCAACGCTAAACCCAGGAAAAACCCCACCCCAATTACAAGAGATACCACTCCAACTATTGCAAGCCAATTCAGTCCTATTATTCGTTCCCAATCTATTGATTTAGCAACGGAAGGTGCCACTGACGTCTTATCAGAAGCAGTAATTTCCACAGACCCCTCATTTTGATCCTGATACGTCTCATAATGGCTACTGCCTATACCAGAATCAAGTTCCTCTGGTGGTAATACATTATCTTCTTCCTGGGTAGCCTCATGTGGGGTATTAGAACTCTCAGGAGCTTTTCCGGCCAAGTAAATCCCAAATGTATCTACTCTGTCAGTTAATTCCTTTAACAAGCGCCGAAGTTCGAACAGTTCTTGTCCGACTGACGGATCTACATTTCCTATGTTCGCGGGGTTACCTGGTTGAGAGGTTATTGATTCATCAAAGATAGGCGAACCGCAATATATACAAAACCGATTGGTTGGCTTGTTTTCACGATCGCAAATCCGACACTTCAATATGCATCTCCCAGCCAGGAATACCTAATGGACTTATGTTATACAACCTACAAGAATTTCTTACTAACAGTCCAGAACATCCTCAACGTAAAAAGCCAGCACACCGAGGTAAAATCATTTTGCAGATGTTTATTTACCAGGACGTCTTTCGATAAATTCCAACCAGTTGCCTTCAGGATCCCGGCCATAACACACCCCTTGCATTCCCCCATCAGGAGTATCTCTGAATTTGGGTTCAGTCACAAATTCAACCCCTCTATTCGACAAATTATTGTGTAAATCTGTGAGATTGTCTACGTTGAAACATATATGTGCCGCCCCAAGCTGGTTTCTTTCTAGGTGACCGTCAGGGCTAGGAGGGTCCACAAAATACACCAATTCCAACACATGTTCGGCATCCTCCCATCCAACAAACACCAATACTCTTTTTGCCCCAGGAATTCC
>CAYVMY010000037.1:0-11101 GCA_964452695.1 uncultured Dehalococcoidia bacterium
GATATCGCCCTATTTCTATTAAGAAAGTCGTCTATAGCCGACAATGGCCTTATACTAGTACCAGAATGGCTATCTTCTAAGATATAACCCAACGAAATCACATTCTCCCTGATCTCATCAGCGCCCATGTAATTTCCAGAGAACCTCAATGAATTGCGTCTTTGCTCGGCTTGTATCACTACAATCGGAACTTCCAAGTTGCTGTCTAAATCGCTAAGCCCTAATCCTAACACTTTGTCAAATTCTTGAATCAAATGAAGTTTAGCTCTAGGTGGAAGATTCGATCTTACCATTGCCCAAGTTAATGACAAAGCGCTTGGTAAATCTAGATCATTGTTCACTCTCTCCCAAAAGGATTCTTTCCATGGCTCTTCGTCTCCAAGAGACTCATCATTATTCTCTAAAGTCCGCCATAGCCTAACTCTGTTCCTCAATCTATCCAATCCTCTGGCAGCAGAGCGCAATCCTGAGAAAGTAAAGTTCATACGATTCCGATACTTAGTAGTAAGACAAAGGTAACGGAATGCCATTGGGTCAAAACCTCTATCTTTTAAATCTGTCAGTGTGTATTCATTGGCGAGAGATTTGGCCATTTTAACCCCATCAGCAAGCAAATGTTGCCCATGAACCCAAGTCTTAACGAATGTTTGGTCAAAAGCTCCCTCGCTTTGAGCAATTTCTCCTTCATGATGAGGGAATATATTATCAACACCTCCAGTATGGACATCCAAAGTCTTACCTAAATATTTTGTAGACATAGCTGAGCATTCTATATGCCAGCCAGGAAATCCTTCGCCCCAAGGACTGTCCCATTTGAGCAACCTACCAGATTCCGCAGCTTTCCATAGGGTGAAATCCCTTGGATCTTTTTTCAATGGATCTGCCTGAACCCTAATCCCCTCCTCAAGGTAAGTTCCAGTAGTATTGCCAGACAATTTACCGTAATCAGAAAAACTATCCGCAGAGAAATACACGTTTCCATTAATCTCATAAGCATGGCCGGATTCAACAAGAACAGATATGATCTCGATCATATCTTGAATATGTTCAGTTGCCTTAGGAAAATAATCGGCAGGCAGAATATTCAGTAATTTTTCATCATCGTGAAACGCCCGAGTATAGAACTCCGCCAACTCATATGGGCTTTTGCCCTCAGCTAGTGCTGCTACTACCACTTTGTCTTCGCTTTGCTCTAACATCTCCTGCCTCATATGCCCCACATCCGTTATGTTCTTGACATGCCGAACTTTGTAACCTTGGTGTAGAAGAGACCTCTTGATCCAGTCTGCCATAAGGTATGTCCTCAAATTTCCGATATGGACATATCTGTAGACTGTAGGTCCACAAGAATACATGTTAATTACATCACCATCAGAAGGGAAGATTTGTTCTATTGTCTTGCCCAATGTGTTAAAGATTTTCATAAAACTTATGGATATTTATCAAGGTTACTTACGAATGGCATTTTAATGCACTAACTGTTATGCTTCAATCCCAAAATGGAGAATCGCAGAATGACAAACAGGAAATCTGTGATACAAAATCAGTCAGGCCGGCAAAAAACAAACAGGTTCGAACCATTATGGGGAAGTAAAACCTATGTAATGGGAATAGTAAATGCCACTCCAGACTCCTTCTCGGGAGACGGTTTGGTTAACGAAAAGGAAAAAGCCCTTGCACAGGCCATGCTTTTCCAGTCTTGCGGCGCAGACATCATAGACGTTGGAGGAGAGTCTACTAGACCCGGCTCACTTGCAATTGAAGCAAAGGAAGAGATTCGCAGGACTATCCCTATAATAGAACTTCTATCCCAACACCTTGACATACCAATAAGCATTGACACATACAAAGCCGAAGTAGCCAGAGAGGCAATACTGGCTGGGGCCTCCATTATAAATGACATATCGGGCCTCAAACACGATCTAGAGTTGGCTAACCTCGCTTCGAGATACAATCTTCCGCTAATACTAATGCATAACCAAAGGGGAACCTATTACTCAGATATAATTGGGGAAATCAAGGACCGCCTCAAAGAAAGCGTGGACTTGGCAATAAAATCCGGAGTCCATCATAAGAATATAATACTGGATCCCGGTATAGGGTTTGGCAAAACCGCCCAACAAAACCTAGCCATAATAAGACACCTTGGTCAAATCAAAAATATCGGATACCCTATCCTGATTGGTACCTCTAGAAAAGCCATGGTTGGTAGTCTATCACATCTATCAGAAAGACAGAGCTTAACAGATACTGCAGCCACAGTGGCCCTTGGCATATCTAATGGTGCAGACATAGTGAGAGTACATGACGTGAAGGAAATGAAACAAGTTGTCCAAATATCTGACACAATAATAAGATCTCAAACCCAATAATTTGATATAACCTCATGAATAAAACAACCGTTTATTTGGGTCTAGGCTCGAATCTGGGAAATAAGAAGAACAACATACTAAACTCTCTATCCATTATGGAAGAGAAGATCGATATTGTAACAGTTTCATCACTCTATAGCACAGAACCATGGGGGTTTAAAGAACAACCGATTTTCCTGAACGCTGCTTGTGAGGCAAAAACTACTCTAGGCCCACTTGATTTGCTAGCCTACCTAAAGTCTATAGAAATACTATTTGGCAGAACCCCATCTTTTTCCAATGGACCCAGGGTATTGGACATAGACATACTTTTTTATGGCAATGAGGTATTGAACGCCCCGACATTAACCATCCCGCATCCAAGACTTTCTGAAAGGATGTTTGTTCTGGCACCTCTAACCGAAATTGCACCCACTTTATTACACCCTACCCTAGAAAAAACAATCTCCGAATTGCTTTTAGATACTGCTACAGAAGATAGAGTAGAAAACATCGAACTATCCCCATACCCCAGAAAAAACACATTGGGTTACGAAGGAAATAAATAATTTAAGAAATCGCATACATGTAGCTACCTAAGATTATGAGGCAACAAGTTTGGAATCGAATCACTTATTTGATAATCTTCTTTGCAAGAACTACACCAAAGTTTGCCGGTAATTACATCATCTTGTACCTCCTCAGTCACAGTAAGAATGAGTTCACCTTTGCAAACGGGACATGCCAATATATCAACCAAACTCCTATCCATAGCCTTAATTACTCCTCACGACAAATTGGCCTTTTATAACAAGAGACACAACCTCAGTATATCTTTCTATAGTAAATATCTCAAAAAGTCAGCAAGGAAAAAGACTACAGCTCCCAAAATCACAGTTAGATTAACTCCATATAGCCTACTAGTTAGTCTCCATCCCAATCGTCCAGTCGATTTGTAAGAGCGTTCCCTTTCAGACATACGACCTCTCCACTTGTTTCTAGCAATGGCAAACATCCAAAGTGACAACCCTACCTTCAACGCCAGTACACTTAGATACAAGCCTCCTGTATCAGAATCGGACAATTTATCAAAAAGAAGAATTACTCCAGTAACAATCAATACAATGATACAAATATCGACCAAGCTACGAAACAAACTGAGAGACTCTAAAGTAGGAATAGGTCCACTATCTACAGGAGGCTTTTGTTGCGGCCTAATCGCCACTATGTAGAAAATGCCTCCTCCTACCCAAGTCACGGCCGCCATGCCATGCACCCATATAACTAGAAGGAGAAATCCTTCAGTCAAGTTCATATGAATCGCCTCCGGTTGCCGCTCGAAGGTACAATACTACTTGCCTAACAGGACTAGCAGAACCAATATACTTTTCAGGCTTAACCATAATTCTGCCTGAAAACATCAACCGTCAACCAAATCTAAATGTTTACTGAGTGGTCGGGGCGAGAGGATTTGAACCTCCGACCTCAGCGTCCCGAACGCTGCGCGCTCCCATCTGCGCCACGCCCCGCTACTGCATTATACGACAGTGAGCATACTAAGCACAAAACTAGATTAAGGTTATGCCCCAAAAATATAGGCAAGCAAAAAATCCTGGTCTATTAGTTTCTTAAAGATAGGCATATATTCGAGTTCTCACTCTAAAATACATGGCGGAACAAATATGCTACACAACCACTAAGTGGTATTCTAGATAATGCAAGGGGCAACCCTACGGACAAGTTCATTTATACATGTATCATGAAAATCAGATCTAAATTTGTGCGCCTATTTTTTCTCAGTGTGTTATTGATTTTTATAATATTATTTGCAATCACAACACTAACTAATCAAGGCCGCAGCTATGTAAAGGCAATCGGATTACTTTTTCAAATCATCCCAGAATCTCCGATAAGACCCCTAGAGTGGATCACCAAGACTCCAACTAAAGAGATCGTCTCTTTCCACGAAGGGCATGGCAGTGAAATAGCCCACATCTATAGAACAATTGATAATAAAAAGAAACCAGCCATACTTCTCTTTTTGGGAGTCAATCCAGCTGGCCTTAACGACAGCAGGGTAGTTAATTTGTCGGAAAGCCTTGCTCGCTCCGGATTGGTAGTAATGGTTTCAAGGTCCGAAAAGATGACCGATTACAAGATTGACCCCAATGCTATGGATACCATCATAAAAGCCTTTGAGTATTTGCATGATCTGGAATATACAGATGAAAGTAAAATAGGAATGGGCGGATTCTGTGTCGGTGCCTCTCTATCTGCAGTCGCTGCACAGGATATTCGTATAAGACAAAAGGTTTCATTTTTGAATTTATTCGGCGCATACGCGGATGCCAGAAATCTAATTAGCGCTGTTTCTAGTAAGACAAGATTCCATGAAAATTCGTTAACTCAATGGGATCCAAGCGAACAAGCTTGGTTAACTTTTAGAAATCATATGTTGGATAGCGTGCTTCACACATCGGATCGTCTGATATTGGAAAACTATCACGTCAATTCTCAAACGGGATCAGAACCCATTGAAATTCCGAAGCTAAGTTCCAAAGAAGCTATTATTGTGCACAGTTTATTGAAAGGAGTAAGCTTAGAAGAGTCTGTCCAACTCATAGGCAATATGCCCGAGGAATTCCAAAAGGATTTGGATCGCATATCACCTATACACAGCGTTAAAGACTTAAGTGCAAAAGTCCTGATTATGCATGATATAAACGATACTAATATACCCGCAGAGGAATCAAGAAGACTAGCAAATGCTATCGGGGTTAACCAGCAGCTATACTACACAGAGTTCTCAATGTTTGATCATATGGACCCGACAATATCCCTAGATAAGTTTGAATGGGCAAAAGAAATCATGAAGCTACTTTTACATTTAAACCATATGCTCAAGGTTGCAGATCATCCGTCAGCCTAGACTATATCAGATCTACAGAAATATAATGTATATATTCCAAAACGTAAGCTTTATCTTTATAAGGTAATAACTGTCATCAAATCTAGAGCGCTCAATAATAAGGGGGTCCAATGTCCAACAAAAATAAACCTACAAATCTACTAGACATACTCGAAATGGGTCGCCCACAAGACATAGCAATTGAAAATACAAATGGTCAACAATACACTTATGCTTCACTTCAATATTCAGTAGAATCTATAGGTAAGCAACTCAGGAGAATGGGAATAAGAAGAGAAGATAAGGTAGCAATTGCCATACCAAACTCCTTACACACTATCATAGCGTTCCTAGGAGTGTCTTGCTATGCAATAGCAGCCCCAATGAATCCATCCTACAAAACTGAGGAATTTCGCTTTTTCCTAGAGGACACTGACGCGAAAGCAATCATAACAGACAAGCAAGGGAATAAGGCCATTCTCGAAGCTGCGTTAGAGGGCACAACCCACATAAGCATCGATTCGGACATAGATGGAAACATAAAACTTAGCAGTAATTCGTCTGGAGTATATTCATACCCAGATGACGCACCAAATGCCGATCACGTAGCTCTAGTTTTGCACACAAGTGGCACCACAAGCCGTCCCAAAATGGTTCCTCTAACTCACGGTAACCTTGCATCATCCATAACCAACATAATAGATACTTACAAACTCCAACCCGATGACAAGTCACTATGTGTTATGCCTCTATTTCATGTTCACGGGTTAGTTGCATCAACTTTATCCACCCTTGGATCAGGGGGGACCGTGTTAGTACCCAACGGATTCAACCCATTCAATTTCTTACGCATTTCAGAATCACACCCTTTCACTTGGTACACATCAGTGCCATCTATACATAATTCAATACTTTCAAGGGCAAAAGGCAACTCAAGCGCTTACAAACTTCCTAGCCTCAGATTTATACGCTCTTGTAGTTCAGCTCTTTCCCCGACGACAATGTCAGATCTAGAAGATTTGTTCGACATTCCAGTTCTTGAAGCATACGGTATGACAGAAGCCTCACATCAGATGAGCTCGAACCCCATGCCACCCGCCACCAGACTCGCAGGTTCTGTAGGAAAAGCTACCGGCATACAAATATCAATCATGGATGAAAAAGGGAACATAAAAGCTCCCCAAAACCGTGGTGAAGTCGTAATTAAGGGGCCAAATATATTCCATGGATACGAACACAACCCTGAGGCCAACACATCATCTTTCACGGACGGATGGTTTAGGACAGGAGATGAAGGAATGTTGGATGTTGATGGATACCTGACACTTTTAGGCAGGCTCAAGGAAATAATAAACAGAAGCGGAGAAAAAATATCTCCTCAGGAAATAGATGAAATACTCCTTTCTCATCCATCAGTTGCCGAGGCAGTAGCCTTCGGTATACCACACTCAATACACGGAGAAGAACCTTCTGCTGCTGTAGTATTAAAGAACTCAGTTTCCCAATCAGAGCTCATCCGATTCTGCAGAGAATATCTAGCTGATTTCAAGTGCCCACGCGTAATCCACATAGTCGACCAGATACCACGTACTGCCACTGGAAAAATACAGAGAAGATTGGTCGCTGAAACCGTAAACAAATAACTAGAGCCATTAATACCATTATAAATCTGATATGAAATTTGCAATATATGGGGCAGGAGCAACTGGTAGCTATCTTGGTTCCAAGCTTTCTCTTGGAGGCTGGGATGTCGGTCTGATAGCAAGAGGTGCTCAACTCAAAACTATAAGAGATGAAGGCATCCACATCTTAAGCCCAAATGGAGACTTGTATTCCAAGCCCTATGCAACTGACGACCCTAGAAACATAGGTGAGGTAGATTTCGTATTCCTAACCGTAAAGGCTCACAGTTTAACCGAAGTTGCCCAAAACTTAAGTCCACTTCTCGGAACTGGCACGACCATCGTGTCCGCTCAAAACGGCATACCCTGGTGGTATTTCCAAATGCACGGAGGTAAGATAGACGGGGCAACTCTACGAAGCGTTGACCCGGATCAAAGTATTTCAACCAACATAAAAAAAGACTCTATAATAGGCTGCATAATCTATCCATCTACGGAGATATTATCTCCCGGTGTGGTTAAACACATTGAGGGGGACCGATTTTCCATAGGTGAGTTAGATGGATCGTCCAGTAATAGATGCAAAGAGCTTTCTAAGGCTCTTATTAAATCTGGTCTGAGAGCGCCAATAAGACCAAATATTCGTACAGAACTATGGGCCAAATTAATGGGTAATATAGCATTTAACCCTTTAAGTGCACTTACTAAAGCCACTCTAGATGAAATAACCGAAGACAGAGATATGAGTGAAGTGGCTAAAGCTATAATGCGTGAAGCAGAAACAGTTGCAGAAGCCTTATCAATAAAACTCCCGATTACTGTTGATCAACGTTTCTCCGGGGCACAGAGAGTAGGGGGGCACAAGACGTCTATGCTACAAGATCTCGAGAGCGGAAGGAAAATGGAACTTGATAGCATAGTTGGGGCAGTATTGGAAATTGGCGGTTGGTTTAACATACCAATGCCATATACTCAAACAGTTTATTCCTGTCTCAACCTATTGACAGCACAGAACTGATCTTACTATTTGTAGCATAAACAAGCTACCACTAGCTCTCAAGAGATTTTTTGATCTTCTCCAGACCTGCTTCCATCTCCTTGCCAAATATAAGTCTATCTGTTATCCAAAGAAGCGGAGGAAACCGCAACCGGAATGGCATTGGCGAAAATCGCCTGCCCTCAAGACTATACATAAGCCGCGTGCCTAGACCCTCTTCCTTTAAGCTATATGACCATCTAAAGGTGTGTCGTTGACCTGGGCCCTCACTTATGGTTTCCCAAGATAATACTCGATTCTGTTCAATATATGTCACAGTAGATATATCTATGACCTCATCGTTAGCCATAAGAAGACCCACTGAAGTAAATGTTGAACCTACATCTAACGGCCCAGAGGTGATTTTCTCTATCGACTTTAGTCCAAAACTTAGCTCGCCAGACCATCTAATATGGCTCTCTACATCAGAGAGGTATCCGAACACTATCTCTGGGGGATATTTGATAAATATATTCTTGTTTATAAGAGCCACAGTTATTTCCCTTTTTTATACTACCAACGGGCCTAACACCTTCGCAAGGATGATGACAAAGCCAACATTATATTATGAAGATAATCTGGAAAAATAAAGTTTGTACTATATTGGTTCTATACACGATCGTTCCGCAGAAGCGCCGAAAACATAACGTATAAGTAAAAACAACAAAGTAAGAACCACCATTTCTTATTCCATTGAATTAATTCAAGCATATATTGAAACTTCCGTATCATCTGCTGCACATAGCTAAGTGTATACAATTATATCTGTGCGGTTGATATATAACTACATCCCATAATCAGATAACAGACTAAACCTTTTCCTATAAATCTTAGATTCGAGTTCGACTCCATTACTTGGAACCAAATTTAGACCGCCGACTAATCTACTCGTCACCAAGACTTCTGATGATCTCTCAACTAAGTCACAAATTTGGAAAGCCTCTTCTAAACTATTCCCAACACTAACTATCCCGTGATTTTTCATCAGAACCGCGTTTCTATCGCCTAGCGCAGTGACTAGTTTATGGGCCAGATCGAGCGTGCCTGGTACACCATATTCGGCAATTTTTACTTCTCCACCTATCCTGAGTAGTAATTCATCCAGGATCAGCTCTAAACCCACAGTACCTATTGCCAGTATGGACGCGTGCGTAGAATGAGTATGCATGACTGAATTAACATCATATCTCTTCTTGTAGATTTCTAAGTGAACATCTATCTCACTAGAAGGCATCAGGTCGCCCCTGATCACTACACCATCAAAATTCACCAAGACTAAATCTTCTTCCCTCAAACTCTGATACAGTCTTTGAGAAGGCGTTATCAATATAAGCCCTCCCTTATGGTCCCTACGCAAACAAACACTTACATTCCCACTTGTTCCGCTTAGTAAACCTCCTTGACTCAAACGATGAAGTACGTCCAGCAATTTCTTACTATGAAATGCCAATTGTTGAGTCATAATAACACCTCAAATAATTCTCCAGGTCTGATGCCAACAAACGTCCGTTGGTTCTTTACGAAGTCTCTATATGTTACTACAGTGAAGCCCAATACTTTGAGAAGACTTTTGGGTATATACGATCGTAATTCAAATATACTACCTGACTTATGCCATCAATACTCCCGATTAGTAAGGAACCAGACCAATTCATCTAATTCGGCCTTGGTTCCATCTACAAGTTTCAACCCATCAAGTGATCTCCCAGCGGACAAAGCATAATCTTCTACTAATGCCTGAACATAGACCCTGGATTTCGATTTGTCCAGAATGGACATTAGTGCATCTACATCTCCAGAATCGACTAGTTCCTTAGAATAAATATCTGAGATTTTCCGCCTATCCGCATAGGTTGATTGTTGCATAGCATGTAGTATCGGCAAAGAACTTTTTTTCCTAATTATGTCACTTCCGATTGGTTTCCCAGTTATTGCCTCATCCCCCCAAATACCCAGGTAGTCATCTCTTATTTGAAACGCGTATCCCAGATACCTACCGCAACTTGTCATGGCATCCACAGTATTCACATCTCCTCCCCCGACTATAGCTCCCAATGCCATTGCATTCCTGATCAACGCACCTGTTTTTCGAGATATCATATCCAAGTAGTCATCCACATCTATATCTCTTCTGCCCTGAAAATAGAGGTCTAGATACTGCCCTTCCATCATCTCAAGATACGCATTAGTCAAAGCAAGATTACAGTTCACAAGATATTCCGGTTCAATCTCAGAGGAAACCCTGAGGTTTTGAGCCATATCACCAAGCACTCGCATAATATTCCCAATCTGCAAAGCCTGATCTTTACCCCAAATTTTCCATACTGTAGGCCTGTGTCTTCTCTCAGCGTCCCCATCCTGGATGTCGTCATGTATTAGCGAAAAATTATGTATTAATTCTACTGCTGCAGCACTTGGTAAAGCCGCATCTACCTTACCGCCAATCGATTCACACGCAAACATGCAGAGAGACGATCGAAGTCCCTTTCCGTGGTTGGCACTTATAGGTTCACCATCTTTATCAACCCAGCCCAAGTGATATCTCATAATATTGAGAATATCCACATTGTCATTATGCAATGCATCTCGCAAAGTGGAATCAATATGATTATTGTATTTCACTAATATGACAGGAAGGTTCATATCAATATTCCCCCATGCGATAACCAAATAAAATAGACCAGGCATTCATGATTTCACAACACGATTTCATCGCCTATCATCAGTTTACTAACCGACTGAGACTCATAGTTTATTTCAAACACGTACTACGACCGGTTACAACTATTCCGAACGGCGTGTTATGTCCATTTTCTCAAGATATTTAATGGCTTTATGAGTGTCACTAGCTACTCTGGCCCCCTCACTATTATGGACACGGTACTTAAACAACCAATAAGTAAATTCCTTCCATTCGCTAATATTCATAGATGAATCTAGAGAACCTTCTTTATCCATTTGGAATTTTGATACAAGCTCCTTTTGTGAACGCCCATAAACTTGTTGAAAAGACAAATCTAATACGTGATATGAGGAATATTGCCTGCCGTTACTCCTAATCCTTCTCCAGTTTTCCTCCTCTGTACACTGAATAAGCGCTTCTTCAACAACTATCCCATACCAATAATTCAAATAGGCGCTGTATTTATGCGGTCCCAAGAGACGCCTGAACTCCTCTTCATCT
>CAYVMY010000038.1:0-1490 GCA_964452695.1 uncultured Dehalococcoidia bacterium
TAACGGCGATGAATGCAAGCAGGGTCATTGGGTCTTTAATAGCTGGATACCTTATAGCCAGGTATGGGGTAGGAAGCAGTTATCTATTTGCAGCCATCAGTTCCTTGATTGGACTAACTTTACTTTGGTTTGTAAAAGGGACGTTCAAAGAATATTCAAAAAAGGAGCCGTTTTGGAATGACATAAAAGTTGGACTGAGATATATATGGGTAGTAACGCCAATTCGCAAACTTCTACTTCTCAGTTTACTCATGGAAGCATTTGGATTCTCTCACTTGGTTATGATGCCAGTCATGGCAAGAGACGTCCTAGGGGTTGGACCTGAGGGCCTAGGATACCTTTCTGCTGCGAGCGGCCTAGGAGCTACCATGAGTACGTTGATGGTAGCAAGTCTAGGGGATTTTCAACATAAAGGCCCGTTACTAGTCTTTAGCGCAATAGGCACAGGGATAGCGCTAATAGCATTCGCATTCTCTCCATGGTTTGCAATATCCCTCATAATGGTGGGCCTCGTAGGGGCACTCATTATGGCATATGACGTAACAATGGGCACAATGCTTCAAATCATGGCCGATGATGACATGAGAGGAAGAGTGCTGGGCTTTTACGGGCTTACTTTTGGATTTACTCCAATTGGAGGATTCATCGCTGGATCTATCGCAAGCGCTATTAATGCGTCCGTAGCTGTGGCGGCAGGCGGGGTAGTAATAGTTATATATGTAACTCGCATAGCACGATCTGTGATACGATCTAATTGAGTGATAGTTATAAAGAAGGCTTAGGAAATACAGGAGGGAGATCAACTTGTCCACAGAAATCAAAGCTCTAGTATTCGATGTTTTTGGCACAGTAGTGGATTGGCGATCTTCTATAATATTGGAATCTAGGGAAATCGGGGCCGCCAAGAACATAAGTCGAGACTGGGAATCATTTGCGGACAGCTGGCGAAGTAAATATGGTCCGTTCATGAACAAAGTTCGGCAAGGATCCCTTTCATGGACCAACCTGGACGACCTTCACTACATGGCTCTTGAGGAACTGCTGAGCGAGTTCGAAATCCAAGACTTTGATGACAACGATAAGAAAAACCTGAACACAGCTTGGCACAGACTAGATCCTTGGCCAGACGCTATACAGGGGTTAAACAAACTAAGGGAATCATACATCATCGCACCATTATCCAATGGTAACCTAGCCCTATTAACGAACATGGCAAAAAGAGCAGGACTTCCATGGGATTGTATCCTGTCTGCAGAACTGGCCCATGCTTACAAACCTGACCAAGAGGTTTACAGAATGGCTGCCAAGTTACTCGGCCTTGCTCCCGGTCAATTACTCATGGTTGCCGCTCATCCCGGAGATTTAATGGCTTCCCAACAAGCTGGATTACAAACCGCGTTCATCCCTAGACCATTTGAACATGGACAAAATCAAAATAGTAACACCGATGCCGAAACAATAAGTCATTTCGACATCGTAGCGAAAGATAT
>CAYVMY010000038.1:1500-2463 GCA_964452695.1 uncultured Dehalococcoidia bacterium
CAACTCAGCTATTCTAGAGATTCCAGATAAACAAATGTGATGGTTAACCTAGAAGTAAAGTGTAAGGGTAAGACTTTTGACTCGACCATTTTAATAGTAATACAGGAGAGCTTCCATGAATATAACAAGAATGTACACTGGGCCAGATAGCAAATCTTACTTTGAAGATATAGACCTTGGGTTTGACCCAATACAAGAGGCTCAAAGGTCAGCAAATCAATCTTCAAATACCATACAATTCGTTTATCAGCCGCCTGGACACATTATAGATATGCATCCTGCCCCAAGAAAACAATACGTTATCACACTACAAGGTCAAGCTGAAATAATCATGGGAGATGGCACCAAACGGACTTTCGGTCCCGGTGATGTAGTACTTGCAGAGGATTTAACAGGTGAAGGACATATAACCAAAATAATTGGAGATATTCCTAGAATATCCGCTCAAATATCCGTAAATGACTAATTCTTATTAGGATAATATTCGGAATAGCTTTAACGCCTGATCTTGTTGGTAATCACCTACCAACTATTTTGGGGCACTCCTAAGCATTAATATGAACGGCAAAGTCATGATAATAGTCACCAATGTTACGTAAATCGCCACATCGTATGAACCCATAGTATCAAACGTCCATCCGTAAAATATCGGCCCAAACACACCTCCCCCTATAGCTCCCATTTGCAATAATCCTTGAAGAGATCCAAACGACTTAGATCCGAAAATACGGATAATAATATATGGGCGCAGGGGGATTGTGCCACCAAAGCCAATACCAAAAATCAACGTTGATAATATTACTAAGCTTAACTGGGAAACATCTGTAAAGGAAAGTACACCCAATCCGATGACCTGCATACCAACCAAACCTGCAAGAACCATCCTGTAGTCGAACACATCGGCCAGAAACCCAGACGACACTCTACCAATCCCGCTAAACAGAAACATAAATCCCAACATAC
>CAYVMY010000038.1:2473-9749 GCA_964452695.1 uncultured Dehalococcoidia bacterium
GAGGAACTATATTTGAGATCCTCTAACAACGGTATAAAGTGAACCATAAGTCCACTTATTCCTACGAACATCAAAGAGAAAAGAATAGTAATAAACCAGAAATCTCTCGTCGCTACAGCCTGCGCAACAGTCATACTGGCAAGAGGCATATCTGACTCTATACCAACTTCTCCAGATCTTTGAGACTTAACGCTATCGCCCATATCTCCGTCTGGGTTATACCCTTGTTGATCCGGACTATCACGCACAACCATAGCAAGCGGTATGCACAATACCCAAACCCCAATACCCAAGATTACACTGGCTGCACGCCAACCAAATATATCCTCCATTATAGCCATGGTAAACAAACAGGGCCCCCCGATGACCGGCCCAAGAGTGGCAATTCCAAGAGCCCTACCCCTCAATCTCCTAAACCACTTGGAAACCACCACCATCCAAGACACTCCATGTCCGGCTCCACTAGTCCCAAGGGAAGCCACCAAAAAGGCCAGATAAAATGTCCATAAAGATGTGATAAATCCCATGATAACCATACCGACTCCAACTAATACGACTCCGGAGAGTATTACATTCTTGTATCCCCTCCTGTCAACCTGTAAACCAATTAAGGTTTCAACTAAACCTGACTCTAGAGACCGTATGGCAAACGCTCCAGAAGTTAAAGCCCTAGTCCATCCAAATTCCCTGAGTATCGGCAAGAAAAACACGTTGAAGCCCAAGCCAAACACAACAGTTATGTAAAAATTAACGGCTACGCATGAGGCTACTATGAACCAGCCATAAAACATCTTCTTCGGTAGAATATATTCTTTCATTGTAAGTTCAACGGATCAAAACTGGTGGGCAATTCCAAGTTATTAAATATGCCTTAGTATATAAATTTCCATCTAGTCACTCGAAATAACCAACCCACTGACAAAACATCGTGATTACTGATCGATATAGTACGACATCAAGCAAGTAATCTGACATACTTGCCAAAACAGTATAGAGCAATGACAACCCACCTGATATCCAGATCCACCCTAAACCCCCCAATAAATTAATCGTTTGCATTAGCATACTAGGATATGTTAACGTCAGTCTCTGCGTGGAAACACACGAGGTACTTCTTTATGGCAGATCTACAAGAAAAAAACGATATTGATGCCGCCCGAGAACGTCTACGTCACTCTGCTGCACATTTAATGGCTGATGCCGTTGTTCAGTTGTTCCCGGATACCAAGTTGGCAATAGGCCCACCTACCCAAGACGGTTTCTACTATGATTTCGATATGGCCAGACCCCTAACTATAGACGATTTAGGTCAAATTGAGTCCTATATGTTGGAGACTGTAAAAGCAAATCACTCATTTGTTCGGGAAGAAATCACAATGGAACAAGCCCATAGCATGTTCCACGACCAGCCATACAAATTGGAGATAATTGGCGAGTTTCCTAAAGATGAAAGCATCAGCATATATAAGCACGGCGATTTTGTTGACATATCTAAAGTGCCACACTTGCAATCTACTGGAGACCTTACAGCATTTAAACTGCTGAATGTAGCAGGGGCTTACTGGCGCGGAGACGAGAGTCGTCCTATGTTGCAAAGGATTTACGGAACCGCCTTCGAAAGTAATGAGGCACTCGAAGAGCACATATGGAGGCTAGAAGAGGCTCAACGTAGAGATCACAGACGCCTTAGCCGGGAGCTAGACCTACTTTCATTCCACGAGGAATACGGGCCTGGCCTAGTGTACTGGCACCCTAAGGGTGGCAGGATACGCACGATCATAGAAGACCTATGGAGAAGAGAGCACTACGCAGGTGGCTACGAAATTGTGTACTCCCCGCACGTTGGCAAATCCCTACTATGGTCTACTAGTGGGCACTTAGATTTCTACTCAGAGAATATGTACTCCCCTATGGATATCGACGGCCAAGATTACTACGTAAAACCCATGAACTGCCCTTTCCACATACAAATTTATAAATCACAATTGAGAAGCTATAGAGAACTTCCCATTAGACTAGCCGAATTAGGAACTGTCTATAGGTATGAACGATCTGGCGTATTACACGGACTCCTAAGAGTAAGAGGATTCACACAAGACGATGCTCATATATTCTGCAGACCAGACCAAGTAAAAGAAGAGATAGAAAAGTGTGTGGACTTCATGCAATTTTTCTTCAACTCTTTCGGCTTCCAAGACTTTCACGTGTACTTATCCACCAGAGATCAAGGAGGCAAGTTCGCCGGTTCAATAGAAGACTGGAATATGGCAACAGAGACACTGAGAACCGTAATAGAGGACAGAAATATACCATATGATATAGATGAAGGCGGAGCAGTCTTTTATGGACCCAAAATAGATGTAAAACTGCTCGATGCATTGGGACGAGAATGGCAGTGCACCACCATACAATTCGACTTTAACTTGCCCGATAGATTTGATGTTGGCTACATCGGTGAAGATGGACGCGAACATCGTCCATTTATGGTACATCGGGCACTCCTTGGGTCTGTGGAGAGGTTTTTTGGAGTTTTGATAGAACATTATGCGGGAGCATTCCCGACATGGTTGTCACCCGTACAGGCACTTATCATACCTATAGCTGACAGACATCAAGATTACGCCTATTCAACACAAAGGAAACTAGCAGAAGCTGGGCTCCGAGTTGAAGTAGACGCTAGATCAGAACGTATGAATGCAAAGATACGAGACGCTCAAAACCAAAAGATACCCTATATGCTTATAGCCGGGGACAAAGAAATAGAAACTGAATCGTTATCCGTAAGAATCAGATCCGGAGAGGATTTAGGACCCAAGCATATAAACGATGTTCTAGAAATAATACTGGAGGCAGTAGAAAAACGGGCTTAGGTCAAATGACGCCTGAAAGACCTAGGAAGGATTTACAGATGGCTCTACTACGGCGATCATGCCCTACAGCATCCTCTGCAGAGCCATTAAGTGACTACAGATTCCATGTCCACTAAAGAAACCACAAGCACAGTTCCATGCCTCTCCGGAGTACTCAGTTCTATAGTTACCATGTTCGCCTTGAAATTTAGGTATGACGCTATCAAGATCAACCCTGATATTTTTGCCAGCGTATCTCTTGGCTTTCTCTATTTTGCCGATAATACTTGAGTGCAGATGGATTCCATGACCACAATCACGTCGCTAATATCCTATTCCTTGGTCAGCTAAGGGTCAACATATTCCTTCCTTACAAACGATGCCCATTTACCGTACAAATTACGTTATCAATGTGCTATAATCCGACTCAAATCTACAAAGCTGAATCGGGAAGCTACAATTAGAATATGGCCGTCATATACTTAGCATCCAACAAACCCAGAGCTGGAAAAACGTCACTCGCCGTGTCCTTGGCAACGCAACTATCAAGTCAAGGCAAGAAAGTGAACATATTTAAGCCATTCTACATACCAAGCGACACAAAACAGGAAGAGGTTGATAGCCAGATCCTACAAAATGCCTCAAATAGTTCAAATGTAGGGGGAAATTGGCCGTTGCCAATCTCAGCAAGCCAAGAGGTATCAAGCGAACAAATCGAAAAGGCAATGGAGCCTTTCGATCAACTAAAGAATAATGCAGATATCACTATAGTTGAGGGGATCAGCGGACTTGAAGGACCAACTGGCAATCTTTCTGAGAAGATCGCAGCTCAAATAGATGCAAAGGTGATAGTAGTATTGAGCCACTCTGAGATCCATAACTCGGGAGAATCAGAAGCGGCCAAGACCCTTTTTGGGGATAGACTTGCTGGGGTTCTCCTTAATGGTGTGACCACATACAAACAGAGAAATGTACCAATCGAGCTCAAGCCTGCTCTAGAATCCAAAGGAGTAACATTTATTGGATTCATACCAGAGGACAGACGACTCTTAGGTGTCACTGTCCGGCAAATCGTAGACCATGTTGGGGGACAATTCCTTTCTTGGGAAGATAAGCAGGATAACTTGGTGGAACATATAATGATAGGCGGCTTAGTGCTGGATTGGGGAGTTTTATACTTCCAACAACACAACAACAAAGCGGTGATAGTAAGGGGAGACAGGCCAGATATACAGATGGCTGCGCTGGGAACCAACACAAGCTGCGTCCTTCTCACAGGCGGGCAACCTCCAATTCAATACATTGAATACGAGGCCCAAGAAGAAGAAATCCCTCTTATTCAAGTCCAGGACGACACCTTGAGTACCACTGAGGCACTAGAAACGCTCCAAGATACAGCAGAGTTTGACCACCCTTTGAAACAAGAAAGATTTATAGAGCTAATGGAGGCTCAAGGAGCCTGGGACAAGATATACTCATCTCTGAACATTTAGCGAACCTTTGTCGGTACGAGAAGAGACTCACAGCCCTTCCGGTTTGTGGTGTTCCCACTCCCCACCAACCCATACCTCCCCACCCTCGAAAGCATCCATTTTCCAGATCGGCACGATCAGCTTGATGCGATCAACGGCGAATTGACCCGCTTGGAAAGCTGCCTCCCTGTGAGGTGATCCTACTGCGACGACGAGGCTGATCTCTCCAATTTCCACTCTACCTATACGGTGTGCTACCGCTATATCTGATATTTGCCATTTAAGAGAGACGTCGTTACATATCTGATTTATCATCTCATAGGCCATATCCTGATAAGTTTCGTAATCTAGATACAAAACTCTCTTACCTTCGTTGTTATCTCTTGTAGTACCCAAAAAAGTAATGATTGCACCATTCTTAGGGTTTCTCACTGAATCGGTTATATCCTCTGGGTTCAATTTATCTGAAGTTATTATTATCATATTCAGCCTCCGCTTACCGGCGGTATAAATGCAACTTCGTCTCCATCACTGAGGGAATGGTCGTGGTCAGCATATTGATAATTTACTGCTACAACCATGTATTCCCGAGAAGGCAGGCCGATATATATACCACACATATACTCTAACAAATCACTAACCGTAGAATCTGTTGGTAGATCCACCTGTACCTCAGAGATTCCAGCCATTTCTCTATAGGCAGCAAACATTCTCACTAGAACCTTCACAATTATGCCCTCTGGTCTGTTATAAACTACAGTATATATTTATTGCACTCAACTGCAAACGGTAACCTACGCCAAGGCTTGAGATATCCATTCAAAATATGTTTATTATGCTAGAGTATTCCAGTTCAACAATATGATAACAATGGGGAACCTTCCATAAATAAAATAGAAACAATCTCCATCATCAGGACATAAATGCCTTTCGGTAGTTACCTTGTTTATGCTAACCTGATGGCATTCACCTACTACTATCCTAGCTATTATACCAATTATGTCTGATATATTCAGAAGGGAGAAATAACATTGCAAGACCTTAAATCTATGATGGATGACATTCAAGCCAGAATTACACATATAATGGAGCGTCTTTGACATACCTGCCAAGAACTCAGAAATAATCGAACTCGAGAAACAAGCATCAAATCCAGATTTTTGGAGTAACCAAAGTGAAGCTCAACAATCAATGATGCTGCTATCTGACTTAAAAAACACTTCAATCAAGTGGAGGATATTGCAGGAACGGGTGACAGATGCTCAAGAATTGCTTGATCTCGCAATAGAACAGGAGGACATGACCCTTAATGAAGGCCTCCAAGCTGAAATCGAGGGTATATCTTCAGAACTAAAGGAACAGGAGTTCCAATTAACTCTCTCCGGAGAGTATGACAAGCGCAATTCCATACTAGCTATACACGCTGGAGCTGGAGGCACAGAATCCCAGGATTGGGCTCAAATGTTGCTCAGAATGTATCTGAGGTGGGCAGAAAGCAAAGGTTATAGCTCCAACGTGATGGATCTCTCCCCAGGGGACGAAGCGGGAATAAAGAGTGTCTTGGTTAACATAGTAGGCAATCTCGCATATGGATACACGAAATCAGATGCAGGAGTGCACAGGCTAGTGCGCCTATCTCCATTCGACTCGGCCCACATGCGCCATACCTCATTCGCTTTAGTAGAAGTCTTGCCTGAAGCAGACCAACAATCCGATGTGACAATCAATAATGACGACCTAAGGATTGACGTATTCAGAGCAAGCGGGCACGGAGGACAATCGGTACAAAAAAACTCCACAGCCGTACGCATAACTCACATACCAACTGGAATCGTTGTGTCTTGCCAAAACGAGAGATCGCAATTTCAGAACAAGGAATATGCAATGAAAGTTCTTCGCGCTCGTCTGATGGAATTAGAGACAAAACGTCAAGCGGACCAGCGCAACAAATTAAAGGGTGCACATATTCCAGCGGAATGGGGGAATCAAATACGAAGCTACATACTTCACCCATACAGGATGGTAAAAGATCACAGAACAGGATACGAAACTTCGGACACAAACGCCGTACTCGATGGAGATCTAGATCCCATAATGCAAGCCTATCTGATAGACAATGTGGGAAGATAATGGAGTGAAAAGCCAGACTTAAGTAGAGCTAATCTCCCTTTTTATATGCAAAAATCTATGTACAGCAGTTAGTATAGACAAGCTAACTATAACCAACATTGCAAAAACCACCTGATGAAGCATCAGGCCAAGGGCTAATACAACAACTCTCTCAGGACGGGTCATTATACCTACCGCACAATCAACATTTAAACCTTCTCCCCTAGCTCTAATGTAACTCACCATAGAAGATGTAAACATTGTTAGGAACAGGAGTAAAACTTCCATAAAAATCGCTGAGTCAGAACTCAAATAAAACCATAGAAGCCCTATTAGACAAAACGCCTCGGAAACACGGTCTGCAATTGAGTCAAGTAAGGCACCGGTAGCAGAAGATTTACCAGTGTGACGTGCGATAGCTCCATCCACCATATCAAATGCTGCGGCCCCCAATAACAATATGCCACCAACCAAGAAATCTCCCCTGCTAACCATATAACAAGCCGGAATATGCATAACGACCCCTAGAATTGTGACCATGTTCGGGGTCAATCCAATCAATATAAACGGCTTTATAATATAAGATTCCAAGTATCTAGTAGAGACACTCTTAACCCTACTCCTAGCTACCTGCCATGAGGATATAGAAAGCAAAGAAGTTCACCTCCCTGAAGACCATTTTATGACATGCTATCTGAAGACTTAGCTTCTAGCAGAAACTCATAGTAGTCCATTATTTCCCGCGTGACTTCAGGCCAATCAAACTCTTTAGCCCTTTCTCTCCCATTGCTACCAAGCTTGATCCTCAGTTCACTATCACTCAGCAACGATTCTAGTCCTTTTTGG
>CAYVMY010000038.1:9759-10913 GCA_964452695.1 uncultured Dehalococcoidia bacterium
AGAAATCCCTGATCTCCGTCAATCATGACTGAGGCATAACCCTCTATATTGGATGCTACAATAGGCTTGCCTGCTGCCATAGCCTCTAGAAGTACTATACCAAAACTCTCCTTACCTGTAGCTGGGCTACAAAATATATCAGAAGAGTGATAGTAGCGAGGAAGATCATCGTAAGATACACCACCTATAAACACCACATCCTCTATATGCCTTTCGGCAATCAATCTAATTGATTCGCCATCAGGTTCTCCAGGACCAACCACTATAAGTCTAGTATTCGGATATTCCCATTTCAGTCTGCCGTAAGCCCCCAACAGGTAACGTAGACCTTTCCGTTTTTCTAATCTTCCAACAAATAAAATATTTACTTTACCATCTCGAAATTCCTTTATGGGATCGCCTTCAAAAGAAAATCTATCAAAGTCTATCCCATTTGGAATTATTCTGTATTCGGCAGGAAAGTGACGACCCACAAAATTCAGCGCTGGCTTAGACACCGCAATACGTCCGTGCAACTTATCCGTCCATCTTTTCATGAAATATTTGGTGAACCAATACATACGCCCACTGCCGTGAAACGCATGAAATGTGCCTACATTCAAGGCATTTGACAGTCTTAACATCACAAGTGGAAGAAATGGAGCCAGTGGTTCGTGGAAATGTATGACATCAAACTTTTCCTCTTCTAAAAGACGCCTTATTCTTGGCATCAGCCAAATAGAAAGTGATATGCGAGCTATAGAACCTCCAGTAGGCACAGGAAAGGAACCGCCTAACCTAATGAAATCATCTTTGGATTCATCCTTAGGATCAGATTGCGGTGCAATAATTTTGACCTCGTGGCCAGCCCTTATAAGATATTTAGAGAGGTAGGATATATGAGACATAACCCCGCCGGGGTAGGCATAATCATACGGGGAAACCAATGCGATTTTCAAGGGAATCTCCCCTCTAGGAGATGTTCGATACTAAGATCCCTGAATGAATTGCTCAACCATACCACGAGCTTTTTCATCCGAATATTGTACCGGAGGTGACTTCATAAAATAGGCAGATGGTCCAGCCAACGCGCCACTGATACCGCGGTCTAGAGCAATCTTACAACATCTTATGGCATCCACAACAACCCCAGCAGAGTTGGGGCTGTCCCATAC
>CAYVMY010000039.1:0-2803 GCA_964452695.1 uncultured Dehalococcoidia bacterium
ATTAGTGTTTATGATTGTCTAAATTTTATGTTTTGAATGTTAGCAGTAGCATGAGACTTAGGAGTTTGACTACTAATCGGACTGTATGCTATATTCACGGTTGGAGTTGTGCTCGAGATTGCAGTATTCGGGGGGGTTCTCATACCTAGGGAATATCGTACAAACTACAGAATTAGAGGGCCTGAGGTCCTGGTCATAGATGACGAAGGTGAGCAACTTGGCAACATGGCGGTAGCTGATGCTGTCAAGCTCGCTCAAGATCGAGGCCTAGACCTTGTTGAGGTTGCGCCGGCTGCAAATCCACCGGTATGTAGGGTTTTGGACTACGGGAAATTCAAATACCTACAGACGAAGAAAGAACGGGAAGCCAAAAAGACTCAAAAAACCAACCTGCTTAGGGAAGTGAGATTCAGGCCTAGGATAGGCGAGCACGATAAAGACGCAAAAAGAAGACAAGTTAAGAAACTTCTTGATGAAGGTTCAAAAGTTAAGATAACGGTAATGTTTCGTGGGAGAGAGATAACACATCAGGATATAGGAGTGGAGTTGCTGAAACAGATGGCGGAATCTTTTAAGGATGATGCCAAGTTGGAGAAGGCTCCATCCCTAGAAGGTCGAAGGTTAAGTATAGTGATAGTGCCTAACAATCCAAGATATAGGCTAGAGAAAGAAGAAACTGTAGAGGCTACAAATGCCTAAACTGAAAACACATAAGGGTGCAAAAGCCAGATTTCATGTTACAGGCTCAGGCAAAATACTGAGAATGAAAGGGCATAGAAGCCACCTAAGACGGAAAAAACCTACTAATGTGAAGTACAAGTATCATCAGAAGCTTGCTACTAGTCCGGCTGACCAACCTAGAATAAGGCGCGTACTGCCTTACATATAACATTACGGAGAAGAGAACTTGCCTAGAGTAAAAAGAGGAGTGACTTCCAGACATCGTCACAAGAGGCTGCTTACCCTTACTAAGGGTCATAGAGGAGGACGTCACAAGCTTGTCAAACAAGCGCGTGAATCGATGCTACACGCTCTTGGTTACGCGTTCCGGCACAGGAGAGAGCGTAAAGGTGACATGAGGAGGCTGTGGATTAGTAGGATAAATGCGGCTTCTAGAGAAAACGGATTGTCATACAGTCAGCTCATACATGGCCTAAATCAAGCTGGCATCGACTTGGATCGTAAGGTTCTGGCTGACTTGGCTGTACGGGATCCTGATGCGTTTATACAGGTTGCTGACGCAGCGAAAGGTGCTTTGGTTCCGGTAGATTAAATCTGGCTGATATTTGGAACAGTGCTCCGTAAAAAACCAATAAAGAGCATCCCATATACCTCTTGTTTACTTTCCTCTCCCTGCCTTCTCAACTGACATATTCCTCGACTCTTGCACTTTAACCCTAATGGATCATATTTGTAATAGTTGGTTAACTCGTTGAATGTTTCTCAGCTTACCCAAATAATTGGCTTCATACCGCTGTGCAGATTCTGATATATCACTAGAACCTGCTATTTGAATAAAGGCTGACATTTGAGTGAAATGAGTCGAAAGAATAACAATCTAATAAAACGAATTAGAAGATTTTCTGTTAGGGTAACTCTAGTGTTTATTGCTTCTGTTATCCTGATTTTTGTGAATGATACAAGGTATATGACTGTTGCTTCTCAAATTTCACTGTCTTACAGATACTCATTGCCAGAATGGGAGCTTAGAAATATTGGTTCCAAGTGGGTTTTCAAACTTGGTCTCCTAGTACCGTGGAGCAAGCATGGAGAGGGCAATGATCGCATAGTGTCTGATTATTTTAGACTTGTTCAAGAAGAACGAGCGCTAGTGGCAGAGATTGCCAAACTTTTTTCATCACAATCTAGTATGGAGAATATCTATTTGCTAGAGGAAAAGGCAAAAGTATACGAGGAGAGACTTTCGAAAAGAGACTTAGTGGAAGAACTACTAGAATCGCGAATAGCTACGGAAATACATGGGATAGGGCTTGGTTTTCCAGGAAGTCTGGGAACATTAGGGTTTCATTTCCCTCCAGTTGACTTACGGCTGGATTTGCCTCCAAAGATATTAGTAGTTTCTCCTAGGGATGAAATCCGTATGATAGAAGGGATACTACTAGACCCTGAGATTACACTGAGAGAAGCCACTGCATTGGAGGATTCTCTTGCGGAGGTCGAGAATATCTCGGTGCTTGTTGATCAAACTGCTGGAATTGCATCATATCCTAGTGTGGTTTCATCCTACAAAACTCTTCGGGAAACTCTTAGAACTGCATCACATGAGTGGTTACATCACTATCTATTTTTCCGACCTCTGGGACAGGCATATTGGAATGACTCATTTACTACCAGCTTGAATGAGACAGTCGCGAATATGTTTGGAACTGAGATTGGTGATGCTGTTTACTATCAGGTTGAGGAAGCTAAAAACGAAACGAACTCCCAGGAATTAAGTACTATAGCCCATGAGCAGTCCCTATTTGAATACAGGATTGAAATGCGACAAACTCGCATGCGGGTAGAAGAATTCCTTGAATCAGGTAAGGTTTTAGAGGCTGAAGAATATATGGATGATCGGAGGCAGTTCTTCGCGGATAATGGATATTTCATACGTAAACTCAACCAAGCTTATTTTGCCTTTCATGGTAACTATGGGGATAGCGCCGCTTCAATAAGCCCTCTTCATGAGAGTACACGATGATTTCACACATGTCTTCGAAGCCGTAGCGCGCTTGTTCCTTCTCTCGACAACCCACTCCGCTATTGCTGATGATGCCGATGCGCACACGGGAACGGAGGT
>CAYVMY010000039.1:2813-10783 GCA_964452695.1 uncultured Dehalococcoidia bacterium
AGTCAATAGATGAAAATCAGAGAGAATACATCAATGGGGGAATTTATCAACATTGTCTCTGGGATTTCCTCAGAAAATCAATTTATGGACCTACTAGAGGGTATGTTCAGAGACTAAATGTGGATTTAAGTGTACGGACCTATGGTTTAATTGGTGGTTCTTTGAATCAATAGATGAGTTGACTTTTATGAGAAGTGTTTCGGCTGCCTACTATTTTGTGCCTATAAATTCCGCTATAACGAGCAACCTGTGATCGTATACATACTTGGGTACACATGCAACGAGAGTTAGCATTGGGCTATTGGTCGTATCAAGGGAGAAATCATCCCTATGTACTACCTTTGTCTCAGTAACTCTGTATAGGAAGTCCTGATATTCTTTGTTTGTGATTTCAATGTAGATATCTTCGCCTTTTTTCAATAAGTCTGGTATTGCCGGAAGACGTCTAAACACTGATCCTTCACCCTTGATTGGGCTGTGCAAATGTCCAAAGAGGTAAACATTTCCATTTTCTCCAGGTCTCACAGTAGAAGGTATATGGCCAACAACATCTTTAGGAGTTTCCCAGGCTCTATCATCTCCTAAATTTACTATCTTTAATTCCTTGATTGGGCTGGAAAGGCTTATCGCAGGGATTAGAAGTCTTATGGGATAAGGAGCAGCGCCAGTTTCACTGCCTAACCTAGTTTTGTCTGTTGGGTCATATTCGTTTATTGCCAATCGGTTTGGAAAATCGGATACCTTGGCCCATCTCGGACTTTCCCACTTTACCGAAGGTATCGCCTTAGCGAGTATTTGCAACTGATCTGTGGGTTCTAGGCTGATATCATAGTCCAGTTCATGTAAGTTTGCTCTGGCCAATCCAGAATACACATAATATCCGGCTGACATGGTTAATAGAATTATTCCAGTTATCACCATGGCAAAAGCGAAGTATCTTTGTTTATTCCCCATAAGTCTATGGTAGTAGGATGTGGGATGTCTGATTCTTGGGCTTCTCATTGACATGGGTACATTCTATGGCTGCTCAGATTATATTGAAATGCCTTCTGTTAGGTAAAATTTGTGTCATCTGACGTGTCATTAGGCCTCGCTCAATTATAGTTACTTGCCAATTATATTCTAGTTCGTTATGGTGTTGGCAAGTAACTATAATTTTGTAGGTCATTTTCACATACCGCCGCCTGAGGTAGTTTTGAGAATTTATTACCTGATGTTACAATATCGATAGGGAAGCCAGCTTGGATTTCCCCATAAATAGAGACGGGATTTTCTTAAAACTACCATGGGGGTGAATGTGGCTACAATACCTATTGTTTATACTGTCAAGGGTTGCGGGGGATGCGACAGATTGCTTGAGAAATGGGATGGGCAGGGGATAGAATATGAAGTTCGCAGGGCCGATTTAGAGCAAGCGGTAATGGACGAAGCTAGGGAGTTGGGAGACACGGTTCCAATAGTAGTTTATCCGGATGGTCGAGTTGAAGAAAACCCTGATGGAGTGATAGGGTGTTATATAGGGTAAATGGGAATTCTGTGATTGGCGCAGGCCCACAATAATACCATATGTTGTTTCACATCAAAAATAATAGGAGATACCATGGGAAATGATCAAAGTGTTTTGGGTGAAGATTGGTGCCCTGATGTATATAGAGGTATGCCGGTGATAGCACGCATAGCAGAGGCCTCCGGAATGGAAATAAGGATTTTCCCACGTGACGAGAATCTGGATATAATGAGCGAGTTTCTCAATCGAGGGGAACATCAATCTATTCCGACATTTGTTTTCTACACGAGCGGGCAAGAATACCTCTTTCATTGGATTGAGAGGCCTTTAGTTGCCAACGAAGAAATGGCTGCAATAGACAAACAAATAGAGGCAGAGATGGCTGGTAAAGACGAGCAGGAAGTGCGTAGGGCTCGTAGAGACAGGGTTAACGCTAAATTCCCAGATTGGCAGAAGGCGACTGTTACTGAGATAAAGGATCTCGTGACTAAAATGACGGGTTCTTAATTAGGGTTTTTTCGTCCTAGGTGGTGATATTCTTTAACCAAAGAGAGGGAGTGGGAAAATAGTTTTCCCACTCCCTCTCTTGTATTTAAACGTTCGGATCTGCGAATTTATTTTGATCAGGATCGGCAAGGCCAGCTTCCTTGAATATCTGTCCGTTTTTGTGGTATCCAAGTGGCAGGTTTTCGAGCATTTGGAGGTGTCTATCGTTGACTTGTCGAGTGACTTGTGCGGGAGCCCCTACGGCGAAGGAATGTGGCGGTATCTCCATGCGCTCAAGCACAACAGATCCAGCTGCAACGATGGAATGATGACCGACTGATGCATTACCATTGACCGTCGCACCATTTCCTACTAGACAATGTTCTTCTATAGTAGTGGCATGGCACATAACATGATGTCCTAGGGTTACATAATCACCGTATACCGCGTCAGCATCGGAATGTATCATGCAGTTGTCTTGTATATTAACGAATTTTCCTATTTTTATTTTGTGTCCATTGGCCCGTATAATAGTGCCAGGCCAGATGCTAGACCCTTCACCAATTTCTACGTCCCCAACAATGTAAGCCGCTTCACTTATAAACGCGGTAGGATGTATTTTGGGAATCTTGTCTCCAAGTGCTCTTATCATATCTCCTCCTATTACTTCGTATAAATCTAAGCTGAACCCTAATTATAGTTGAGCTTGAATGTAAAAACTACGATTGTTTAATTAGTCGTATAACTAGATGTGATATGTGTGGCATTTTATGTTGTGAGATTCATATAGGGTATTCTTACATATCTACGCTGTAATGTTCATCCCCTGGAGGCCTATTCCAAGGTTCCAGAAGCATACCTAGACATGTTCTTGGATGGAACCAGGCGGTGGCTCTTTTTGACACTTCTCTTGGAGGTATACTTCCGATCTGTTCTAGTCCTGCAGGCACGGCCTGTTCTACGAATCTGTGTACGTCTGGAGTAAATGGGGCGGTATGGTGGAATACATTGCCCAGAGTGGCCCTGGAAGCAACTAACCTTGCTGTACCGCTATCTGTGGTTGTAGGATGGCTTATCTCTATTACAGATCCACCTATAGGAAATTCAAGGATGAAGACCGGATCACTAGCCGCTCTACCAGAACTGCTGTCAGTTTTAAGACGCTCTTCCCAAGTTCCCCCCCCACTTCGAGTTGACATATCTTCACGTATTCCCAACATATCACCCCAGAATCTCCTAGATTCATCTGGATTTCTACCAGCTATGCCTATGTGTGCCATGCCAGTGCAGGTGCCGTTACCTTTGTAGTATGGATGAGGGTGATAGGGGTCATCTGGGATTATCTCGATTCGTAGACCGAGCGAGGTATTAGGATCGAGGAAAACAGCACTTTGCCCATCCCATTCATTTGTGAGTTTGCCACCATTACTTGTGATTCTTTGAAGATCTTCTTGCATATTGTCCGATGCGAGTGATAGGTAGTACATACCCCCACGTCCGTTTGTGGAGGTTAAGAATTCATGCGGGCCGCCTTCTTCTTCATAGGGTTTTGCAACCTCGTAATACATTTCACCAATTGGAAATTCCAATATTCTGGTTCCTTCATATCCTGGCTTTCCATTCGGCAATGGTGTTCGATGTTCATCTACAGATAGCCCAAAGCCTTCGACAAAAACGTGTTTAGCATTGTCAAGGTCTCCTGTGACTAATCCAATGTGGTGTACCCTTGTAATACTCATGTTGATCCTCCTAAGAGATATAGAACTAACGGCCATTATAGGCCTTGAAGCACCTTAATGGAACTAAGAATAGGAGTGGTGCTAGGTAGATCAAATAATTGATTTGAGTAAGGCGAGTGCCGAGATTGAGAATACTATAGTGGTTATAAACCCTTTGGAACAAGATCGTTTCGGTTTGTTGGTCTGGTGGGTGTTATAATGTTACCTCGATAGAAATTATGATCAGATGCAGCCGTGGATTATGGTTTCATGGGTTTTGTGAGGACAAATAGTGAGTGAAGATATTAATAATAATTCAGTCAGTTATGGTCGCATAGTTGTCAAAGCCGGAACAAATGTGTTGACTGGAGGTACTGACAAATTAGATTTGGATATTATGACTTCAATAGTCAATCAGATATCTGAGTTACATAAAGATGGGCGCCAAGTGTTGTTAGTTACATCGGGCGCTATAGCTGCAGGTATGCAGGTGTTGTCCCATAGGAGTCAGGCACCAGATTTGCCGTTTCGACAAGCCTCTGCAGCTGTTGGACAAAGTCGTCTAATGAATACTTACGAAAATCTGTTTGGTAGTCAAGGCATTACTGTTGCTCAAGCATTACTTTCTCGGGTCGACATACAGGACCGAGAAGGTTACTTGAATGTTAGGAATACCCTGTTAGCACTTATGGCTTTAGAAGTGATCCCCATAATAAATGAAAACGATGTGGTGGCTGTAGAGGAAATTGGGGTTGATGTTTTCGGAGATAATGACAATTTATCTGCACTTGTATCTAATTTAGTCGACGCTGATCTTTTGATTTTATTGAGTGATATTCAGGGATTGTACACTGCTGATCCCCATGTTGATTCTAAAGCAAGTCTGATATCTTTGGTTGACCACATAAATGATGGAATCGAGTCCCTTGCGGCGGTTAGCCATAGCTCTAGAGGAACTGGAGGCATGAGGGCTAAATTGGAGGCTGCAAAATTGGCTACTGCATCAGGGACTGAGGTAGTCATTGCTGATGGGCTAGGGAGCAGAATAATAACTAGGATAGTCAATGGAGAATCTGTTGGCACACGATTCTCCGCGAGTTCGAGTAAGATTGAAAGTCGCAAACGGTGGATGCTGAGTTGTATTTCTCATGTGAATTATTTAGTTATTGATGAGGGAGCGGCCTATGCTTTGAAGTATGAGAACAGAAGCCTACTTCCGGCCGGAATCAGCGGAGTCTTTGGGGATTTCTCCCGAGGTGATATCGTGCTTATACTCGATCAAGATAATCGGGAAGTGGCGTGCGGTATAGTTGGTTATGGATCAGATGAGATATCCGTAATAAAGGGCATTCAGTCCGAAAGTATATACAAGGTCTTGGGGCATAAGTATGGGGAAGAAATTGTGCATAGAGATAACCTGATTGTTTTGTAGAGATTGTGATTGAGGGATGAAGCTCTAGAAAGAAGACATCTATATTAATTATTCATCTAAGCCAGATGTGTTACTAGTGGTTCTGCAAGATGGTTGAAGATACATATATTGTCGATCCTAAATGCTGGTTGGGTGTGTGGTGTTTCGTTACTGTGTTAATATGGTACAGATTCCTTAATCAAAGGTTGTTTTGACACCGGAGTTAATGGGTATGAAAAATAGTGATATAGATGATCTTCTGTCTAAGGCTAAGGCTGCCAAGCTGGCGTCTCGTTCTCTAGGAAAGTCAGATTCCAAACTTAAGAATGACTCCTTGTTTAAGATAGCTTATGCACTAAGACAGAGGAGTGCGGAGATCCTAGAAGCTAACGAACTTGATGTCAATCTTGCGAAAAAATCTGGAATGGATGAAGCGTTGTTAGATAGATTGATTCTGAACAAACAACGCCTCGAAAGCAATGCCCGCGACATAGAGGTTGTGGCTTCATTGCCAGATCCAATTGGAGAGTCTTTTGATCAACGAGTTCTTCCAAACGGACTTCAGGTTGGCAGAAGACGGGTCCCAATTGGAGTGATAGGAGCGATATATGAAAGTCGTCCAAATGTTACGTTGGACATAGCTGCTCTTTGCATAAAGTCCGGGAATTCTGTGATTCTCCGTGGTGGAAGTGAGGCAATACGGACAAACTCAGCACTCTCACGAATTGTTAGGGACGGCATCTCTGATGCGGGTATTTCTGAGGAGTCCGTACAATTCATAGATTCTCCTGACCGCTCTCTAGTGGACCATATGCTTGGTATGAAAGACTATATAGACTTGATGCTTCCAAGGGGAGGGGCTGATTTCATAAAATTCGTCGGTGCCAATGCTAAAATGCCAGTTGTAACAGGTGGTGTAGGTGTATGTCATACTTATGTTGACAGTCGTGCAGATCTGAATAATGCTGTTCCAATAGTCATTAACGCGAAAGTTCAAAGGCCGACCGTTTGTAATGCACTGGACACATTGTTAGTCCATGAAGATGTTGCAAGAGACTATTTGCCACGTGTGGCCTTGGAATTGGATAGAAATGGAGTAGTGTTACATTGTGACGAAAAGTCTATGGGATTATTGTCTGGTATGAATTTAGGATGTTTGTATCCAAGCACTGAAGAAGATTGGGGGAAGGAATTTTTATCTCTAACTGCAGCGGTGAAAATAGTTAAATCCTTGGATGAAGCCCTAGAACATATCGATAGATATGGATCAGGTCACTCTGAAGCCATAATAACTGAAGACTACCCCAGCGCGATGCGTTTCTTGAATGAAGTAGATGCGGCTGCTGTTTATGTTAACGCTAGCACTCGTTTCACAGATGGTAGCGAATTTGGATTAGGGGCAGAGGTAGCAATAAGTACAAATAAACTGCATGCGAGAGGCCCTATGGGGCTTAGAGAATTAACTTCTTACAAGTGGATTATTTTGGGGAACGGTCAGATTAGAGAATAAAGATTACATCTTTGAAACTTGTTTTTCACCGGCATAACCCCATAGGCTTTATTTATATATGCCATAGGAACAAATGAATTGAAGCTAATCAAATCTAATGTAATTAATGGTGTCGCCTGGATTACGCTTAACAATCCATCCTCTGAAAATAGGATTACGCAAGATATGGCGGAGGAGCTTCGGCAAAGCCTGACTTTGATTGAACAAGATGATAATATCCGGCTTGTAGTTATAACCGGGGAAGGGGAGTTTTTCTGTAGTGGGGATGAAGTGTTAACTGGCACTTGGGAATCAATCGAAGAGACTCGTCAGTATCTGAAATCCTTACAAGTAACCCCTGCTCTAAATCGATTGGATAAACCATTGATTGCAGCGATCAACGGGGATGCACTGGGTCATGGGTTAGAGATAGCTTTAGCATGCGACCTTAGATTATCCTCAAACAATTCCAAGCTCGGCATTCCTGGTGTTAATTTTGGGACAATGCCTTATGATGGTGGAACTCAGAGACTGCCCCGTTTGATTGGGAGAGCACGTGCAATTGAGATGCTTTTTACTGGTCGTGTAATAGATGGCTCAGAGGCCTTGCGGATAGGACTAGTACATAAAATATGTGGTCCCGCAGATTTGTTGGATATGGCAAATCGAGTGGCTGATGATCTGGCTAAAATGGCTCCCATTGCCTTAAGGTACGTCAAGGAGGCTATCAAGAAGGGGATGGATATGACACTGGACCAAGGTTTAAGATTGGAGGCAGATCTTAACATAATTCTCCAAACGACTTATGACAGGTCTGAAGGAGTAGCATCTTTTCTGGAACGCAGGCTTCCGAAATTCACTGGCACGTAGCCTCATTGAAATTAGTGTTAGAAAATTCTTGGCGAGCTTGCTATAATTTGCTCGGTTTTGATGGATACGAATGTAGCAGGATAATTGTGATATGACGATATTGAGATCAGTACTCGGTTCTATAAAATCACCTAAGGAAATATTTCCTGGTTGGTTGGTGGTGACTGCCTGTGCTGCAATAGGGGCATATGGCGGAGGTGTCTATTTTTATGGATTCACTCTTTTTTTTAATCCATTAAGAGAAGAGCTTGGTATTACTAGCACTGAGGCGTCACTAGTCTTCTCACTAACCAGATTGGAAGGAGCCTTCGAAGGTGCGGTAGTGGGGTTTCTTATAGATAGACTAGGAGCACGTAAAATAATGATGGTAGGTATACCATTGGTGGGGGTAGGATATATTTTATGGGCCACTGTCGTGCACAGTTATATGGCGTTGCTGATTGTCTTCGTGGGAATCAGTTTCCTCTTGTTGATGTGTTCTTGTTGTCT
>CAYVMY010000040.1:0-10490 GCA_964452695.1 uncultured Dehalococcoidia bacterium
AGCCAATAAAGGTACCAAGAATAGTTATCGTTATTTGTGCAATTTTTTTCATGTTTTTGACACGCCCAAAACAACCTTTGAATCTAATGTGGGGATTCGTAGATGGTTGCAAGGATCATTGCGATTTCAAAGCCGGGTCATTTCCGATCATTGGAGGGGCGATTATGCCCCCAGAAAGTACAAGATGCATTGCAGATGCTACAGAAAGATTAGTGTAAAGAACATCTTTGTCTGGTAATAGTGCTATCCATCCTGAGTTAGGTGTGGGGGCTGTTGGAATGTAGATTATTGAGAGAGGAGATCCATCGACTCCGGTGGTGTTGGCCGTTAAGAAGCCTATGGTCCAAGCATCTTTCCGAGGGTATTCTATCATCACAACTTGCCTGAACCCGGAATCTCCAGTGCCTGAGAATGCATCTATAAGTTGACGGGCTGGAGCATAGATAGCATTAATGATTGGAATTCTCATTAGCATCCCTCTTCCCGTGTTAACGATTCTTCTGCCTAAAAAGTTCTCTTCTGCAAGCCCGAAGAAATATATTATTAGTATTAGGGCGATTGCTCCGAGCCCAGGTAGGTGAACGCCAAGGCTTTCTTGTATGATGGGTTGAAGTAGGCCGTCTATAGAGGTAAAAAGCCATTTTATTATCACGTAGGTTGCGATCATCGGTAGTAATATAAGTAAACCCTTGATGAGAGTAACCCTAAGGTGTTTGGTTATTCGTGTTCCTACGTTAGGAGCATTATTGGCTGAATCTACTTTGGCCATAGGTGAGCCTCCTCAATTTTCAACTACACAATTAGTTTAGACAGTATGTCAATGTGGGGAAAGGCAGAGGTCTTTATATGCTTTTACATATAAAGTTGCTTAAATGAAGTGGGATTACCTTCGTAGGCATTCCTTCCATCCTCTATCAGGATAATTTTATGGCTATATCTAATAGCCATATCAATATCATGAGTCACTACTAACAGAGTTTTACCCTGGTAGCTTACTTCTCTAAGTAACTTATAGAAATATTGGCGAGAAGCTAAATCTATAGAGGATAGAGGTTCATCCATTAGAATCAAATCCTTAGATTGAGCTAAGGCAAATGCTAACCAGGTTCTTTGTTGCTCGCCGACAGAGATATCTTCAAACCTTCTGTATCGGATATCATAAATCCCACACATCTCGAGTAATTCATTAACAGCTGAAAGCTTTTTCCGTTTGTTCATTGTAGAGGAATAGAATCCTGTGTGTACGACCTCGGAAATGTTCAGGAATGGAGGTGGAGATAACCCTTGGGGTAGGTAGGAGAGTTCATCTTTATTAACCTCGCTAATGTACCCAGAATACCCATTAATATTTTTTGCTATGGCTCTAAGGATTGTGGATTTTCCGGAACCGTTGGGACCCACCAAAGATGTAAATGAACGATCAGGTATTTCCATAGAGATTCTGTGAAGTATCTCTGTTCCTGATAGCTCTAGCGACAATTCTTTAATGTCTACGTTCATTTCATTTTCAAGGCAATGTACATCATCATTGGAGCTCCTAGGAGAGTTGTAGTCATTCCCACCGGTAACTCTATGGGGGCAAGAATTAATCTTGAAATTTGGTCGGCAAATATGGTTATGATGGCCCCAACCCAGATAGAGCCTGTGATAAGTTGAGTTGGGTTGTTTCCAAGGATACGCCTTGCGATATGCGGGCTCATTAGTCCTACAAATCCCATAAGCCCTCCTGAATAGACTGAAGCCCCAGATAATCCTCCCGCTATAGACATGGCAGCGAGGCGGGTTCTTGCTGGATTAACTCCAAGAGATCTAGATAAAACGTCGCCTAGGATGATAGGGTAGAATCGGCTTGAAATGAGCGTCGAGGCAAGAATTGCTGTACCTAGCGTGGGTAGCATATAACCAACCGTCGTCCAGTTACTAGAAGTGAATGATCCTGTTACTAGCCCAATGACCTGAGTGGGGAATACTCTTCCATGAGATATAACGGACGTGCCTAATGCGATAGTTAAGGCCCCCAATGCTATTCCAATTATTGCAACTCGTATAGGGGTAATGTTGTTTTTGGATATCAATTGTCCAAACAATATCCCAACAAGAAGAGACGAGGATAACGATCCAGCGAATACTCCCGTTTGTCCCAAAGATATATATCCACCTGCCACCAGGGCCAGGAAAATGGCGGCTCCACCTCCGATGCCGAAAAGATTTGGGTCACCCAGTGGGCTTCTTGTGAAAAGTTGTATTATCGCTCCTGCCAATCCTAGGCATCCCCCAGCAAGTAGGCTGACGGCCACGCGAGGCATACGGATATCCCATAAAATCGTGTTCATAACACTATGCTGCGAGGGGCTTGGGCCCTCAAGAATATCCCTTAAATCAACGGTGGATGAGCCGGCTAGAAGTCCGGTTAGCATCAGCAACAATGTTGCTGATGCTAAAGCCAGATATCTGATTGTGACATTCATCTACTCGCTTTGTGGCGACAACCTTTGTTTGAGAAATTCTACTGCTTCAACTATCCGTGGCCCAGGAGCCTGAAGGAAAAGTGCAACGTCCGCTTCAATTATGCTACCACTTTGCATAGCTTTCAAGCCGGCGAACGGCGGTATATATGAGAGCGTCGCTGACAATTTGGGTGCAGGCGCAGGTGCCGGGCTTATGGTGATTATTATATCAGGGTTTGAGATAAGGATTGATTCGTGGGACATCATGGCAAATCCCGGATAAGGGCCAGAGTCAGGAAGGCCGGCAGCCTTGTTATCCATACCAAGTATATCTGTTATTAGTCCTGTATAGGATTCTGGTCTGGCAGCATACAAGTTTTTGTCTTGGTCTGATATCAGTATCAGGACACTACGATTGTCATCTGCGCCAGCAGCAGCCAACCGGTTGTCTATGTCCAAAATTTGTGCCGACGCTGCATCTGGTTTTCCTATCAGGTTTCCTATATTGGATAAACTGGATTTGATATCGTCGACAGTTTCTGCTTTTACCGCCATCACTTTAATGCCTGATTGCTGAAGGATACCTACAAATCTAGCTTGGGTAAGTGCTTCTATAATTACCAAATCAGGCTCTTCGATCAATATAGACTCTATTGAAGGATTGTATGAGCTTCCTACATCGGGAATGTTCATTACCTCAGGAGGGAAATTAGACGCTCTATCTCTCAATATTGCGGACCCCCCCCCCGCGTATAGCATCTCTGTCGCGGTGGGGCTTATGGTAGCTATTTTCTTTGGAATTGACTCGAATGAAAGTTTTTGTCCCAATGCATCTGTGATTATCATCACCTCTGGCGTGGGAATAGGTGTGTTAGTTGGGTCAGGAGTAGATGAACATGCCGATAAAATACAGCATGTTAGGAATATAATTGCCATCACAGATACGTAAAATGTACGCGCTCTGCGCATGTAGTAACTTCTCCTCATCAATGTCAACCTCTCTATGTGTAGTATGGCGATAGTGTTGTACTGTGTGCACGCTATACGAAGTGGGAATGATATCATCATGGGGTAGGTGTGTCTATACTTAATTTATGCGATATTGTAGCCATTGTGTTATAAATAACCCGTGCTATATAGGTTAGCCCATTCGCCTGAGTGTAGGAGAAAGTATAAGCACGGTGCTGGCAAGTAGTAGGAGACCAAAAGAATGTGCCAATAATGCTAACCCCACACCAAATCCAGAAGTTAGTGCTCCTATTTGGAGATGACCGATGGGTCCCCAGCCTACTGCTACTACCCAGGAACCCATGGCTCTGCCCCTAAAGGCATCGGGAACACTAATTTGAATCAGGCTCTGTGATAGGATATCTGACAAAGCTCCCATACCGTTTATCAGGAGTATGGCCAGCATAGCAAGGTATAAGGTATCAACCATGGACAAGAAGAGTATGGATAGCCCAAATACATGGAGCACTAGCAAATAAAATAACCCTTGTCGTTTGACTTCAGTTATAGATGACAAAATGATTGTAGCCAGAATACCTCCTATCGACCTTAAGGCGAGCATCATGCCTAAACCCTCCGCTCCGATGTCGAGAACATCTCTGGCAAGTACCGGGAGTATGGCCTGATGAGAAAAGCCAAGGATTTCTACTCCTGCAGATAGCATTAGGACTGTTCGGAATGAGGTGTTGTTTTTAATTTCCCTAATCAACTGCCGTATATTTTCCCAGATTGGTTCGCTAGAGGCTGGGCTGTTACGTGATGTTTGCCTGATAAATAATAATGATATGGCCGACGCAACATAACTAGCGGACAGGAAACCATAGGCTATTCCAGACCCCAAATGAGCAATTAATAAACCAGATCCTAGGGAACCGACAATACCGCCAATTCGCATACTCAGGGATAGAAACGACAGCCCGCTTATCAAGTTCGTCTGCCCGACTATGTCATAGGCAAAACTTTGTCTGGTTGGTTGGTGCATTGCGCGTAAAGAGCCTCCCAAGAATGTTATAAGTAGGAGGTTCCAGATAGATAACATGCCCCACAAGGTCAGTGTGCATAGCAGGAATGCAAATATGGCCATGCCGATACTCATCTTGATTAACAGACTCCTCCTGTTAATTCTGTCTGCTAGTGCCCCGGCAGGGAAGCCTAGTAAAAGAAAGGGAGCCATACGTAGGGCTAAAGCCGTACCTACCAACATCGGAGAATCCGTCAATTCTAAAACCAGCCATCCTAGTACCACTTGTTCTCCCTGGAATCCGACTGAATTAAACACGCCAGATAACCAAAGAAACTTGAAATCCCTGAATTTCAAGGCCGGAGCTGAGAAAATGTTTCGGAGGCGAGGAATGTTCTTGGGAAGCATATTATTTCCGAGGGAAGTATACCCTATATTTGATACACCATATTCCAACTATGACTCTTTTAAATTATAAATATGGAAGCAAATTGTGCTTGGATGAGAAGTCCTTATGTTACACAAGATTATGGATTCTTGTTTTGAGTAACCGATAGAGTATACAGAGCGTCGCGACGCTAATGCAGATATGAATAACTATGTTCCAACTGAACCCATTTACAATGAGCACTAGGGTAGTGGCTGTCGCTGGAGCATGTTCAGTTCTCGTAAGGCCCATCAATAATACATTTAAAGTCACAGAAATGGCTGCGATTCCAATTGGAAAATACACAGATGTGGAAATAAAGGATTGGGCCAGTTGCCCTTCACTTGTGATAGCAGCTAGACTTCCAATTAGAATGCCTAACGAATGGCCTCCAAGGGTGTGGCGTGCGTCAGCGCTGGGACTTCTTGGGGTTATAAACAAAATGAAAGAAGTAGGTCCCTATGCAGCATCGATAATGGCTTCGTTTGAGGCATTACTTCCTGCCATGAAAGCTTTGGAAAGGGCAAGGAAAAGAGCTGTAGATTGAAATAAATACGGTTTGAACACGAGGAAAATCCGCTCACCTTTCCGGCTCTTTAGAATTTGTTGCCAGCATAACCTGATATGGGAATGTCAGGTGTTTAAATTGACTCTACCCTGTTTATATTTATTCAGGGCGAGTAGGTTGTATATAATGAGGTTCTACATCTTCCGTCAATGTTGGCAAAGCCTTTGCCATCTGTTCGGTTAATTCGTTAAGCAAATCTGTAGTCGTAGTGATATCCTCATCTAGAGGGGTTATTCCAGCATCTAATAGAAGTTGTTTGACAGTCTCTTTCTTCAAGGTTCAAGGACCTCCTTATTTAGAATCTAGATTTGAGGGTGGATCTTGTGCCACTCAGTTACCTGTTCATATGTGTGACCTACTTTCATAACGAGGTCATCTTCGAATAGCCTGCCGGATATCTGGAATCCGATGGGCAGGCCATCTTTGGAGAACCCGCATGGCACACTAATGGCGGGTTGACCTGTCAGATTTTGTGGCCTGCTGAAGCTCCTTCGTGTGGCCATGTTGTAGGCTGACACATTACCGTCTACATCTGACAGAATTTTCCCGGCGGGTGTGCCCATTGATGCCCCAACGAGAACGTCCACTTCTTTCATGGCTTCACCTATTTCTCTATGGACCAATCTTCTCATCTGCTGAGCTTTATGGTACATTCCGGATGGTATTACAGATCCTAGTAGAACTTTTTGCCGAACCCCTTTTGTGTATTCATCGAGTCGTTCTATCCATGGCGTATGTATTTGAGCTGCCTCGCTCCATGTGATGACATTACCTGAAGCAGTGGCATACGCACCGGTGAGTGGTAAAGAAATGTCTACAATATGAGCTCCAAGTTGGCGCAACACTTGAATGGCTTTCTCAACTAGCTCAACAACTTCTCCATCAGCTCCCTCAATGAATTCCTTTGGCACTCCCACCCGCAAATCCTTGATTCCGCCTTCTAATAATCCAACATAATCTGGTACTCTTACATTTGCTGAAGAAGGGTCTTTCGGGTCATATCCGGCAACAGATTGGAGCATAATAGCGCAGTCCTCAACAGTCCTTGCCAAAGGCCCTGCATGATCTATGGACCAACTTAAAGGGAAAACACCATTTCGACTTACAAGACCATAAGTGGGTTTCAGTCCAACTATGTTGCAGAATGAGGCTGGACCTCTAATAGAGCCACCCGTACATGATCCCATTGAACCGAAGACCATACCTGCGGCAACGGATGATGCTGACCCGCTCGAGGATCCACCAGGGGTATGATCCAAATTCCAGGGATTGTGAACTTCTCCATACAGAGAGTTGTGATCTCCACAAGCAAATTCCAGACAATGATTCTTACCTATTAGGATTCCACCAGCGGTGTTCAGATTATCAACAGCAGTGCTATTGCTCACTGGTATATTGTCATCGAATATGCTTGACCCATTCGTAGTTCTTATACCTTGAGTGGCATAAATATCTTTCACTGAATACGGTATGCCGTGCATTGGCCCAATGTAGTTCCCATTGTGTATCTCCCTCTCAGCACGTTTCGCAGTTGCTAAAGCTTCATCTGCTGATACTGTGAGAAACGCATTCAACTTTGAGTTGAGTGATGATACCTTATCTAACGAAAACCTGGTTAAATCCAAAGGAGATATCTCTTTTGATCTAATCGCCTTTGCAGCATCTGCTAAAGTCAGGAAATTAAAACCTGATTCACTCATATGGCACCTCATAGTAAATGGTTAGGATCGGCATTGTAACAGACTTTTCCCCTGACAGAACTAATTTATGATCCAGTATTGATGTACTTTATTCAATGGCTAAATGGACATAGCTGTAATACCTGCAACTATCAACACCGTAGAAAAGAGTTTGATTAGTATAGATCCACGTGATATATCCTCTCCTAATGCGCCAGGCCAGACCTTTGTGATAGACATACTGTATATCACGGTAAACAGAGCCCTAGTTCCAGTGACTGATGCGACTAAAGAGGCGGGTCCTAGAGATAAAGCCAAAAGCAACATGATAAGCCCCACCTGTGCTGTGATGAAGTCGTTTATTGCGACCAAAAGTAGGGCTGGGCTTCGCTTTGAGAACAGGGACTTAACATCAGCCCAGGGCTCGGCCCTCAAAGCAAAGCACAGGAAAATTAATGCTGTAGCAAGAGTCCTCAAACCATGCGTGTACAGGACAGGCAACTCCTCCAGTGCCATTTTACCTATTACGATGCCTGTGCCAAATAGAAACGCCGAGAACATCAGGGAATAAAAAGATTTGTGCAAGAATACGCCATGAGTATCATCATTTGTACTCAGGGTTATTAGGGCACTTCCGAGAACTGCAATAGTAATACCTCCGTATTGGATGAGGGATATGGTTTCACCTAATATAAAAAACGCTAGGAGTGCAGTGAATATCGGTGCTGATTGCGTTACTGGTATAGTACGGGAAACTTCTCGTGAGAATAGGGTTTTTATCAAAAAGAATCCCGCGAAACCGTGAAACACTCCGGAGCCGAAGGCCGATGTGCTTGTAAGAAGGTTAGCCTCATTTGGTATACCGCCAAAGAATAATAAAACAATACCAACGGTGGTTTGAGTGATACTGATCAGCAGAAGCAAAGTAAGCGGTGTTTTCGCGTATCTGTGAATAACGATCTTATCAGAAATGCCAACCAACCCCATGAATGCGGCACTTGTTAGTGATATAAATAACCAAGTCATTTGTTACTTCTTGGGCATGAAACTTTAAATAAACCCCTCTTTTTTAAAGTCGCCGTCTCTCCACTCTAGGGCTCCACGTAAACCACCATCTCTCATTGCCTGCCCGAAATCCCTTGCACCGGGCCTCATCGAACTAGACAGAGCATGCCAAGACCATCCCATCGATAGAGCTGTTTTGAAACCCATTATTTCGTAGGCTTGGTTGAGGGATTGCTTATTTGCTGCCATAAGATCTGGAGCAATCTTAGCCATGGGCCTTAATTCCCTCATTACTTGATCTTCAAGTTCGTCAGATGGAAAGGATTTTGCGACCCATCCCATATCAGCTGCCTCTTTGCCTGTTACCGAATTCCCTGTCAACTGCAAGTATTTGGCTTGGGCCATAGACATTTTCCAAGGAAAATAAAGTGTGTCTGGGGTCGTCATACCTCGCATAGCAGGATACCCTATTCTAGCATCGTCAGCGACGAAGGCTATATCAACCATGGAAAGTATTTCTGTTCCTCCTGCTACGCAATGGCCGTGTATTTTGGCTACCACGGGTTTGAGCAAATCCCATATAGTTAACCAGTCTGTTACACAACTTCTGGCAAATTGATCGGTCCAGGTGTCAAAATGTCTGGATTGTATCGGACCGGATTTCTTGTAGTTGGGATCTCGGGGAGCAAGGTCATATCCCGAGCAGAATGACGAACCTGCCCCATCTATCAATACTACTGAGACGTCATCATCTGACTCGGCCTGTTTCAGGGCAAAAACCACCTCATCACGCATTCGAAAAGAGAGAGCATTTCTTTTTTCAGGAGCATTTAAAGTAATTCTTGCTATGCGATCATTAACCTCGTAAATAATTTCTTCATATTGTTCCGACATGGCATCTCCTATGAATCAAGGTTACTTACTATCATAGTATTAATTGCATCAAAAAAGGTATATGAGACGGCAGTAATGTAGAAATATAATAAACCAACCGATGGATCTAAATTTGTGGTGGTTTTACTTGTCGTAAAGTAATAGTATCAGTGGGAAGAGAGGGTTGAAATGATAACGGAACACAAAAAAGGAGAACTTTCCAATATCCTTCGTATAATTAATAATTCAGCACTAAAATATAAAGGTGCCATTCCGGATGATTGCTATCATGAACCTTACATGTCTAATCAGGAACTACAGGATGAGTTTGATAGCGGAGTTCGTATGTTTGGATATACCAGAGAGGGTACATTGGCCGGAGTGATGGGAATTCAGGAGTTAAGAGATGTGACTCTAATCAGACATGCCTACACCCTTACCAGATATCAAGGAATTGGTATAGGATAGTCGTTACTGCAATATTTATTTGACATCAATAATAGTTCAAGATTACTTGTTGGAACGTGGGAGGGTGCAACCTGGGCTGTTGAGTTTTACTTGAGGAATGGGTTTGTGCTACACGGAAGAGAGCAAACTGATCAATTACTGAACAAGTATTGGAAAGTTCCTGTGCGGCAGATGGAGAATTCAGTTGTGTTAGAAAAACAAATTAGCATTAGGGTTGTTGGCTATTAATAAGTTGTTTTAAATCTTAATGCCAACATTGTAGCTATTTTATGGGACGCATCGTTACCCATAGGGGGTGGAGTAGTAGGAGTTAAGGTTACCTTTAGTCTGTTTAATCCTTAGGGTGGTGGCCATGGTGGTGGCCCATGCGTCTTTTTAACCCGTTACGCTTGCTGCCCTGTTGATTGAGGCGCCTAACAAATTCCTCCAGCGTCTCCTCCAGCTTTTCCCTCTTTACTTTAGCCTTTGCCATATCTGATCCTCCACTTTGGAGACGGCAGTAAATATGCCTGTCGCCAAAGAATTTAGTTATACCTTAGATCTCTTTGGAACAATTAGTACTCGTGCACATAATAACCTATCATGAGGATTACGTATACGGGAGACAGATTGTCAGTCTAACAGTAGTGTGATAATTCTGAGTAATGGTACACTTAATCTAGGAAATATAGTTGGATCTAGTAAGAAGAATGGCAGGCTAACTTTTTGCATGCGTTTCACCGTGGGAGGATAAATGTTGTAATTGTGAGTACCGGTGAGAAATTGGCAAAATGTTTAATTAGTTGGTAAAATCGCTCTGCCAGTAAGGTAACAATTTAATTTTCATATGTGATCATGTCTAAGTCTCGAATTGAAATAGAGTACTGTACACAGTGCAAATGGATGATGAGAGCTGCTTGGGTTGCTCAGGAACTTCTTACCACTTTTCAAGATGAAATTGGCGAAATAGCCTTAATACCTTCTAGTGGGGGTATATTTGAAGTCAGGGCTGAAGGTGAGTTGGCCTGGGGGTTATAGAGTGAAGGAAGATTTCCGGATCCAAAGGAACTTAATC
>CAYVMY010000041.1:0-425 GCA_964452695.1 uncultured Dehalococcoidia bacterium
ATACCCGGAATTTTGCCCACCCATTTGTCTCTTTAAGAACTCTCTGCATAAATGGTATAACAAATCCATATATATCAGCCTTCGTAGTATCCTCAAGATGTATCCTTGGACGAATATTGTATTCACAAGCAGTCATTATAGGTTGTATGTATCTCTCTAGTGCCACTTCCTTGCTTGTATATTTAAGCTTGTCAAATATGTGGTGATCCGAACTAGACGCCAGCATACCAGTCTCTTTAATTCTTCCCCTGGATATGGATCCAAGGGATTTAATATCTTTGGGTAGAGCCCTAGTCCACGTAGTAACTTGAGGGTATTCATACCCTCTATCTAACAAGGCATCCAATACCCATAGATCTCGCTTTTGATATATAAACACCTCTATCTGTTCTATATGCCCAGTCCCATTATCCAAGTCATGAAGG
>CAYVMY010000041.1:435-3133 GCA_964452695.1 uncultured Dehalococcoidia bacterium
ATGCTTGGCAGCGTTTGGGATAAGAGCGAAGTGTGGGTCTTGTGATCCGTCTCTAAGGGTTGTATCAGTTAAGAGTTTTGGATGTGTAGTACCTGAACGCGAAGGCACCATCGCCGCATCAGTTTCCATAGCAATTGGTGGTAACTCCCCTAGATAATTGTAGAAGAGTTTTTGTTGATTAACTTCGTAGTATTTCATTAGTATAAACCTAACCAGAATCGGGCGATTTACAAATAGGATCAAAACGCGAATCTAAGTGCCATCATCTCCCAAATTCCTTTGAAATATCTCTGAACTTCAGTCATCCTCTAAGGTAGAGGTGTCTCCTTCTGGCAAGCCCATCTCTCGAGCCTTAAGAAGACGTCTCATTATTTTCCCACTACGAGTCTTGGGCAAAGATTCCACAAAAGAAATTTCTCTAGGAGCCACGGCTGCCGACAGTTTTCTTCTGACGACCCCCATTATTTCGTTCCTTAATGAGTCACTTTGATCGTATCCATCATTCAACGCAACAAAGGCCTTGACGATTTCCATAGCAACCGGATCAGGCTTCCCAATAACTCCAGCTTCTGCAACTGCCGGATGCTCTATGAGGGCGCTCTCAACCTCAAATGGACCTACCAAATGACCAGCTGTATTTATAACGTCATCCGATCTGCCAACAAACCAAAAGTATCCTTCTTTATCCATTCTGGCTCGATCACCGGTTAAGTACCAACCGTGCTTAAACTTTGAATCATACATTTCCTGATTCTTCCAATATGCCCGGAACATCGATGGCCACCCAGGCGCAACAGCCAGATCACCCTCTATTCCTGGCTCCACCTCACTGCCACTTCCATCTACAATCGCTACTTTAACACCGGGAATCGGTCTCCCCATTGATCCAAGACGTATATCCTGCACTGGATAGTTCGCTACTAGAATTGCTCCAGTTTCTGTCTGCCACCAATTATCATGAATGGGACGGTCCAGGGCCCTCTGGCCCCAGATTATAGCCTCTGGATTCAAGGGCTCCCCAACCGAACAGATATGCCGCAGGCTAGAAAGATCGTACCTACGGGGTATTTCATCTCCAGCCTTCATCAACATACGAATTGCGGTCGGAGCAGTGTACCATACGGAAACTATGTATTTTTGGATAAGTTGATACCAAGCGCATGCCCGAAAACCACCTTCGTAAATAAGCTGAGTAATACCATTCGTCCATGGAGCTGCTATACCATATGAGGTGCCTGTAACCCACCCAGGATCGGCAGTGCACCAATATATGTCATCCTCATGTAAATCGAGAGCCCAAATGCCTGTAGCCATGTGCTGAAGAGCTGCTTTATGAGCATGTACTGCGCCTTTAGGTTTGCCCGTTGTACCTGAGGTATAGTGCATTATGGAATAGTCTTCTTCCACAGTCGCAATTATCTCAAAATCGGATGAACTAGAGTCCATCATTTTCTCGTAACTTATATCATCGTCTGACAAAGGCTCACTTGAACGATTGTTCTTATTCACAATAATCACATTTTCAAGATCCGGCAATTCAGGCAATATGTTGCCTATTTTCTTTCTCAGGGCCGGTGTAGTGATTAATATTTTCGCCCCACTGTCAAGAAGTCTGTCTTTGACCGGATCAGGGCCGAATGCAGAAAACAAAGGACCGACAACCGCTCCTATCTTTAACGAACCGAAAAATGCTATATAAAGCTCCGGCAACCTTTCCATAAAAATAAAAATTCTATCGGATTTACTTATATTCAATCCTAAAAGAGCATTGGCAAATTTGTCTGATAAACTTTTCATCTCGGCAAAAGTGTATGCTTCTTCTTCTCCATCATTTCCTTCCCAATACATAGCTATTTTGCCTGATTTGTCACCAATAGCATGTCTATCAATAGCTTCATAGGCAAGATTAAGTCCGCCACCAGGCAATCCACTCAATTGGGCTTCCATTTGATCCCAAGAAAACGTATCCCTTAGATTGTTGTAGTCCTTTAGGTTTGGTTCTTTAGGGAAATCTTTGATAGGAGGTTTCGAGATAGTAGACTGATCCATAATTTCTCCTGTCTCACCATGGCAATTATTATATGGCATTATCTTAGAGCATAGGGTTATGGTAAACAATCCCTAACGAAAATCATGAAATTCTCTTTGTCACTCCAACATCTTCATAAATGACAGTATTTGAATAAGTAGTACATATTAGAATCTCCGGAAATCACGCTAAGTTGAATGGCATCTAATAGAAAATGGATTAAACTTCTCACATTACCAACCCCGCATTATAATGTAGGGAGAAAGGTACCTTACACCTAATGTCAACAACAAATTCAAAACCGCCATACACGTCGAACGATAAACAACTTCTAATGTTGATGGATGGACATGCAATGGTGCATAGGGCATGGCATGCAATCCAAACCCCTCTAACCCTTAGAAATAGCGGAGAGGACGTGAGGGCGGTTTACGGATTTACGAATGCCTTTATTAAATCCATAAATGAATGGAAACCTTCTCACTGCGCTATTGCATTTGACCTCCCTACACCTACTTTTAGGCATAGACTATACGACCAATACAAGGCACACCGCCCCCCCACCCCGAAAGATCTAATAGCCCAATTCGCTCGTATAAAAGAGTTGATGGAATTATTTGCAATACCAATTTTCGAAACAGAAGGCTATGAGGCAGATGATATATTAGG
>CAYVMY010000041.1:3143-3640 GCA_964452695.1 uncultured Dehalococcoidia bacterium
GTCCGGGTATTACTTAACAGAGGAATCCATGAAAGAACCATTTACAATGTAGAAGCTGTGAAGGACAGGTACGGGGGACTCACCCCATCTCAACAACCGGAAATAAAAGCTTTTCAAGGAGATGCCTCTGACAACATACCGGGGGTGCCAGGGGTTGGGTCAAAGACTGCTATAAAACTAATCCAAGAGTTTGGGAGTGTAGACGGCGTTTATCAAAACATTAAGGAAGTTATGCCTGAGCGTATTCGGAATATATTAACCGCCCATGAGCCAGACGCCCGGCAAAGCTTAGCGTTAACAACTATAGAAACTAATGTACCTATTGCCCTTGACATGCAATCCAGCTTGTTCTGGCAATACAGTCGAGATGATGTTTTAGCCTATTTTAGAAACATGGAGTTCTATAGTGTAGTAGACAGAGTACCACACATATCATCTCCAACTAACAAAGATAAGCCTCCCTCATATCCCATAGCCAACCCTGATTACATGCTTGT
>CAYVMY010000041.1:3650-9250 GCA_964452695.1 uncultured Dehalococcoidia bacterium
ACTTAGAAACCACCAGTAAAGACCCGATGAAAGCACGATTGGTTGGTATATCTATATCCATAGTGCCGGGACACGCTGCATATATACCCCTTGGGCACTCTGAAGGTAAACAAATCCCTCTCGAGAAAGCCTTAAATAAACTTAAGATTGTGCTTGAAAACCCTGACATTCACAAATGTACCCACAATGGTAACTATGACATGACAGTGTTAGCAAACTACGAGATAAAGGTTGCATCCATGACATTTGACACCATGGTAGCAGCACATGTACTGAATGAGCCTTCAGTTGGATTGAAAAATTTAGCCTTCTCAAGATTACAAACCGAAATGACTCCAATTGAAGCATTGATTGGAACTGGAAAACATCAAATAACTATGGCTGATGTACCAATAAATGACGCCATGTTGTATGCCTCCGCAGACTCCGACATGACACTGAGGTTAAAAAACCTATTCCAAGCTGAGGTCGACAAGGAAGAAAAACTTGCAACTCTTTTCGGTGATCTCGAAATGCCTCTAGTTCCTGTGCTAGTGGATATACAGCGCAACGGAGTGACCATAGACATTAATTCACTAGACGATATGTCGTCAGAACTAGAACGCCGCCTTACTACTACTGCAGACGATATATTCAACACGCTGGGACATGAATTCCTGCTAAGTTCCACGAAGCAACTGGCAGACGTGTTATTTAATGAACTCAACCTACCCAAAACAAAACGTACAAAAACCGGATACTCAACGGACGCGTCAGTTTTGGAGAACTTGAGAGACATGTTAAGCAACGGACGGCTACCAGACACCGATCCACGATCCCAACCTATAATAGATAATGTTTTGTCCTATAGGGAATTAGCTAAACTGAAATCCACATATGTGGATACCTTGCCTACCCTGGTGAATAATCACACTACAAGAGTACACACGAGTTACAATCACACCGGGTCCTCTACTGGACGCATATCAAGCAACGACCCCACCCTTCAAAATATCCCTGTGAGGACCCAAATGGGAAGACAGGTTAGAAAGGCTTTCATAGCCCCAGAGGGTTGGAGCTTCCTATCAGCAGATTACTCGCAGATAGAACTCCGTATCTTGGCTCATCTATCCCAAGATATCGGACTTCTTGAGGCATTCCTGAACGATGAAGACATACATTCATCCACCGCTGCCCAAGTATATGATATCCCAATTAATGCGATCACGGCTGATATGAGAAGAATAGCAAAGGTAATGAACTTCGGTGTCATATACGGACTAAGCGCGTACGGTATTGCCCAACAAACTGACCTAGCTCCAAACGATGGAGCGAGATTCATAGAAAACTATTTTGCGAAGTATCCTGGTATTTGGAATTACTCAGAATTTGTGAAGTCTCAAGCCAAAAAACAAGGCTATTTGGAAACAATGTCTGGCAGAAGACGATACTTCCCGGACATCAACTCCTCCAACTTCCATACCCGCCAGGCAGCCGAACGGATGGCCGTGAACATGCCCATACAAGGAACAGCTGCTGACATCATCAAGATCGCAATGATACAAATAAGTGAATCAATCAGACAGAGAAATTTGGCCAGTAAAGTCATCTTGCAAGTACATGACGAGCTGATATTTGAAGTGCCATCCAATGAGGCACAAGAAATGCAAGTCCTTGTACCCAGTATAATGGCATCGGCAATGAAACTAGATGTCCCATTAAAAATAGATGTAAAGGTTGGCACTAACTGGGGAGACTTAGAATAGCGATGAGCCAGAATCAGGCTCACCAGGATAACTAGAAATAAAATATAACAATAGATAAAGGATATAATAACCTTGGAACAATTATATGAATCCTCATCAGAAAGCAAAAATTTACAAATTGAATCCACAGACAGGGATAATTATCCTTTCCGACTACTAATCACTCTCCAAAAACTGGGCGTAACAACTGCCCTAGACTACTTCTTAACCCAAGAAGAGGCATCCAAGATCAGTAAAATCCTCGGGAAGTGAGGAGACTAGCAGATTTTCTATGAACAAGATGTTCTGGAGTGAAATAACGATCCCTGGCGAACCCAAAGTAATGTTTATAGATGCCTGTCAGAACGTTCAGGGATGGGAAACAGACTTTGGAGATCGCACCGCCAAAGTGCTCATGCGAAAAGACACAAAACTACTAGAGGACAGGGTTATACGTATAAACAGCAGATCCGAGATTATACCAAAACTCCTCGAAAAAGATTCATTCAATACCATCTTTCTGCTATGTCATGAAGGCGAATCACGTATATCCCAAGAACTACAGTTAAAAAATTTATGGGACTGGATCGTAAAATCCGCTCAATTATCACCCAAACTATTTGTTGCATGCACTTGTGATTATGTTGAAGCAAAGGTTTCAGAAAGTATACTGGAAAACAAAGATGCCTTCTCTCAACTAGCTTTGGTACCACAGTTACAGTTGCCGATACGGTCTGCCGGACTATTTTTCATGAAATTCTTCAGTGAACTCCAACTACATGCCCAAGAATCAATAACCGGAAAGATGGTTTGGTTTTCACACTCAAAGGCTCGAGAAATACTAAGGAGACGAAACTTATCTGGCAAAATAGGCCTAAAGTGCTAGTCGTAACATCTGATGAAAACCCAAATACTCACTGAATCGTAGGGCCCAACCGTTATCTACAATCTATATGGGTGATCCTTGAAATCCCTGAAGTCCTCTTAGTACCCACATTTCTCCCAAGTGGCTAAAACCATGAGTCAGTATGTTTACCATTATCACATCAGAGGCAGACATATCCCCTTGTGGTCTAATTGTAAACATCTCCTGTAAATCCAACTCTCCAATCGAAGAAAGATATTCATCTGTTGATTTCCACACACTTTCCATGTACCTAGAAAATTCCTTGGATGAACTAATGCGAAGTGCTAATGCATCCTCCGCACTCATACCAGTGCCTTGGGACACTCTGTCAAGCTGAAAAACTTCATCCCATCCATCCTTCAGCCATACAGTCGGCTTCCGTTTCTGCAAGGCAAAATTGATTAGATTATCCTCGGTTCTCACCATGTGCCAAAGCGAGAACGCTATATGATTGCATCCTTCTCCAGGGACCCAGTGCATATGAGCGTCTGATAAATCTATCACGGCCTTCTCAAAAGAGGAATGTAGTCTATCCAAATGGGATTTATATAACTGTATCGTATCCATTTAATCTATACCCACATTAGTCGCCAAACCTAAGGGGATTGCCCAACGCTGACAAAAAGAATACTATCTTATTTGTTACCAAACCTCAATATATTCATCACATGAACGGGAAAACAAGTGACATCAAGAGTCGATCCAGAGGGCGTAGAAGGCAGAGCCATACATAGGCTTGTAGATTTTGCAGGAAAAGACGTTTTGGAAATAGGATGTGGCGATGGAAGGTTAACTAGAAGTTACCTTTCAGAAGCCTCATCAGTATTGGCAATAGACAATAATCAGGACAAATTAAAGATTGCTCGAAGTCAGATCAGTGCTACCTACCACCAACAACTGCACTTCCAAGAATCAAGCATACTGGAATTAGAATCCGACAAATCTTCTTTCGACATAATTATATTTTCCAGGTCCATTTGTTGAATGCCTACGTCGGACATCGGAGATGTCCTGGAAAAAGCACACAGACTACTAAAGACTTCAGGGATAATTCTAGACATACATCCCCGCCCTCGTGCTTCGGAAGTCGAAATTCGCATACCTGGACACTTCATACACGTCGGCCATCTTGATGAAACCGAACTTATCCGTAGAATTCACGATGCTAGAAGAGAAATTGCCTCAATGATTTGGGATGGTTTCTTTAACTACCACGACGTAAAAACTTTTGACTTTCTATATCATTTTGACAGTGTAGAGGAATGCATAGAATTCTTGGGGCGGGAATGGGACGATTCGACTATGGACGGCACAACAATCGATAAGGCACGACAATTGCTGGGAAATCAGATGGGAGAGATCATAATACGCCAACCTTTGTGGGCAGCCACCTTAAAGCGATTATAGAAACAAAAACAAGAGAATTATTGATTGCATAATACCCATTTAGGTCCATTATACATACCAGCAAACTTCGAGAATTTGTTGAAGGACATAAAATAATGCCACAAAACAAGATTACTCCAAGAGGAATAACCGAAACCGACCATCCCAAATACATTTGGGCGTTTGGAAAACTGACACCCTGGGAAAAAGCTAACGTACATATAACCTCTATGGCCTGGACGTCTATATCAGCGGTATTCGAGGGAATTAGGGGGTATTGGAACGACAACGAAAATAAGCTCTCGTTATTCAGGCTTGACGCTCATATAAAGAGGTTGTCAAATTCAATGAAACTCATGAGAATGGCTCCCCCCTTGGGCGAAGATGAGATTGAAAATGCCATATCAGAATTAATCATATCTAACCGTTCTCGTGAAAACACATATATGATGCCATTCGCTTACTTCAGCGGTTCAATACCTGGATACAAGTCCGCTTATCAACAACCGGCAGATCTTTTTATTACCGCTGTCCCTACTAAATCCACACTGGGATCTAACACAGGCATCAGTTGTTGTATAAGCAGTTGGGTTAGAATCTCTGACAACTCTATGCCACCCAGAGCAAAAGGTATATCCAACTACCAGAATAGCCGATTGGTTTCAACTGAGGCAGAGTTAAACGGATATGACGCCGGAATAATCCTTAACTCTCAGGGGAAGGTTTCAGAAGGTGCATACGGCTGCATATTCACAATCCGTAACGGAGTAGTTTACACACCTCCTATAACGGCAGATATACTAGAAAGTATTACTAGGGACACGATTATAACTTTATTACAGGAAGACCTTAACATCCCTGTGCAAGAAAGAGACCTGGACAGAACCGAACTCTACGTGTCGGATGAAATTTTTCTCTGTGGAACATATGCCGAGATAGATCCAGTCACCTCAGTAGACAGATACATTATAGGGAACGGAAATCCTGGTCCTATCACGGAAAAACTCATCGACATTTACAAAGAACTGGTTTATGGAGAATCCAATCTACACCAAGAATGGGTATCACTAATTAACATACCTGGTTGATAGCGTATTCCAACTTTCGATTCCATAAAAACATGATTTACCTATACTCATTGTATATGACTTATTTTAGCAAACAACTACTGTGGCTCTCGGTCTCTTTGATCGCCATCTTATGCTTATCGTGCTCTACGTCTAACGATATGAATAATTCCACCAATATCGCCGATAATGCCTCAATTAACTCCCAGGTTACAACTACTGAAATTATCCATTCCACAGAAGCCCAAAACGAGAAAGACGCCGACACTAACTCTGATCGGGTCACGTTGGAAATAGGAGATGGATCCACAGCCCGCTACATAGTAAGGGAGCAACTAGCTAGTCTAACAATGCCAAACGATGCAATAGGCAAAACAGATAACGTAACTGGCAGTTTAACATTCGATTCTTCAGGAAAAATTATCGAGGGGGCTGAAATCAAGGTTGATCTTCGAAGTTTGGTCAGTGATAAAAACAGAAGAGACAACTATATAAAAAATAAGACGCTTCAACCCG
>CAYVMY010000041.1:9260-10336 GCA_964452695.1 uncultured Dehalococcoidia bacterium
GTTCCCTTATGCCACATTCAAACCCAAGGAAACAAAAGACATCCCTTGGCCTATTCCTAGCCAAGGCGAGGCATCATTCACAATAATCGGAGATCTAACCATAAAGGGCGTTACTAAAAAAGTGACGTGGACAGCATCAAGCATTTTCAGCCCTCAGGAGCTGCAAACCGATGCAAAGCTTATCATCAACTTCGACGATTTTGGTATAGTTAAGCCGCGCCTTGCGTTCATCGTAAGTGTGGAGGACGAGATCGCCATAGAGTTATACATCAAATCCAATCTTGGGGTTTCCTAATATCCTGCCTGTAGAATGTGAAAAAGGACTCACATACGAAGATAAAGTTTCAACATATGGCGCTGGCCTTCGCTAAACCGACTTGCTCCGACGTTGCCTGTGCCTATTCCCACTATCCAGAACACGTTTACGAAGCCTTATACTAGACGGAGTAATCTCCGCGAGCTCATCTACCGCGACAAACTCAAGTGACTCTTCTAGACTTAAACGAACAGGAGGTTCGAGTCTTTCAAACACTTCAGAAGTAGCTGATCTCATATTAGTTTTCTTGCGCTCCTTACAGATGTTGACGTCCAAGTCCCCATCTCTGTTGTGCATCCCAACTATCATTCCTTCGTAGACGAAGGTGTTGGGCTCAACAAACGTTTGTCCTCGCTCCTGAGCATTCCTGATGCCATAACCGAGAACTTTACCCGCTTCTGACGCAACAATCGCACCAAAACGAGATGGCTTTACTATTCCAGCCATAACCTGAGACTCAATTAATTGCCTACTCATGACAGCTCTGCCCCGAGTAGATCTGAAGAGAAAACTTCGAAATCCTATTAGTCCTCGAGTCGGCAGCACATAGCTAGTCTTAACATAACCCTTACCATCATTCTGCATATCCGACATCCTACCTAGCCTAGACGCCATCTCTTCGGCTATAACACCTATAAACTCTTCAGGAGTATCCACCACTATATTCTCGTAAGGTTCATGAATCTTACCATCAATTATCTTAGTAATGGCTTCAGGTTTGGAAACTTGAAATTCAAATCCTTCTCGCCTCATATTTTCA
>CAYVMY010000042.1:0-9538 GCA_964452695.1 uncultured Dehalococcoidia bacterium
TTCTGGAAGGCAGCTACTATACTTGAGCCCGTTAGTATACTTTGAGCCTGAAGAGTAGCTGAACCTTCCGGTACTGGTAGTGAACTGGCCTTACCTTTAGAGAAGGAAAGCGGCACAACAAGACTTACTACTATTTTGCCAACCAAAGCCTCCCTAAGGTGTTCCAGTGTTTCTCTTTGGGCAGTATATGGCACAGCTATGAATACGATTTTACTGTTCTCGGCTACGGTAAGATTGAGAGCGCCAAGAACTTCGGATTGTTGGACTTGAGATGAGATATTTTCAGCAGTTTCAAGAGCTTTTGAAATGTCTCTTGATCCTATCATTACGGGGTATCCAGCCGAAGAGAACCTAAGCGCTAACCCACGCCCCTCTGGTCCTGTGCCGCCAATAAAGCCTAGTAACTGATGATTTGGCATGATAAGCTTCCGATGTTCAGAATACCACGAACCTCATGTTGTTAATGTTACTACTTGGCCGTTATTAGTACAAAGTCGTATAATGGGTAGGTTATCGTTTACATTCATTATTATTGCATTTTTAGGAGATTATAGGATGGTAATCAGAAGCAAATTGGCACTAGTATTGTTGCCGCTTGTCGCAATGCTAGTGATAGGTTGCGGCGGAGATTCCGATGTGCGAAGAGTAGAAAACCCAACGCCGACAAACGATGGAGGATTCAAGCTCACCGGAGTAGATCAATCTAAACTGTACTTTGCGACTATAAAGACCAATCATGGGTCAATGATAATAGAATTACTCGGCAAGGAAGCACCAAAAACCGTTAATAATTTTATTACACTTTCTCGAGACGATTTCTATGACAATCTCATTTTTCATAGGGTCATACCAAGGTTCATGATTCAGGGTGGAGATCCTAGTGGGAATGGCACTGGTGGCCCCGGCTACAAATTTGAGGATGAGTTTGATAACAGTCTAAAGTTTGATCAAACTGGCTTATTAGCAATGGCAAATGCTGGGCCAAACACCAACGGTAGTCAGTTTTTCATAACTACTGCACCTGCTCCTCATTTGACTGGAAAGCATACTATATTTGGTCGAGTCCTAGATGGTCAGCATGTGGCAGAGGCTATATCAAGAGTTACAACAGGTCCTAGAGACAAACCCTTAGAGGATGTTGTAATTGAGGATATAGAGATTGAAGAGAGAGATCCATAGCTGGGATTTGGGCGGCAGTGTCAAGGATTTGTTCCTATGATACCAGTGGGTCACCCCATTTCCCGCCGAACACAAATTCCTCAATAGGTTTTCTTTCTCGAGGTGCAACCTCTCGTTCCTTCAAGTCCTCGGGGAGTAGCGTTATGTCCCCCAAATATCCGACTGCACCTACCGCAACTGGTTCGTAGTCAGATGGTATATTGAAAACTTCCCTAGCATCATCCACCATGAATCCACCCATGAAATGACAAGAGAGACCCACTTCGCAAGCCTGTAGAAAGAGATTTTCTGTGGCAAGTCCCACGTCATGAAATGCGAAGCGATTTGGTCTGTCATTCCTTGATAGCTTCGTTACCGTCATGATTAGGACTGGTGCATGTTTAGCCCATATTTGGTTGCTTTCCCTGAGTGTCGACAGAATATCTTTATGACAGTTGTTGAAGTTATAACCAACTATGAATGTCCAAGGCTGTACATTGCTGGATGAAGGAGCCCAGCGGGCAGCCTCTAGGATGCTTATTAGTTTGTTGTATTCAACCGGTTTGTTTGGATCGAAAGCCCTCGGGCTCCAACGCTTTTCTATAATCGGGGCGATATTTACATTGTCTGCCATAGTATCTCTCCTAATCTGACGGCATCTAGGTGCATTGTACCAAAAGTTTCTGATTGTTGTAGAATCACGGGTCAGGCACATTTTGAAATCTTTATTTATTTGAGCGAAGGACCGGAAGCTTCCAGTACAGGAGTAACATGACAATTATTCCAGATCCGGATAGCATCGCTAGTGCTCTTTGGGCTCCAACTACCTCTGCTAGTTGACCCACGAATAATACTCCAAATACAGCGGATCCTATGCCGTGTGCTATTCCTCCCAAGGCCCGGCCGCGCATTTCAGGTTCAGCCCCCTCAAGTACTAATGCAATTTGCATTGTAACGAATCCGGATAGGCCGATACCAGCCATAAACATAAGCATTAGGGAAATAGTGTAGGTTGTTGAGAATGAGAATATGAAAATCCCAGTTAGCATGAGAGTGGCTCCCAGGGTGTATATTGTTCCTTTTCTCCTTGCTCCTAGTGATGCTATAACCAGGGTCCCTGTTATAGCACCCAATCCTGTTGCTGATGCGAGTATCCCATATAACGTGGATCCTACGTTTAGTATATCTCTTGCTATGACTGGCACTAACTGAACGTGAGGGAAGCCAAAGAAGTTTAGTGCAACTGTGACAAGAATAGCTGCCCACACCGTTTGGTTCATTCGTATTGCTTTGATTGCTCCAGCTATCTCTGACAGTGTGGATTTACCATCATTCCTCAGTTTGCTTGTTACAGGTATAGGCAATAGTATAATGAATCCTACTGCTAGCGAGGCCAACATAAATATGTAGGCTCCCTCATAGCCCGCAAACGCGATTAAACTCCCGCCTAGAAGTGGACCCAGAAGCCCGCTTCCTGTGAGTATAGCCGCGTCTAGGGATACGGCGTTAACTACGTCTTCTTCCGCGAGTATATCTGAAAAAAGTGCTCTTCTCGCGGAAAAGTCTAGGGTGAAGGCAGAACCATTTAAGAAGCAGCCTAGAAAGGCGTGCCAAGGTTGTATAGAATCGTTTATTAGCAGGAAAAGAGTACAGGAAAGAACTGACATTACAAGCACTTGATTTGCTATAAGAATTTGCTTTTTGTGGAACCTGTCGGCGAGGCTGCCACCCACTAATCCGAGCAATAACATGGGTGTGAATCTGCATGCTCCGACCATAGACACAAGGAATGGAGAATTAGTGATGTCGAGGACCAACCAGGATAATACTATTAACTCCATCATACGAGGTACATACCAAAACCAGGCGCTGATCCATAAACGCTTGTAAATCGGATTGCCTAGGGCTTGGAATGTTTTTATACCCGAGCGTTTTGGTTCTTGTAATGGAGTTTGAGCCATGGGGCGGAACATACCATAAATAAGCGCTTTGCCCAACCCCTATCGTAAATCGGACGGATTTGTACGTCCGTAACCAACAACTTAGAACTGACTATAAGTTTGTTTCAATTGAGATTCTTGGTCGGATATTTTTGTACTATAATTTTCGGTTGCAGGAGTTCCAAATGTAGTTGTTTATTCTTGAGGCTAAGGCGATAGTCCCATGAACTGGAAAATATGAATCTGAAGAGAAAAATCCTAGTATACGCAGTACTAGATGCAATAACTGTGGTAGTTGCGGTGGTTATATGGAAGACGTTTTTCTCTTAGAATGACGTTTATTTTAAGACTTTATAAGGTGTTTTGCATCGATTTAGGCTAACTAGAACTCAAGTATTTGGTTAGCCTAAAAGATTGCTAATGGATTAACTGGAGACCCTGTTCCACCATTAATTACTAGCGGTGATATAAACAACAGGAAGTCGTAACGTCCAAGTTGTCTGCAGGTCTCAGACAGCCGCTCAAAATTAGCGTTATCAAGTAAAGGCATTCCCATGTAGGGTATTACAACCTCATGTATGGGTATTCTTGCTGGGTAGTCATGAAACCTTTTGCCAGACTCTTGCAGGTCCCAACCCATTAATGCGGCATTGGTCTCATATAGGTATTCGATGATTGACGGAGAGTTTCCGGGGGTGTTTGGGGGACGGGAAAATTCAAAATCCGGATTAGCGTTCCAGAAAGGTTCGTAGCCAGATCGTATAAGTATAGCGTCTCCGTCTTGTGGTTCGATTCCAACCTGTGAGGCCCAGTCCTCAAGCTCCCAGCCTTCAACAGGTTGATCAGCACTAACGTATTCTTCACCTCTTAGGACTGGGATATCGTAGAGAACTCCACGAGTTACAATGCCGTCTCTCCAGTTCTCTATTGAATTGGCTAACGCACCGTCTTCGGTTACTAGTTTTGGATCCATGTTGTTATACATTCGGCCACCATCCTCTATGTTGCCGGTAAAAAAGTGACATAAAGAATCTATGTGGGTGTTGACAAATCCATGGTAAAAAACACCTATATAATCGGCTGATGTCGAAGGTCCTATAGTCATTTGGTGATCCGCTGGTCTTGGATTCCGCCGCTCGTCAGGGATCACATCCTTAGTCGCTATAGGGTTTGCGCAGGATACTGAAATGCCGTTCCTTACAAGGCTTAGGGCTTCTTTAGTGACACTTGCGTTTATATGGTTGAGTGTACCTTTTTGATCGGTGTTGCCCCATCTTCCCCAATTACTATATTTGATCTTGTAGTTGTTATATTCCTCTACGGTTGTTGGCGTGCGTTCCCTTAGTCCCATTATTAGCCCCCTATGATCAAAATAAGTAGTTTTTCTATATCCAGTAAGCTTACAGAGTAATAATATCAATTTCTGTTTGTGATCACTAGATGAGAAAGGTGTCTAAATACCGCTATGTGGTTAAGTGAGCATGTCTAATCGTTGATACATATGGTTTTTGCCAATATACTTTACCGATACATTTGTTTGTGCGCTAGCTAATTGCTAAGTTAGTAGTGTAGGCGTTAGGTTCCTTTATCTTCTTTATCGAGGTTGTCTTATGGCCAAAACGATAACCACCGTCGCAGGTAACGGGTCACAGGGCTACAAGGGTGATAGTGGGCCGGCTTTAGATTCACTTATGGATAATCCCTTTCACGTGGACTTGGACAAGTCTGAACGATACCTTTTTATTGCAGACTGCTTTAACTATTGCGTACGGATGGTGGATCTAAAGACTGGCGTTATAACTAAAGTCGCTGGAACTGGAAAGCCAGGATACTCTGGAGACGGGGGTCTTGCGCTAGATGCTGATATAGATGAGATCTATGCTGTTCAGGTTGCAAGTAATGGTGACCTATATATTGTACAGAGATTTCACCCTGCTGTGAGAAAGGTTGATCATGCCACAGGTATAATTACGACAGTTGCTGGTGATGGCACTATTGGGAATGGCGGAGATGGGGGACTTGCGATTAAGGCACAACTTAAGGAACCAAATGACTGTGCTCTGGATAGTCAAGGAGGATTACTGATAGCAGACGTTCAGGATCAGAAGATAAGGAGGCTTGATTTTGGTTCTGGGATAATCACGACATTTGCAGGTACTGGAGAGAAAATGAATTCGGGGGATGGTGGTTTGGCTTTGGAGGCAGGGATATTGGGTGCTAGGGCAGTATGTGTTGCTCCTAAGGGAGAGGTTTACATATGTGAGCGTGAAGGCAACTCAATCAGAATGATAGATACAGATGGTGTGATTCATCATATAGCCGGTGGAGAACAGAAAGGATATAGTGGAGATGGAGGCCCGGCGGTTTCTGCCACTTTTAATGGCCCTAAGGCCATTCGGTGTGATCATCAGGGTAACGTATTGGTAGTTGATACGGAAAATCATTCGATCAGGCAAATAGATGTCTCGAGTGGCTTTATCTCTACGATTGCTGGTGGTCAACTTGGTTCACAAGGAGATGGTGGGGATGCTGTTTTGGCCGGACTTGCCAGGCCTCACGGAGTGATCGGAGATTCGAAAGGGAGATTTTATATAGCAGACAGTGAGAACCACAGGATCAGGTTCGTGGTATAACTACATATCTCTGATTATGATTCTGATGGTTTGATATTCGTCTCTGAGACTTACTAATGGAGGAAAGAGTTTATGCCATATGCGTTTGAACACGTACACCTCAAAGCTCCAGACCCGGAAACAACGGCAAATTGGTATGTGAAGGCTTTCGATTTCGAAATATTTTCTGACAGGATTACGCCTACCGGGGCCAGGTTCATAGAATGTAAAACTACCGATGGAGTTATAGTGAGGATATCTGGCCCTAGGACCGGGGATGTAATGGGTAATGGTGATGCGAGTACACATTACGGCTTGGAGCACTTTGGGCTTTTGGTCGATGATCTCGAGTTCGAATTAAACAGGCTTAAGGGCCTTGGAGCTGAGTTGTTGGAAGGTCCTATGGGAGGAAATGGAGGTCCATTGATTGCTTTCATACTGGCTCCTGACGACGTGAGGATCGAACTGTTACAACCAGCAGGGTAAGAAGGAGAAGAATTGTAGGATGGCTACTATGGACGATAGTAAACGAGGTTCAGACTTCATTAGGGATGTTGTGGCAGATGATATAAGGACCAATAAGTGGGGAGGTGCTGTAGTGACACGTTTCCCACCTGAGCCTAATGGCTATTTGCATATAGGGCATGCAAAATCTCTGTGCATAAATTTTGGTATTGCAGAGGAGTTAGGGGGAAGATGTCACCTGAGGTTTGATGATACCAATCCGACCAAGGAGGAAGTGGAGTACGTAGAGTCCATAAAGGAAGATGTGAAATGGTTGGGTTGGGATTGGGGGGAACACCTATACTTCGCATCCGACTATTTTGATACCCTTTATGAGTTTGCCTTGGATCTTATTCGTAAAGGCAAGGCCTACATAGATGATAGGAGCCAGGAGGAAATTAGATCTGACCGAGGTACTTTGACAGAGCCTGGTAAAGACAGCCCCTATCGTAGTCGCTCTATTGATGAGAACCTTGATCTATTCAGGCGAATGAAAGAAGGGGAGTTTGACGAAGGTTCTAGAGTTCTTAGAGCCAAGATAGATATGGCATCTGGCAATCTGAATCTTAGAGATCCGGTTCTGTATCGTATCCTCAAAGCCGATCATCATCACACAGGTGATAAATGGTGCATTTATCCTATGTATGATTTCGCTCATGGCCAGTCGGATTCTATAGAACAAATTACACACTCGATTTGTACAATGGAGTTCGAGGATCATAGGCCTCTATATGACTGGATTCTCGATTCACTGGGGATACATCATCCTCAGCAAATAGAATTCGCGAGGCTTAATTTAAGTCACACAGTACTGAGCAAGCGAAAATTAATGCAACTGGTCAATGAAGGGTATGTATCGGGCTGGGATGATCCACGCATGCCTACCTTGTCTGGTCTCAGGAGACGAGGATACACACCTGAATCAATAAGAAATTTCTGCGAAAGGATTGGAGTGGCAAAGAGGCAGACAACTGTTGATATGTCTCTGCTAGAGCACTGTATTAGAGAAGATCTTAACAAGAATGCAGAGCGAGCCCTTGGGGTGCTGCGTCCTCTTAGGGTAATTATTGACAATTATCCTGAAGGGACTGAGGAGGAACTGGAAGCCCTCAATAATCCTGAGGATCCTGAATCCGGGAAACACTCAGTCTGGTTTTCAAGAGAGATATACATAGAGCGAGATGATTTTATGGAGAATCCTCCTCCAAAATTCTATCGCTTATCCCCTGGAACTGAAGTGCGTTTGAGGTATGGATACTTAGTCAGATGCACTGGTATTGAAAAAGATGAAAACACTGGAGAGATAATAGCTGTTCATTGTTCATATGACCCAGATACTCGAGGTGGGCACGCTCCTGATGGCCGAAAAGTGAGAGGGACCATTCATTGGGTATCTGCGGCTCATTCCATGGATGCGGAAATCAGGCTATATGATCATCTTTTCTCGGAGGAAAAGCCAGATGATTTCGATGACTTCCTGTCAACTCTCAATGAGAATTCTCTGGAGATCTTGACCGATTGTAAAGTCGAGAAGCGGCTGAGTGATGCAATGCCTTGGAGTCGTTACCAGTTTGAAAGGCTAGGATACTTCAACGTAGATACGGATAATTCTAGGTTGGGGCACATGGTGTTCAATAGAATAGTGCCCCTTAGGGACACTTGGGCAAAGATTTCAGCCACTAGAGCCACTAGTAGGTGAGTCTTTCAATCTAGCTAGCCGCCAGATATTTCACATCCAGGCACCTTTCGTTCTGGAAAGTCCCTGCACCTTTGTGGACGATTTTCATATATGCGGCATTGAGAGGTTTGGTTGTCCAGCATGGGACAATGTTGCCCTGGGTGGTCAGCGAAAAATATCCATCCCGAACCTCTGGGCTGCTCTATAATGTCTGCCTGGACACCGATATCACTAGCCATTACCCTGAATTGGCTAACCTCACCCGGGTTTAGCTCTAGCACCAACTCTCCTCGACAGCACATAGCTTTGCATCTGTTCAGGCAAATATCGCTAGCCTTGGCATATGTTAGGCCGTATGCTAGAAAGTGTGACATCGAGATTTATCGTATCTACCTAGGTTATGGTGTGTCAACGTTTTGAGGTTTGGCAACTATTTAGGCGTAGATGAGGCGGGGCATCTCTATGTTTAAAGCGACTGCTGGTTGTCTGAGGCTTTTTGCTCTAGGAATTCCCAATCATCCTTGAATATTTCCATCAACAGGAAGTCATATCCATATCGGCGCACTTCTTTTACGGACACAAAACCACATTTTTCGAAGGCTTTTTGGGCTCTGATGTTCCATGTGAGGGTATGCAAATAAATACGGTTCAGTGATTTCGTGGTAAAGAGATGTCGCAGCAAAGTTTTTACTATGTCTGTACCGTAGCCCTGGCTCCAGTAGTCTTTATCTCCTATCATTATTCCTAGTTCTGTCTGTTGCTTAGAAGTATCCAAATCATAGTACATGCAGTTTCCTATGGTCTTTCCTTCGTGGGTTTCCACTGCGAATCTCTTCGACCAACTAACCGGGTATCTTAATTCATCTTGGTACATGCGCAGATAGTTGTCGTAAGACATTCTCAAGGGGGAGGTTGCATCTAGTGCAGATAACTCTTCATCTACGCGCCAAGAAAAATCGCGCTCAGCGTCATCGATGTGCTTGTCCCGTAAAAATATTAATTCTCCGTTAATCACAGGTCTCCTAGGTTCATTGGTTTGACGTAAACTTAGTTAGCAAGAGTTACTCGACAGTCTTCCCTAGAGTCAGATTCATAGCAGTTTGCAATATTGCCACCTCGTTTTGATGGGTGAGTAATTTGAGAGCATCATCTGCCTGATGCCATTCGACCTTTTCGAATTCTGCATCATGTTTTGTGAGATCCCCACCTGTTGGAACCATTAAAAAAAAATGGACTGTTTTATGACAGTGGACGCCGTCTGAAGGCCGAACGAACCAGTATTTAATGCTGTCGATCGGCCTGTCTATTTCTACATCCAGGCCTGTTTCCTCATTGACTTCTCTAAGCGCAGTTTCCTCTATTGTTTCTTTGGGCTCAGGAGTTCCTTTTGGAAGTGCCCAGAGCCAGCCTTGAGGTGTGTCTCGGCCGCATAAAGTTATCTCGACTTTGCTACCTAGTGATCTATAAACCACTCCTCCGGCGGAAACAGGATAGTCTACTTTGTATTCAGTATTCATTATATATAGCCACGTTGTGTTTAGAGTTTGGCTATTTTAGGTCTGTTGGAAAAAATCCGTCAAGTAATTGTGAGTAAGGTTATGTTATCTTGACGTGGAATAGGTGGTTACGTATACTGTTTTTTTCGT
>CAYVMY010000043.1:0-9327 GCA_964452695.1 uncultured Dehalococcoidia bacterium
CAGATTCCGTGGATCACTCAGCTCACGAAGCAACGGCAGAACCAACCGTGGATCCACATGCGGGGCACAAAATGGACTAACAAGGTGATATAACTGCGTCACCAGTGTGTCAATTAGAGGCACATAGCATTTATATAAGCACCTTTCTGATATCGTGGGTTAATGAAAATAATTAATAATGGCTCATAAGATGCTATGGTGCCTTTCTGTCAGCAACCGATGAATGGTTGCTGACAGAACACCTGGTGAAACAATACAAAGCAATGCACCCAACATATAGGACATTGGAGAAATGGTAGTTATGAGACAAAACGCAAACTCTATAAATTCAACGATAACGATCTGCTCAATTATCCTGCTACTGACCTTGATGGCCTGCTCAAATAACTCACCTTCGAATCAGGATGTTGCAGACAGCGACCCTCTCGCATCGCAAACCACGGATGAATCACAGAACTCGAGTCCTAATAATCAAATTGTAGAAACTCCAAAAGTAGAAAATATCTCCCCAACAATTATGAGTTTCAATATATCTATCCGTGAAAACGGAAGTCCAGAGGGTGGAATAAGAACCACTCACAAGGTCAAAAAAGACGACACAGTAGAATTTATCTTGACTACAGCTATAGCCGGTGAATTGCATCTTCACGCCTGGAGTCTTGACTGGCATATAACACCGGGCACAGAGACTACCGCAACCTTCCCAGCTGAGACAACTGGCCGTTACCCACTTGAATTCCACATAGATGGGTCCAAGGAGTCTGGTGTACCAGCAGGATATATAGAGGTACATCCTTAACAGTTATCGATGAGGTGAATCTTGAAAACTTATTTGAAATCAAGGACCCCCATAGTAATAGTATCCTTACTCCTAGCCATACTCGTTCCACAAACAGCCTATGCCCACGGGTTTGGTGCACGTTACGATCTTCCAGTTCCACTCTGGTTATATATCACCGGGGGTGGAGCAACCGTAACTCTTTCTTTCCTGGTTATAGGTCTGTTCGTAGGCCGCTCCCATAGCGATCTAACCTACAGACGTATCAACTTACTGAGCACGCCAATACTCAAAAATCTCTTCAACAGATATTTGATCTTGGAATTAAAGATAGTATCAGTCTTACTTTTCTTAATAACTATTGTATCCGGCCTAGTAGGTAGCCAAGAGGCAAGTTCCAACCTAGTCCCTACAATGATATGGGTAATTTGGTGGGTTGGGCTAGCCTATTTTTCAGCACTAGTCGGAAACATATGGGCTTTAATAAACCCATGGAAAATCATTTATGGCTGGGCAGAAGGTCTATATTTTAGGGTTACGGGGAATAGTCCTCTTTCGATGAACCTGCCATACCCTGAAGAATGGGGCGTTTGGCCTGGAGTAATTTTGTTCATAATATTCTCTTGGATAGAACTTGTATTTCCAGGCTCTGCAGATCCATCCAGCATAGCAATTCTGGTCCTGTTTTATTCTGCAACCACTTGGTTTGGGATGTTTTTATTCGGCAAGGATGTTTGGCTTAGCCATGGAGAAGCCTTCTCTATAGCCTTTGGCTATCTTGCCAAATTCGCTCCTACTGAGGTACGTATCACCGAACCTGAGGTATGCCAAAACTGCCCAGTAGATTGCCAAGATTTATCAGGAGAATGCATAGACTGCTACCCATGTTTCTCAAAGGCTCAAGGTAATTTCCGTCAACTTAACTTGAGAATACACGGTACAGGCTTGTTAAGAAACGAAAAGGTTTCTCCTTCGTCAATGGCATTCGTGATAATTCTCCTATCAACTGTAACATTCGACGGTTTCACCGCCACTCCCCTATGGGCAGATATAGTAAACACCATATATGGTGGCTTCATCAACATGACTGTTATAGGCACACTCGGGTTAACAATATTCCCTGTTCTTTTCATATCCGTTTACTTAGTTTTCTCATGGTTGATGACCATATCTAGTGGAAACATACTATCTGTTGGAGAAATGGCGAGTAAGTTCGTATACTCACTGATTCCAATATCTTTAGCATATCATCTAGCTCATTATCTGACTTTCATCGTGATACAAGGACAATTGATAATCCCATTAGCATCAGATCCCCTCGGTATAGGCTGGAATATTTTGGGCACAGCCGGGTATGACGTAAATATAAGTTTAGTGGACGCAAGGTTTGCCTGGTTTTCAGCAGTTACCGCAATAGTTATAGGGCATATTATCGCTGTTTACATTGCACATATGGTGGCACTAAGAGCATTACAAGATCGAATTGCCGTAATACGTAGCCAAATCCCGATGCTTGTGTTGATGGTAGGATATACTATGCTAAGCTTGTGGATACTCGCCCAGCCGATAGTGGAAATAGACTAGCATAAAGTTGACTAATTAAAGCGGTAGTTTTAGAATTTTGCCGAGTATGTATTTGGAGGGCAATATGCCTGTATACGAGTTTCTTTGCGATTCTTGCGATCATCGATTCGACAAACGCCGCCCATTCGAGTCCGGAGGACAACCGGAAACCTGCCCGGAATGCGGGGCAGAAGCCCCACAACTGCTTTCGCATTTTTCTGCCTTTAACAAGGGAAGTGGCGGATCTATGCTAGGAATCAAAGGGGCCAGTGGATACACTGGGCCATTCAAAGGGACAACGTATTAACTAAACAGATAGGCCCATAAAATGCCCATATACGAGTATACCTGCAACACATGCCTCAACAGATTTGAGAGAATGAGACCAATGACAACGTCTCGTGAAGCCTCAGCCTGTCCAAATTGTGGATCTAAAGCACAAAGAGCCTTGTCTGTATTCGCTGCGTTTGCAAGAGACAGTATGGGAAACATGGAACCTATATCTGGTGGTGGATGCGGTTGTGGTGTGGGTGGTGCATGCCAATGTTCAGCAGCAATGGGATTTTAGGACAGCAATCCACCGGATATGTTCTAGACAAATAACACCGCAAGATAACATCAACACCCGTATTCTATCACGCCTATATTTGCTAATTTACGCCTACACTATTGACTATCAGTAACTACGGTGATAGATTGCCCCCGACTACGCTCTTCAACAGGAGGTTTTGAAGTGCTCTCTATATTCGGACTATATATAGCCGTAGGAGCTGGAGTGGTATCACTCCTTTTCGCCGCAGGACTCGCCAGACGAGTTCTCAAGGAAGATCAGGGTACGGACACGATGAGGGACATCGGTCAGGCGATACAGGAAGGCGCAATGGCATTCCTGGGTCGTGAATACCGAACTCTCGCTGTATTTGTACTACTGGTGACGATAATCCTAGCTGTCTCCATAGGCATAAACACAGCTATTTCCTATGTAGTTGGAGCTATGTGCTCTGCAGCCACAGGGTTTATCGGTATGAACATCGCTATCAGAGCGAATACCAGAACAGCCGCCGCTTCGATGGTAGGTCTTAACGATGGCCTACGGGTTGCTTTCTCAAGTGGTGCTGTAATGGGAGTTACAGTCGTTGGCATAGGAATACTTGGAATATCTCTATTATATCTGATATTTCAGGATATAACCGTCGTAGCAAGCTTTGGATTTGGTGCGTCCTCTATCGCATTGTTTGCGAGAGTTGGAGGAGGCATTTTTACAAAAGCAGCTGATGTGGGATCCGACATTGTTGGTAAAGTTGAAGCGGGTATACCGGAAGACGACCCACGGAACCCTGCGACCATAGCTGATAATGTAGGGGATAATGTAGGGGATGTAGCAGGAATGGGATCCGATCTTTTCGAATCCTACTCCTCGTCAATCATAGCTACAATTGCAATAGCAACGGCTGCAGCGGCTACTGCACCTGCAGTTGCAGCTCAACTGCTAGTTATCCCAATCCTCATTGCTGCAGTGGGGATAGCTTGTTCCTTGGTAGGTACATTTTTCGTGCAGACAGGATCAGAAGCCTCTATGAGCAAGCTACTATGGGCTCTAAGAAGAGGTATCTATATATCCTCTGCCCTGGTTGTAGTGGCATCCTATGGAGCAATACAACTACTTGATGTGCCAGACGGGAATCGTATTTTCTTAGCTATAATATCAGGACTTGTTGCGGGTAACGTAATAGGTTTTGCTACAGAATATTACACATCATATGAATATTCTCCGACGAAGCGCATCGCCGAAGCATCTCAAACAGGTGCAGGAACCACCATAATAGTTGGTATAGCAACTGGAATGCTTAGTACCCTTATACCAGTTGTAGCTGTGGTTGCAGCCATACTAATCTCCGTTTGGGCCGCCGGCCTTTATGGAGTGGCGATATCAGCTGTAGGTATGCTATCTACACTTGGAATAACGTTAGCTACCGATGCATATGGCCCGGTGGCAGATAATGCCGGAGGTATCGCCGAACAGTCCCACCTAGATCCAGAAGTCAGAGAGCGAACAGACGCTCTAGACTCGCTTGGAAACACGACTGCAGCAACAGGCAAGGGATTTGCAATAGGGTCTGCAGCCCTTACTTCTTTAGCACTTCTGGCAGCTTATACATTCGCAATAAACCCTGAGATCACAGATGCTGCCGACCTAGTGATTAACATACTGGATCCTTTTGTTCTAATAGGACTCCTAATAGGTGCCCTCTTACCTTTCCTGTTTTCAGCAATGACAATGCAGGCAGTAGGAACTGCAGCCTACGCAATAGTAAATGAGGTAAGACGCCAGTTTCGAGAGATACCCGGAATAATGGAAGGTACCGGTCGACCAGATTATGCCAAATGCGTAGACATATCCACTCAAGGATCACTGCGGGCCATGATACTTCCGGGAGCAATGGCAGTCATAGCCCCAATAGCGGTTGGCTTCATCCTAGGCCCTGCCCCACTTGGAGGAATGCTGATCGGATCTATATCAGCAGGATTTCTACTTGCAGTAACCATGGCAAACTCAGGTGGCGCCTGGGACAACGCAAAGAAATATGTGGAAGCAGGCAACTACGGCGGTAAGGGATCGGAAACTCACAAAGCCGCGGTAACAGGAGACACCGTGGGAGACCCGTTCAAAGACACCTCTGGTCCTGCACTAAACATATTAATAAAACTTATGTCGATAGTGGCATTAGTTTTCGCACCGACGCTACCAGACGTCGGAATACTAGTAAAAATCCTATTCCCCTAGGTTACGTTCCACACAATGGATTATAGAGAATCCCCCGTAGAGCTTGATCTCTCGGGGGATTCTCTGTGTACTATAAAGTAAAGTCATTTTCAGACACCAAGTTTAGCAGCTATAATTGCAATCTTGTGCACCATAGATATTTTCGTTAGTATTTCGTGACCCATATGTTCAAACCTATAAGCAATACATAATTTGATAAGGAGATATGAGATGCGAGCAGCAGTAATAACAGTACCTGGTGGGCCAGAGGTGTTCCAAATACAGGACATAGATGACCCAAAACCTGGGCCAGAAGAAGTGCTAGTTGAAGTTAAGGCAACAGCCCTCAACCGAGCTGACCTTCTCCAAAGGCGGGGACGTTATCCTAGCCCCCCGGGCATCAGGCAAGATATACCAGGCCTCGAAATGGCTGGTGTCGTCACAGATGTAGGAGAACGAGTATTCGACATTTCACCCGGGACTAGAGTTTTTGCAATACTAAGTGGCGAAGGATATTCATCTAAGTTAGCAATCCATCACCGCCTGGTAGCCCCAATACCAGACAACCTTAGTTACATCGAAGCTGCTGCCGTACCTGAGGTATTCATTGCGGCCTACGATGCTTTATTTAACCACTGCGGACTAACCACGGGTGAGTCCGTGCTTATACATGCAGCAGGCAGCGGTGTCGGAACAGCTGCTATCCAACTCGCTCGTAACATAGGGGCGAAAACTTTTGGAACTGCTAGCACAGATGATAAATTATCAAAAGCTTATCAACTAGGTCTGAATGTAGGCGTTAATTACAAGGAAAAAGATTTCGCTGAAGTAATAAAGGAGGAAACTTCTGGAAATGGGGTCAACGTAATCCTTGATGTTGTTGGAGCATCCCATTGGGACCAGAATATATCTTCACTTGCAGTCACTGGGAGAATGGTAATTATTGGAACACTTGGAGGATTTAAGAGTGAGGCTAATATCAGTACATTAATGTTCAAAAGACTCACAGTACGCGGCAGTGTAATCAGAACCCGGCCTGCAGAGGAGAAAATGTTCCTTACCCAGCAATTAGCTAAGAACATAGTCCCTATGTTCGAAACGGAAAGATTAAAACCTGTAGTAGATAAAGTTTTTCCATTGGAAGAAGTTTCCGAAGCGCACACTTACATGGAAACAAATGCCAACTTTGGCAAAATAATATTGACCATGGTATAGTTTTTCCGATAAAACCATGTTTGTAAATCGTGAAGATCCTCTATTAAGTTCTTCACACAGACACCTAGAAAACTTTTGAGGAAGCATCAGACTTTCAGACTACGAAAGAAAGTTGTAGACTTCTTACAGTAACACCATAATCTACGACTAGGGAGGAAAGCCGTGACCCGAAGTACAAATCAAGTTGAGATGGAAAAGATTGTATCTCTCAGCAAGCGTCGAGGATTCGTCTTTCCATCCAGTGAAATTTACGGGGGACTGGCAAGCACATGGGATTATGGACCCTTAGGGGTAGAACTAAAACGCAATGTCAAAGACTCTTGGTGGAAGACAGTTGTACACAGAAGGGACGATGTCTTTGGCCTTGATGCGGCCATATTAATGCATCCACAAGTTTGGATTTCCAGCGGCCACGCAGATGGGTTCAGTGACCCATTAGTGGAATGCAAGCAATGCCACAGGCGCTACAGAGAGGACCACCTTGAAGGAAACGACACCTGCCCCTCATGCGGAGGCAATTTCACTGAATCACGTACTTTCAACTTAATGCTAAAGACATTCCTCGGACCAGTCGAAGATTCCGCCCACCAAGTTTGGATGCGGCCCGAGACCGCTCAGGGAATATTCGTTAACTTCCAAAACGTTGTAACCTCCACTAGGCGCAAATTGCCATTTGGAATAGCCCAGATAGGAAAGGCTTTCCGTAATGAAATCACAGCTGGCAATTTAGTTTTTAGAACCCGTGAATTCGAACAAATGGAGATTGAATTCTTCGTAAAACCGGGGACCGATGAAGAATGGCATGATCGTTGGATCAAAGATAGGTTGAAATGGTATACGGATCATGGAATAAGAGAGGAAAACTTGCGGATTCGAGCCCACGGAGACGATGAGTTGGCTCACTACGCCAAAAGCTGTTATGACATAGAGTACAACTTTCCATGGGGGTGGGCAGAGCTAGAGGGTATTGCCAATCGAACCGATTTTGACCTACGTCAACATCAGGAAAATAGTGGGCAGGAACTAAAATACTTTGACGATGAGATTCAAGAACACTACTTCCCCTACGTGATTGAACCGTCAGGAGGGGCAGACCGAGCTACTTTGGCATTCCTGGTAGACTCCTACGAGGAAGAACCTGGAACCGAAACTCAGGGTTCTAGGACTGTGCTCCATCTACATCCTGCCATAGCTCCTGTTAAAGTAGCCATACTTCCATTGAGCCGTAATGAGAAGCTAGTACCTAAGGCCAGAGAGATACATCAGATGTTGCTCGAACACTTCGTATGTCAATATGACGATGCTCAGTCCATTGGAAGACGATATAGGCGTCAAGACGAAATAGGAACCCCTCTAGCTGTTACGATAGATTTTGATACTGTAGAAAAGGACAACGCAGTAACAATAAGAGACAGGGATAGTATGGAACAGACAAGAATACCTGTGGAAGAATTGATTGCCAAAGTAACCGAAAAGCTTAGCGGGTAGTTGGAGTAGTTTGTATGACACATAACTCTTCTAGTGAACACTTGATGAAAATAAAACTCAACTCCTAATTATTGGATTGATACAACTCAAATACGATGCGAATCTTACACCTAAGCGATATTCATATTGGAGTTGAGAGCTACGGTAATACTGATCCAAATACTGGCCTAAGTTCGAGACTAAAAGACTTCCTAGACACACTAGACTATATAGTAGACTTCGCCTTATCCAATAAAGTAGACTTGGTACTCTTTGCAGGTGATGCCTATAAAAACCGTGACCCTTCCCAGACACATCAAAGGGAATTTGCGAAAAGGATTGCAAAGCTTTCGACTGCCGGTATGCCAGTTTTCCTTCTAGTCGGCAATCATGACTTGCCACACATAGCCAGTAGAGCAACTGCCCTTGAAATATTCCGCACCCTAACAGTACCAAATGTGACTGTAGGAGATACACTAAGGACACATCAAATAGAGACTCTAGGCGGATCTCTTCAAATCATATCTCTCCCTTGGATTCGCCGCAGTGCTTTTTTGGCAAGAGAAGAAACTAGGCAACTAACCATAGAAGAAATAAATCATCAACTTCAAGAACGAGTCACAGACCTGCTCAAGTTACAAATTGATGCACTAGATAAATCCTTACCTGCGGTGTTAACAGGTCATATAACTCTCAACACCGCTCGCACTAGCTCAGAGCAATCCATGTTACTAGGTTATGATCCAGTATTGCTGCTAAGCACTGTTGCTAGTCCCAATCTAGACTACGTTGCCCTAGGGCATGTACACAAACATCAGGTGCTTTCCACAAATCCCGTAGTCGCTTACTCTGGAAGCATTGAACGCATAGATTTCGGCGAGGAAAACGACCAAAAGGGATTCTGTTTAATAGATATAGATCCATCTGCCCCGCCAGGAAGTCGCTTGATTGATTTCAAGTTTATTCCGGTCGAATCCAGAACCTTTTTGACTATTAACGTCAATACAGAATTAGGGCAAGATCCAACACTAGAAACGGTAAAGGCAATATCTCGACATCACGTATCAGAATCTATAGTCCGTGTAAGAGTAAGCATGCCAGAAGAAATAGAATCTGCGCTACGAGAAAATGACATAAGAGAAGCCTTAAGCCAAGCAAAATACATAACTCCGATAGTTCGCGATATACGAAGAAATAGACGCACTAGACTAGGGTTAAACCCCATGGATGGTATGTCTCCTAAAGAAGCTCTGAAACTTTACCTGGAAATGGCACAGTTCCCTGCTGAAAGGTCTGCGACCTTAATTAAATATGCGGAGCAGCTAATCAACAACGACGAAGACGAAGATGCAGAGTTATCCGAGCGTTAAAACATGCAATAAATGCGTGTTTCTTAATCCTTACCGGCATGAAATCCACGCCTTGACACTCAACTAGCTACATGGTAGATTTCGATTGCTTTTCTCACCTAGAGAAGGTAACTGAGGGCCCGCTAGCTCAATTTGGCAGAGCAACTGACTCTTAATCAGTAGGTTCTCGG
>CAYVMY010000044.1:0-969 GCA_964452695.1 uncultured Dehalococcoidia bacterium
GGCACTCCTACCTGGCGGCGTGCAGAGTGCAGGGTTTCTCAGCTCTTGTAGATTGCTGGGGCGGGAACGTAATAATGCCGAGCGACAGGCTTACTACCCAACAACCAGTTTCTCCTCATGAATATACGGCAGACCTTTCATGCCCAGTTCTTGGCTTGTTTGGGAACGAAGACCAGAACCCTCCACCGGAACAGGTTGACCAACTAGAAGAAGAACTCAAGAAGCACGGCAAGAGTTATGAGTTCCATAGGTATGATGATGCAGGGCACGGGTTCTGGTACTATGACCGACCAGCATACAGGCAGGAACAGGCCATAGATTCATGGAATAAAATGTTGGCCTTCTTCGAGACAAATCTACAATAAGAATACCTGAATTTTCCATACGGAGTGAATAAATGTGCACTAATATAGTTGAAAAAATTGAAGTGACCGGCAGTGGCAAGGGCTCAGCTGGCTGGTTTAAATTAAGAGAAGCCAATGTGTCGTTTGACCATCCACTAAATGCTCAATTGGATCATGCTTTGGGTATAGATTTTGTTAATGAAGCCGAAGGATGGGAAAAACGCGTAGCCGTTGAATTGTCTCCAGAATCTGCTCGCTCCCTTATGAATGCAATAGAAATAGCACTGAGCAGAGGCGAAGCAGATATAGGACTTGTATCAACCACCAACTAGAAATAGCTTAACTCGCATTGCCCGGATGAGATGTGCCCTAGGCGTTTTGTGTGCTTAGGGTACGTTCGTTCCTTTGCATTAACCTCTTTAATAAAGCTATTCCCTGGGCATAATTGTGTGTGGTAGCCAGTATGTCCAGAACCACCATGCAGCGAATATTAGATGCCCCATGCTCCACCATGCAGCGTATATAGAATTGGACATTGCATGAAGGAGTTCCGTGGATGTGTCTATCAATGAGAAGCCGGTTAATAAAATTGTTTGGGCCGCGAGAAGGCCTACAATAGTAATTG
>CAYVMY010000044.1:979-2224 GCA_964452695.1 uncultured Dehalococcoidia bacterium
AGAGGGATGACACAGATATATTAGGTGGTTAGAATATCGCCATTCCTCCATGTTGAGGTAGCGAAATTCTTGTGAATGGTAATTATCAAAATGAGTGATGTTTGGATTGTAAGCGGGATACCCTCTGTAGGAAAAACCACCACCTCTTTTGCCCTGGCAAAAAAGGTGCACAAATCTTCTGTTGTAAGTGGGGATGACCTTCAGGATCAAATAGTGTCTGGTAATGTAGGTCCCAGTGAACTTCCAAAGGAAGATTCAGACATGCAAATAGAACTAACCGTGAGGAATCAGGCTATTCTTGCAAAGTCCTATGCAGATTCTGGGTTTACAACCGTATGTGAAAATGTGTTTGGTCGTAAACAGCTTGATATATTTGATAATCTCCTCAGAGGCTATCAAGTTCAACTTGTAAATCTTACAGCTGATTATGCCGTGATTCAGGATAGAGATACAAAGAGGATTCCAGAAGAACAGTTTAATAACCCGGATCGTTGGAAACTACTCCTTAGCCTCACATCTGAACTATCTGGACTAGGACTTTGGGTAGATAATTCCGTGCGTACGCCTGAAGAAACTGCAGCCTATATCCTAAATCACAAGAATGACGCTATAATAGGTCTCAGTTAAGAGTGAACTAGATTTGCATAGGAATAAAAATAGGAATAGAAGTTCTTAAAGATTTCTTAGAGAAATCACAAGGTTCTCTTAGGAAGCTTTGATAATCTGGAGTTGTTCAAAGAACAATCAGATCAAGAGGAGTTACAATATGAAGTGGTTTAAAGTGAAGAGGATAGGGTATGTAGCACTGATAACATCTATGCTGATGCTTTCCATTACCGGAGTTGCTTTGGCATCAACCGGACAACTCAACTTTAAGACCTTTTTTGGAGATTTACGCTCACAGATAGAAAGCGGTGATATCACTATAAAAGAGGCGAAAGCGGAAATTAAAGAAAAGATAGATGCTGGAGAACTAAACCCAGGGGATCTCAAGAAGGTCGGAAATAGATTTCATGGTAAAAGAGGCATTGGTCCTGATGCTGTAGACGCTAAGATAAAGGCAGGTCTGGAGTCCGGTGCGATATCTGAGGAAGAGGCGGATGCTATACGTGAAAAGATTGCGGCAAACGGTGGAAAGTTCCACAAGAAGGGACACTGGAAGCCCAAGGTGCCAGCAGGTATAGTAGTGGGGCAGAAGGCAAGGGGAGTGAGTGGAGCGGTATCTGTGGATGAGGAGGACGTGGT
>CAYVMY010000044.1:2234-9266 GCA_964452695.1 uncultured Dehalococcoidia bacterium
CGATTCTGTTTGTCTATTTGTCCTGCTGATGTAGACGAGTTGATTAAGGCTTTGGTTGAGTGCGTTGCTATATCTGAGGAAGAGGCGGATGTGATACGGGAAAAGATTGGTGGCAAGTCAGGGAAAATATACCAGAGCGTTTAATAACTACACGCCATGACATCCCATATCCTGGTCGTAGATGATGACAGGTCGATAAGAGAAGCCCTCGAGCGCGGTTTACGGCTCGAGGGCTTCGATGTTCAGACCGTTGAAAACGGGCAACTGGCCATTGATCAAGTTGAGGAAAATCTCCCAAGTTTAATGATCCTTGATATAAATATGCCTGTGATGAACGGGATTCAGGTCACCAAATACCTGAGGGCTATGAATGTAGATATTCCGATATGTGTTTTGTCCGCTAGGGATGAGATAACGGATAGGGTCTCTGGGCTTGAAGCAGGCGCAGATGACTACATCATAAAACCCTTTGCCTTTGAAGAGCTTCTTGCGCGTGTTAGAGCCCTTTTACGAAGAAACAGAAGTATATCAACAAATGCCCTGGAAGTTGGTGAACTGAGAATAGACCCACAAAGGAGGTCAGTTTCTTACCATAATAAAGATCTTGACCTCACAAAAAAGGAATTTGAACTGCTTTATGTTCTAGCTAACAATGCCAATTTAGTTATGACCAGGTATCAACTTTTGGAACAAATATGGGGGTATAACTTTGAGGCAGATACGAATGTTGTGGATGTGTTCATTGGTTACCTGAGAAAGAAGATGGAAGAAAATAGTAACCCTCGTGTTATAGATACGGTACGAGGGGTTGGGTTTACGCTAAGAAATGAGCCTTAGAGCAAGGATAACAATCGTCGTTTCTGGTTTCACTGCTTTGATCGTTTTAATCGCGGGCTGGGCGGTTCATCAATTGACCGAAGAGGACATCCATAACGCACTAGATTCAAAACTTGAAATTCAAGTTATGAGAGTTGCGGATCCTGATATTTTGCAGAAAGTCTTGGCCTTCGGAGGTTTTTTTCGGTCCATGGGCACAATAGGTGTGACTGAACAATACCTGGAAAGATTATTAGATGTTCAAATTCCAACGCGTATTCTGGTTGGAAATGAAACGGTGATAGCGACTAACGGGTTTCCGGATTTTCCGTCAAAAATATTTTCGGCCGGTTTTTCAAATATTGATGAAGAAGGCAAAGCCTGGAGAGTAAGAACTGTACTATTTAAACCTCCAGTCTCTCGTTCACTGATAACAGATGAAACCATAACTATTCAGTCTGCTATAACCAGGGATTCCATAAGCACCACTCTTCAGGATTTCAGAGAGCGGTTCTTTGCGGTGGGAATCATATCGGTTTTTTCTGCTGGAGTTGGGGGATGGTTCTTAGGCGGTACAGTTAGCAAGCCAATAGATAGATTGCGACGGTATGCTGAGAATGTTAAAGAATCTGATGATTTGTCCCAGCGGGTACCAGAAAATCTTGGTTCAGCGGAAGTGAAGGTATTGTCAAGAAGCCTTAACGATATGCTGACTAGGCTTGAGGCAAATGCTGAGAAGACTGAACAGGCACTGAATTCATCCCGCTCCTTTGCATCTAACGTGGCTCATGAGATGAGAACACCGCTTACAGGCATAAAAATGAATTTAGATTTATTGGAAAGACATCCTAATATGCCAGATCAGGAAAAACGAGCGATACTGACTAGTGTCATTAGTGACCAGGACAGACTTCTTTCTGCTCTTGAATCTCTTAGATTGCTGGCACGAGGAGATCTTTCTAATGGTGAAATGTTTGAAGAGATAGATTTCGTACAGTTAATTCGGGATATAGTTGCATATCACAACAACCAATTTAAAGATTTGAATATTGACCTTCACTTACCATCTGATCCACCCCTAGCCCATGCTTGGCGGGAAGGCATTACAGTACTTTTCCGCAATCTGATTGAAAATGCCTATGTTCATGCAAACACACCTAGAAAGGATTTGCAGATTGAAATTTATGTTGGGGTAAGTGGAAAGGAAATCAGAATTGATGTGGACGATAACGGCCCTGGCATACCAGAAGGTGAAAGAGGTTCTGTAACTGATAGATTCAGTCGTGGTAGCAAAGCTGTTGGATCCGGCACTGGTCTTGGTCTGTCACTAGTTAAACAACAGGCTGAATTACACGGAGGTTCAGCGTTCATATCAGATAGCCCATTGAACGGTACGAGAGTAACTATCACGCTCCCAGTAGTCATATAGATGAGTTAGATAGATTTGGCCTATACAGCTACCGCAGCAATTCCTCCAACGATTAAGCCTGCTGAAAATACCTTGTTTAGGATAGTTCCCCTGGAAGTTTCTTCTCCAAGGGCTCCTTTCCATATTGTAGCTAAAGATAAACTGTAGAGTACTATAAACAAGGCTCTGGTACCGAACACCGCTGAAACTAAAGAGGCTGGCCCTAAGGATAATGCCCATAGGAAGGTGATTAGGCCCACATTGGCTGTTATAAATTCATTCGTGGAGACAAATAAAAGTGCGGGACTTCGTTCTCTGAACAGTCGTTTAACGTCAGCCCATGGTTCTGGTCGCAGGTGGAAAATCAAGAATATAGTCCCCAGGGCGAGCATTCTTAACCCATGCGTGGGTAACAGTGGTAATTCATCTAGGGCCAACTTACCTACGACGCTAGCTGTACCAAAAAAGAAGGCTGATAACATAAGCAGGTAAAATGATTTGTCGAAAAACATATTTCCTGATATCACATCTGTGCGGAGTGATATCAGTGCGCTACCTGCAACGGTTATTATTATTCCAAACCACTGGAGAGGAGTTATTGCCTCATTCAATATAATTAAGGCCAATATGGCTGCAAATATTGGAGCGGACTGAGTTACTGGTATAGCACTGGAAATTTCCCGATTGTACAAAACCCGTTTGGAAAGAATGCCTCTGAATCCGATGATTACTCTTGATGCCAATGCTGATAAGTGTGGCGTTGAAATTATGCCTTTTACACCATCTGGTACCCCAGCTATTGCCAGAACAGTTAGGCCTACTATTGTCTGGGCTATACCTATCAATAGTGGCAAAGTAAGGGGTGTCTTTGCATACCTGTATATAACGGTTTTGTCCGAAATACTAACTAGCGCAGTGACGGCCGCACTTAGCAGGGTTATCAGGACCCAGGGCATAAATGACTCCTATGGTTGGTTTTGGGCATAGCAATACTATATCGAATATAAGCGTTGAAGAACTGGATCCACTGAGCAATTAATTTTAGGTTGGCAAACTAGATAAACGACCCCTCTGCCCTAATGTACGAAGGAGTGTTTTTGACGGATCTTGATCAAAGATTCAGTTTCTTTTTCAACTCTGAATCGCTTGGCTCTACGAGGACTGAACCGTCAGGAAATATTATTGTGGGTATGATACTTTTCCCGTCATTGATGTCTTTCACCACTTGTTGGAATTCCGGCTGCTCGTCTATATCAGTCCAGTTATAGTCTACATTGTATGAATCAAGTAGACGTTTAGATCTTGTGCAGTCAGAGCACCAAACGGCCCCGTACACCTCAATTGGCTTAGCTGTCATTTCTATACCCCAGTTGTTTTGATCTTATCTTAACACCAAACTATATAACCTGCACTGGAATCTTAAATTGTGGAACGTGGTAGAGTAGGCAGGGTGAATTCATAGAATCATTTAATAAGATATATAATGGAAAGGAAGAGATGTATTGAGTTCATTAGAACTGACTATGGAAGGTAAAACCGTTCTTGTAACCGGGGCTGGGAGAGGTATTGGAAAGGGGATTGCTAGAGTATTTGCTGAGGCTGGTGCCGATGTGGCAGTAACGGGAATTACACTAGGTAACGCGGAGAGAGTGGCTATGGAAATTGCGGATCTGGGCAGGAGGGGATTGGCATTTGCAACGGATGCGACTAGCTTAGAAGACACGGAAAAATTGGCAGAGGATGTTATCAGAGAATTTGGGCATTTGGATGTTCTTGTCAACTGTGTTGGTGATTCAATACCTGGAAGTGTGACGAATATTCCGGGTTCGGACATGCATGTGATGACTTATGCCGATTGGCAAAATATTCTCGATATCAACTTAACCCAGGCATTTACAGGATGTCATGTATTTGGAAGATATTTTCTAGAGAGGAAGATGGGTTGTGCAATAAACATATCTTCATTTGCCGGTGTGCGAGGAAGATCTAATATTTCAGCTTATTCGGCTGCCAAATCAGGCCTTATTCGCTTTACAGAATCGATTGCATTGGAATGGGCCCCTTATGGCATCAGGGTTAATGGTATAGCTCCCGGCTATTTTCCTGACTCTGAACAAATTTCTGATCTCGCGATGCATGAAAGAGAGGAGCAAGCTTCAAAAACCATACCCCTTGGTAGAGTAGGCAACCCTAAAGAGGTTGGAGCACTAGCCGTATTCTTGGCATCGGATGAAGCCTCTTACATTACGGGCCAGACTGTGGTTATAGACGGTGGAATGACTCTTGCAGGGTAATATAGACTTATGGTGCAGGGAAGGTTATCCTGCAGTCTATATATAACATATAAGGAGAATATTATGTCTATAAAATTAGGCGATGAAGCGCCAAATTTCCAGGCTACGACAACTGAGGGGGAAATAGATTTTCACAATTGGCTTGGTGAATCGTGGGGTCTCCTCATGTCGCATCCTGGGGATTTTACACCCGTATGCACTACAGAACTGGGAAAAGTAGCTTCCTTGGGGGATGAATTCAAAAAAAGAAACACTAAGCCTATTGCTATAAGCGTAGATCCAGTGGCTTCACATACAGGCTGGATAGAGGATATTAATGAAACTCAACAAACCGAGGTTAATTTCCCTCTTATAGGAGATCCAGATCGCACCGTTTCAATGCTTTACGATATGATTCATCCAAACGCTGATAATAACAGTACGGTTAGGACTCTTTTTATAATTGGCCCTGACAAAAAGGTTAAATTGAGCCTAACATATCCACCATCTACGGGACGAAATTTCCAAGAAGTGTTGCGTGTATTAGACTCTCTGCAACTCACCGCTATTCATCAGGTTGCTACCCCTGCCGACTGGCAGCAAGGAGAAGATTGCGTAGTTTTACCAGCTATTAAAACTGAAGATATTGCAGCGAAATTCCCCAAAGGTTTCACCGAGGTTAAGCCATACCTTAGGACAACTCCGCAACCTAATATTTAGCAATATATCCCATAATCTTTTAAGGAGGTATTAAAATGGCAAATCTGGATTTACCCACTGCAGAGAGCATCATCCGTGGTGCTAGGGAAAAATCATCTCAACTCAATGCAAATTTCTGTATAGCGGTTGTGGACGCAAGAGGGGACTTGATCGCTATGATAAGGGAAGATAAATCACCTTGGAGGAGCATTTTTATATGCCAGGGCAAAGCTGCTGCATCGGCAGCATGGATGCGGCCTAGCTCAGAACTCGCATCAATCCCAGATTCAATACATCAAGGATTGATGACCATGTTAGGTGGTAGGATGATCCCGGCTCAGGGTGGCCTCCCAGTATTTAGCGATGGAGAAATCATAGGAGCTGTCGGAGTAAGCGGTGGGCCTCCAGCAGAAGATGAGCAAGTTGCACTCGCTGGGATTACTTCGGTCGGCTTTCAAACAACTGCATAAGAATAGTATAAATTTAGCTGGGATTACAGTATAAAATACTCTAACTGAAGCCTACGAACAGAACAGATTGCTTAGATTTATCCTTGCTGTTGCCTGTATGGTGTATAATCCATTGTAGGGAATCATTCAGGGGAAGTGTTTTATTGACTATTTCTGTTAGACAGCAGTCTGCGGACCTGATGAAGGAAGCCGCATCCAAATTCCTAGACAGTCTCGACGAGAAGCAAAAGGGTATCACATCTTTCGAGTACTTGGATGGAGAGAGATTGTTTTGGTATTATCCCCCTCTGAACAGGCATGGCTTACCTCTCAGAGATATGAATAAGTCTCAGCGGGATTTGGCTTTCTCCCTTATGGCAAGCGGGCTTACGCAGCAGGCTTACAACCAAGCGAAGCAGATCATCGAGCTAGAATTGTTGCTCGGATCCTCAGAAAAAGAAAGAGGTATTGTAACTTTTGTCCGAGATCCTGCCTTATATTACTTTACCGTTTTTGGTGATCCTTCTGACTCCGAGAATCCATGGGGATGGAGAGTAGAAGGCCACCATATATCCATACATTTTAGTGTCTGGAAGAATGATGTTATATCTACGACTCCGCTCTTTTTTGGCTCAAATCCTGCGGAGGTAATAGATGGCCCGAAATCTGGCCTTAGGATTTTGGCCACCCGGGAAGATATGGCTATGATATTGATGCAGAGCTTAGATGCAAGTCAGAAATCTACGGCAATAATCTATGATAAGGCTCCATCAGACTTACTAACATATAACTCCTCGAAAGTAGTGTTGCCGCGTGAGGAAGGACTACCGGCATCAAAAATGAATACAGGTCAAAGGCAAGCTCTAATGTCCTTGATAGGTGAGTACATTAAGCAAGTTAAAACGGATATATCGTATCGCACTGCATCAACTCTAAGTGAACTTAGCCTTGATGACATATTCCTTGCGTGGGCAGGTCCAATAGATTTATCTAAGCCACATTACTACAGGATTCACGCAGGTAATTTTCTAGTAGAGTTTGATAATGCCCAAAATGGTGCTAACCATATACATTCAGTATGGCGTGACATTGAAAACGACTTTGCACAGGATGTAATGCGGGACCATCATCTCGCTTATCACGTGCTGTAGGGCTTAGCCTCTATGGCCGTGGATGACCACTAACTTCTATATCTAATCTCTTCTGGTTTTGGAAATTCCATATTGATTGACCCTCATATCTTGGTGAGGTTATACTTTGATTAACCTTTTGAAATGCTATATTCCATCCAAACAACACCAGAAGTTAGGATAATATTAGCATCAATAAACTAGGAGGTGGGTGGATTGGCAGTCAAGACTTTTGAGTTGGTGAACTATGAGGTAAA
>CAYVMY010000045.1:0-9238 GCA_964452695.1 uncultured Dehalococcoidia bacterium
TTGTACTCTGCATGGTCCAGCTACTAAAGAAATTAGGCGTGGAGAGATATTGTCTAATTGGTGGGATGTACGATTTGGTTCCACATACCAAGCCGCTGCTTGTGACAGGGACGGCGACTGGGGAGAAAACCCTTCAAGAAGTAAGGGGATTAAATGTTAGGGCTAGTACTTACGAAGGACCGACTAGCATAGCAGCTGTGATCAGCCAAGAGGCTAACAAAGTAGGAATAGAAACTATGGGCATGGTTGCTCATCTACCTCAATACGCCCAACTAGAAGAAGATCATTCGGGACGACTTGCGTTATTAGAAGTTCTTTCCTCCATGTATAATCTAGATATGGATTTGGACAGAATTAGACGTAGAGCAGCTCGTCAATACGAAGAGGTTTCTTCGGCTATGAATCGTAGTCCGGAAGTTAAGAGTCTGGTAGAAAGACTGGAGCAAGAGTACGAATCTCGAGCAGCACGTGGTGACGTTGAAGATTTAGATTCACCTTTGTCTCCGGAAGTCGAAGACTTTCTTAATCAAATGGGTGATCGTTTCAATCAAAACTAGCCCTAGTAGCAGACTCGGTGCGTGAAGTTACACATCAGAAATCTTCATGAGGGCTTCCTGGGTACCCTACTTTAACATTCCCATAAGATTCTTAGGAAGCTTTCCGGAAGACGCTTGTTTAAGTATCTTTTGCATCTGTTTGAATTGGTTAAGAAGCTGATTGATGTCTTGTGGCGTGGTGCCGCTCCCTTGTGCTATTCGTCTCTTGCGGCTGCCGTTTATTAGGTTGGGATTCCTACGTTCTCGAACGGTCATGGAATAAAGTATGGCTTCCATTCTTTTGAGGTTCTTGTCATCGATATCATCAGATGAAATTCTTTTAGATATAGAAGAGAACCCAGGTATCATTTCCATTATTTGACCTAAAGGACCTAGTTTTGTGATCTGATGGATTTGTTCAAGAAAATCCTCTAGGTTGAAAGTGGATTTGAGCATTTTTTTCTTGATGTTGTTTGATTCGTTCTCCCCAATTGCTTCTTGTGCCCTCTCTACCAGGGTTAGTATATCTCCCATACCTAATATGCGAGAGGCTACCCTGTCGGGATGGAACATTTCAAGCGCTTGTATGCTTTCGCCGGTGCCAACAAATTTGATAGGCAGGCCGGTTACCTGACTTATGGATAGAGCTGCTCCTCCCCTTGCATCCCCATCCATCTTGCTCATAATTAACCCGGTTAAGCCAATGGTTTGGTGGAATGTTTCAGCTGACTGAACAGCGTCTTGGCCTGTCATAGAATCCACGACCATAATTATTTCGGTGGGAGATAAGGAGTTCTTCATCTCGATTAGCTCACTCATCATTGTTGGATCTATGTGTAGACGTCCTGCGGTATCTATGATTACCCACGTTGACCCCAACTGCTTGGCCCTGGTAAGGCCGTTGATAGCAACCCCTATTGTTGCGGAATCTCTTCCAGATTCGCTGTAAGTTTCTATTCCGAGTCGGTTACCCAACGTTTGTAGCTGTTCTATAGCAGCGGGTCTTTGTAGGTCTGCTGCTATAAGTAACGGCTGGTGTCCTTTGTCTTTAAGGTGGAGTGCGAGTTTGGCGGCAGTTGTGGTCTTTCCGGCCCCCTGGAGGCCAACTAACATTATGATGGACGGAGGTGCATTTCCATTTATAAGAGATGAGGAATTCCCACCCAGTATATTTGTCATCTCCTCGTGTACAATCTTGACCACTTGTTGCCCGGGGCTGATCTGCCCTAGAACTTCTGTCCCTATGGCCCTGGATTTCACTTGATCAACCAATTCTCTTGCAACACGGAAATTGACATCTGCTTCTAGCAGAGCAATTCGGATATCTTTAAGGGCATCCTGGATGTTATCTTCCGTGAGGATGCCTTTGTTATTGAGCTTAGCAAATACAGTGGTTAATTTGTTGGTTAGAGATTCAAACATGGCTGCTCTCTTATAGGTGTTGGGTATAGTCGTCTACAATCGAATAATATAATATAGATCGGTTCAAAAGTCTTCTCGTGTCTAAGCTAATGTGCGTATATCCTTTGATACAGAGGCCTGAGTTAACTGGCAACCGGATAAGTGAGTGTTTGATGACAAACCCGATAATTCAACTTATTAATGTAGACAAATCCTATGCCAAATCAGATGAGATATCAATTATTTTGAGAGGCATAAATCTTTCTGTGGATTCTGGGGAATTTGTTAGTATTATTGGCCCAAGTGGAAGCGGCAAAAGCACCCTTCTTAGCATTATTGCTGGTTTGGAGGAACCATCTTCCGGGGTGATTAGATATGGGTTAACCGAATCCGAAGATAGACTTGGAAGAATTGGCTACATGCAACAGAAAGACCTTTTGTTTCCATGGAGAAATGTTTTAGACAACGCTTTGTTAGGGGTGGAAGTAGGGGATTCTTTAGTATCTTCGGTTGACGCCGGTATCGAGGCAAATCGGCTTATAAAATCATTTGGATTGGACGGCTACGAACATTACTATCCTCATATGCTTTCTGGTGGTATGAAACAGCGAGTAGCATTTCTGCGGACAATGATGGCCTCTAAAGACGTTATTTTGCTCGATGAACCATTTGGGTCTTTGGATGCTTTGACTCGGAGTAACATGCAGGAATGGTTGATAAGACTGTGGGGAGAACTAGACAAAACTGTGATTCTGGTAACGCATGATGTTGAGGAGGCAATCATTCTTTCCGACAGGATATATATGATGACGGAGGGGCCGGGGGAGTTATTTAAGGAAATATTGGTGGGTCTTAGACGGCCTAGAATGCTGCAAGACATATACAGCCAAGATTTCTTGAATATCAAGTATGACATTATGACAGCATTAAGCGATCACCTTAGCTTTGGCTGATTGGGGATAGGTTAGGAGTAGCATTTGGAAATGGAATCTAGAAGAAGATCTCGGACAGGAATTATCGTACATTATCGACGCAGTTTGATAGAGGGGGGTGTCGTAGTATTAGCGATCGTTGGCTTGCTTGGTATTTTGGAGATTTTAATTAATGTCTTTGATGTTCCTAAATGGTTATTGCCATCTCCATTGTCTGTTGGTTTAGAACTAATTAGTAATCTGGAACTTTTAATAGGCCATGCACTGGTGACTTTGATAGAAATATTGGTTGGCTTTCTGCTTGGGCTACTGGTAGGTGTGATATTCGCTATATTCATTGAATCATCAAATGTTCTAGAGAAAGTGGCATATCCTATCATAATAACTTCGCAAACTATACCAGTCGTTGTTATCGCCCCACTACTAATTATATGGATTGGATATGGTATTTGGCCAAAGATTATTGTAGTGATCTTAATGGCGTTTTTTCCTATAGTCGTTAATATGGTAGATGGTTTGAAATCAGTAGATCCAGACATGGTACGGATGTTGAGATCCCTGGGTGCTAGTCGAATGCAGGTACTTACAAAGCTTAAGCTTCCAACATCTTTGCCTTTCCTATTTTCAGGTATGAGGATCGCTATAACAGTTAGTGTAATAGGAGCGGTAGTCGGTGAGTGGGTTGGAGCTAGTTCTGGACTGGGATATCTTATGATTAGATCTGCATCACAGTTTCTAACTGACAGAGTATTTGCTGCGATATTAATCCTGTCAGCAATAGGAGTGTCTTTGTTCGGAGGGATTGTGATACTTGAGCGAATGTGCATACCTTGGCATTATAGGAATCGAGGGAGTTTTGCCAATAATGCAGAACGCGGCACAAAATTTGGGAAGTAATTATGAATAGTGACCGTAATTTCGTAAAATATTGGAACAACGCAATCAAAAGGAATCCAATGTAGGTATTGTGACTAAAAAGACGGATTTCATTTTGTGGGTTTCTGAGCCCCTGGAACTCTATGAAATAGCTGAGACTTTTGTCCATACCGCGGTTACAAATGGACCTATCTTAACTGGTATGTCGTATAATTTTAGAATAATGAAAATCTTGATTATTATTGCCATGACTCTTTCCACCTTCTTGGTAAGCCTGGGATGCAGCGATGACGGGGAAAATATTAAGTTAGCATTGGATTGGTATCCTAATGCTAACCATATTGGATTCTACGTAGCCAAAGAAAAAGGCTATTATTCAGACGAAGGATTAAAAGTGACCATATATACTCCAGCAAACCCTGAGGATGTGTTAAAGACAGTGGGTGCTGGCCGGGACGACTTGGGGATCAGTTATCAAGCTGAAGTTTTGTTGGCCAGGAGTCAAGGAATACCCGTCAAATCAGTAGCTGCATTGGTTAGGCATCCACTTAATTCAGTGATGTCTCTCAAGTCATCAGGTGTTAATAGGCCATCTGACTTGGTAGGTAAGAAAGTAGGGATCACTGGCATACCTTTTGAGGAGCAATTATTTGCAACAATGGTGAAGTATGACGATTCAAGTATAGAAGACGTGGAATTGATTAATGTGGGATTTGATTTGAGTCCATCTCTTATGTCAGGCAAGGTAGATGCCATAGTTGGTGCCTACTGGACCCACGAGTCTATCCTGATGGAACGAGAGGGTTTTGATGTGACTACACTACGTATGGAAGATTGGGGTGTCCCAGATTTTTATGAATTGGTTTTGGTAGCAAGTGACAGGAGCGTAGTAGATAGGTCGGACACTATACGAAAATTCTTGAAGGCTACCAAAAAGGGGTTCGAGTATGCCAACTCATACAATGAATCTGCCGTTAACATACTGGCCAATGCAATCCCTGAGTTAAATAGAGATGTCGAGTTAGAAGGTCTAAAATTGTTGAGGGATTTGTGGGAGGAAGATTGGGAACCGTTTGGTTCCCAATCTAAGGAGCGATGGGAAAATTTGGCAAAATGGATGGAACAAAATAACCTACTTAAAAAAAGAGATGTAGCGAATGAAGCATTTGTCTTCACATTGGAACCATAGGCTTCATTCTTAAATAACTCGATTCAAGATAGAAACATAAACCTAAATAAAATGACTAACAAACATATAAGCAAAGCAATTAAAACCGTGTTAACTATTGCAGGATCAGATTCTGGGGGTGGCGCTGGTATTCAGGCGGATCTCAAAACATTTGCAGCCTTGGGTGTGTATGGTATGTCCGCAGTTACTGCAGTTACTGCACAAAATACTTTGGGTGTTTTCGGGGTTCAAGATATACCAGCAGATTTTGTTGGGAGCCAAATAGACGCCACCATTTCGGATATAGGCGTAGATGCAGTAAAGGTAGGAATGCTAGCAAACACAGAGAAAATCGAGTTAGTAGCGAGTAAAATAAGGGAAAATGAGATTAGGAATGTCGTTGTTGATCCTGTCATGGTAGCTAAGGGTGGAGATAAGCTGCTTCGAGACGACGCAGTAGATTGCTTAAGGAAGGTGCTTGTGCCGTTATGTACGGTTTTGACTCCCAACATTCCAGAAGCCTCAGTACTAGTGGGACGTGATGTGAAAAATATTGAAGATGCTAGGGCTGCAGCTAGGGCTATAGTTGATATGGGTGCAAGAACAGTCGTGGTTAAGGGAGGACATCTTGAGGGGGATGCTATAGACATTTTATTTGATGGATACGTTTTCTCTGAATTGAGGGTAGGTAGGATCCAAACTAAAAATACTCATGGGACTGGATGTACTTTTTCCTCTGCTATTGCGGCTGGATTAGCAAAGGGCCTAAACATACAAGAATCAGTTGCTATGGCAAAAGATTACGTTACAAAGGCAATTACTGATAGTTTAGGCATCGGGAAAGGTCATGGTCCACTCAATCACTTTGCGGCTTTTTCAGGTTGGGGTAGTTAGGGTGTTTCTATATGCCGGGATGCCGCTAGACAACAGAAGGTCCGCCTTTGCTTAGAAATGACGCGATTTGTGCCGCGCGAGCCCCTAGCGCTCTTGCTTGATATTCATCTTCTGCAGTGATTTCACCGTGGACGGTGGCTCCGTAATAAGATCCGGAGATGGTCATCCGATCTGTCCAAGGCAGGCCTATGGGTATCATACCCCAGGAGAGGCCCCAGTGCAGTAAGGATAAAAGTGTGAATTCTGTTCCGGATGATCTTCCCCAACCGGCTGTGAATGCGGCGCAAACTTTTCCGTCAAGGAGTCCTTCCCTGCCAAGTCCAGACATTTCATCTAGGCAAGTTTTAAGGTTTCCAGTGATCCCACTCCAGTTCGGTGAGCCGAGTATAATAGCATCAGCGTCCATAAAATCATCTGGAGATACTGTGTTGACGTCTCTTACTATCGTTTCAGTTCCGGCTATATTACCTACGCCTCGGGCTATCATTTGTGCAATTGCTTCTACTTGTCTTCCCTGGTTGTCGTATAAAATAAGTATTGTGCTCATTATCAATTTTAAATCTTAGATTAGTTGGTTACGATTCTGCTATTCATCGAAGTTATTTCCAATAAACCTATCGTATGTAATGTTTTCATCCGTATATGGTATCAAGAATAGCATAATCAACTGTCCATTAATATATGGAATAAATTTACCAGCCATACGTGAAACCTATAAGAATTGGATGTTTTACGTATGGCTTCTGATGCTTTTTAGATTGTGCAGCAGACCTCATAATTATAATTGCACTAGTTAGTATGTGCTGTTACAATTTCACGGCGCAGTTTGTATTGTGCACTCTGGATTTGTGAGGGAAATTACATGGTCTTGAGTGACCGTACTATAAAAGAAGAACTGGAAAAAGGTCGAATCGTTATAGATCCATTGGATCCATCTTGTATACAGCCTGCCAGTGTCGATCTTCATTTGGATAGAGGTTTGTTAGTCTTTAGGAATACTAGACAAGCTTATTTAGACGTGAGAAAAGAATTGCCTGACTTAACTGAAAGGGAAGAGATTGAGGATGATATCCCTTTCATATTGCATCCTGGTGAATTTGTTCTGGCTAGTACCCTTGAGCACGTAGCATTGCCAGAGGACATAGTTGCTAGGCTGGAAGGTAAGAGTTCTTTGGGGCGAATAGGCTTATTGATACATTCTACAGCAGGATATGTGGATCCAGGCTGGGCTGGTCACCTGACTCTCGAATTGAGTAATGTAGCTAATCTGCCAGTAACTCTGTACTATGGCATGAAAATCGGACAGATTTCGTTCCTAAGGTTGAGTACTGCTGCTGATAATCTTTACGGATCCCCTGAACTAGGTAGCAAATATCAGGGACAAACAGAGCCGACGGCTAGCCGTTTCTTTAGAGATTTTTCCAAGGAAGGGTAGCCCAAATGGACTACATGAGTCGTGCCCTAGATAAGGCAAGAGAGGCTCTTGGTATCTCTAGCCCAAACCCTCCGGTAGGGGCGGTTCTAGTCAAAGACGGGCTAATAGTAGGAGAAGGCCATACGATGCCCCCCGGGGAATCCCATGCTGAAATCATTGCATTGAGGCAGGCAGGTTCAAAATCAAGAGGTGCCACCTTGTACACTACTTTGGAGCCTTGTTGTCATTATGGGAGAACTCCTCCGTGTACGAGAGAGATTATAAATGCGGGGGTTTCGGCTATATCTATTGGCCTTATCGATCCTAATCCACTCGTTAAAGGTATGGGAATGGCTGAGTTGGAAGAAGCCGGACTAGAGACTCGATTGGGTGAATGCGAGGTAGAGGTTTCTGAGATTTGCGAGTCATATATTAAATTCGTTAGTACAGGACTTCCGTTTGTCGTAGCCAAGTTTGCAATGAGTCTTGATGGCAAAATAGCCACCAGGAATGGGGAATCAAAATGGATAACTTCTGATAACTCTAGAATGTATGGGTCTAGATTGAGAAAGGAAAGTGATGCGGTGGTGGTTGGTATTGGAACGGTTTTAGCTGATAATCCTAGGCTCACGGTTCGGGATAAAGCAGGCAATACCTTAAGTAGGCAGCCATATCGAATTATTTTGGATAGTAAGGCCCGAATGAGTGCATCTTCTGATTTGTTTGGGGATCGTGGTCCTATAATGGTTATTACTGCTGGATCGCTCGATCAAGATAGAGTGTCTGCGTTGGAATTAGCAGGAGCTGAGGTTTTACGAACGATTGGTAGAAACGATCAGGTGGATTTGAATGAGCTATTAAAGTTACTGGCGGGAAGGGGAATTACCAAGATACTTGTTGAAGGTGGATCAACCGTTTTGGGAAGTCTTTTCGATCTAGGGTTGGTTGATAAAGTTATAGCTTTTGTTGCACCCGTGATCCTTGGGGGAGAAAACGCTGTTAGCCCAGTTGGAGGGAATGGAATATCTTTTATGAAAGATGCATTAAGATTGCAAAGGAGCAATATGGATGTTATAGACGGTGATGTTATCATTACTGGCTATAAGAGGTAATTGATGTTCACTGGTATAGTACAGGAAGTAGGTACAGTTAAAGATTTTGATGGATCGGCACTCTCTGTTTATGGGGATAAATCCCTGTTGGATCTTCAGTTAGGTGAAAGCATTGCAGTAAACGGTGCTTGCCTAACGGTTAGTTTTATTGCCTCTGATCACTTTGCCGTAGATATAATGCCCGAAACACTTCGGCGTACAAATTTGGAATTGACTAAATCAGGCTCTTGTGTAAATTTAGAGCGTGCTCTTACTCCAAGCGATCGCCTTGGGGGGCATATTTTACAGGGACACATAGATGATACTGCGAGAGTAGCTTCTATTGAATCTGAGCAAGGCGCAGTTCTAATTAAATTTGAATCCTCTGCTAGCATCCTTAAGTATGTTGTGGAGAAAGGGTTCATTGCTGTAGATGGTATAAGTTTGACTGTGACTAATTGTGATGCCTCAAATTTTGGCGTCTCTGTGGTACAATACACACTCAGTAATACCAATATTGGACAATGGGAAGAAGGAGAATTGGTAAACTTGGAAATAGACATACTTGCTAAGTATGTGGAAAAACTTCTTTTGACTAGGGGTACAAATTAGCCCTAGTTCTGAATTATCTTCACTGTGGATCATACGTAGGAAATGAGGAATAGTAATGTCCCTAGCTAGCATTGAACAGGCAATTGAGGATTTTAAAAACGGTAAAATGGTGATTATTGTCGATGATGAGGATCGTGAGAATGAAGGTGATCTAGCTATCCCAGCTCAAATGGTAACTCCTGAGATCATTAATTTTATGGCTACACATGGTAAAGGATTAATCTGTATGCCAATAATTGGTGAAAGGCTGAGGGAACTTGATTTGCCTATGATGGTGGACGTTAATACTTCACGCAATGCTACAGCATTCACAG
>CAYVMY010000046.1:0-3785 GCA_964452695.1 uncultured Dehalococcoidia bacterium
ATCCATTCACGACTCTGGACCCAGTTTTAGGGGTTGTTGAAAGAAAAGCTAGAGACATAGTTATTGTTGAGATTCCAGGGTTAATAGAAAATGCACATAGAGGGGTTGGTTTAGGAGATGAGTTCCTTAGGCATGCCCAGAGAACAGGTATGACTTTACACTTACTGGATGGGCTAAGCGGAAATATAGTTGGCGATTATAAGCAAACTAGGCAGGAGATGGAACTATATGACCGAAAGCTTACTGAGAAGCCAGAAGTAGTCGTTATCACTAAGATTGATCTACCCCAAGTAAAGGGAAACTTAAAGGCAGCAGTTTCAGAGTTGGCCAGTAACGGGATATCTGCATTTGGGGTATCGTCTATGTCTGGAGAAGGAACCAAAGAGCTTATTGTGAAGCTTGAAAGCAAACTATCGAACAAAGACAGCCAAAACGAGAATGTAGATGGCCAGTTATCAAGGGGGATACCGATAATTATTGCAGCACCGAAAAAAGAAACGGCTGTTGTCGAGCGTGACGGTAATGAAATAATTGTCAAATCTGGAGGAGCTGAAAGGCTTGTGAATAGGATAGACCTAGGAGACATGCGAGCTAGAGTACAGTTGATAAGAGAACTCGATAGAATGGGAATATTAAAGGCATTAGAAAAAGCTGGGGTAAAGACAGGGTCCCTAGTGAAGATTGGTAACCATGAATTACTTTGGCAATAGGATAGGTATACTAGGGGGTACGTTTGATCCTATACACATGGGACATGTAGCAATTGCTACTGGGGCAATCAAACAAGTGCGGCTTGATCGCATTGTGTTTGTACCTGCCGGGGATCCATGGATGAAGGCGGATAAACCGATATCAGCAAAATCCCACAGGCTAGAAATGGTCAGGCTGGCTGTGAAGCCATACAAGGAATTTGAGGTAAGCGATATTGAAATTAAGAGGCCTGGCCCGACATATACCGTTGACACCCTCGCTGAATTGAAGGGGGGTCCTTATAGTAACGATGATATATACGTTATTGTTGGTATAGATGCGGCTCTTAAAATTCAAGAATGGTATAAGCCTAGGGAATTAGCTCAGCTGTGTGAATTAGTTGTAGCGCCGAGAGGAGGTAACCAAATTGATCAGGCAGAGCACATTAGGCAAATTGAGATCAATATTGGGAAACCAGTGCATGTTTTAAACATCCCACATGTAAGCGTTAGTGGAACAGAGATACGAAACATGATTGCATCACATGCGAAGGCAACGGGGTTGGTCTCAACAGAAGTTGGACAATACATTAGAAAAAAGGGTTTGTATTTGGAGGAACCATATGATAAAGGACACAATTGACAAAATATTGCAGATAGCACATGAGGTTGGAGCCTTAAAATACGGGACCTTCACACTCGCTTCTGGGGCTTCAAGTAGTTACTATTTCGACGGGAGGTTGATAAGCTTGCATCCAGAGGGGGCCTATTTGATAGGGAGAGCCATAATGGACAATCTAGATGGGACTGAGGTGAAATCAGTAGGGGGGCCCGCCACAGCCGCTATACCTCTTGTAACTGCGGCTGCAGTCGTTAGCCATCAGGCAAGCAACCCAATTGAAGCATTCTTCGTTAGACCGCAAGCCAAAGATCACGGTACAAACCAGAGCATTGAAGGCTCGCTTACCCCAGGGAGCTCAGTTGCAATTGTGGATGATGTATGCACATCTGGCAACTCGATATTTACTACCATCGAAGCCGTGGAGAAACTTGATTGTAAAGTGGTTAAGGTAATAGTCATACTCGATCGTGACCAAGGTGGATCTGCAAAGATTGGTGAGATGGGATATGACTTCGTCGCGCTTCTTAAAGCGGATGCAAGCGGGAAAATTCAAGCATTAAGTTAAGACTTAGACGTCTAAGTTTCTGACATTTGCCGCGTGGGCCTGTATAAAGGCTTTTCTTGGTTCCACCTCTTCACCCATGAGGTCGCTGAACACCCGATCTGCCGCCTCGGCATCATGAGCAGTTACAAGCAATAAGGTGCGAGTGTCTGGGTCCATGGTAGTTTCCCAGAGTTGGTCGGGATTCATTTCACCGAGGCCTTTGTATCTTTGAACAGACAAACCTCGCTTCCCCTCCATTTTCTTGAGAATAGACGTACGTTCATCTTCCACAAAAGCATATCTGGCGTCTTTACCTGCCTGTATTTTGTATAAAGGCGGCTGGGCAATGTATAGATATCCTCCCTCTATTAACGGTTTCATATTCCGATAGAAAAAGGTGAGGAGAAGGGTCCGAATATGGGACCCGTCAACATCGGCGTCTGTCATTATAATAACTTTATGGTAGCGGAGTTTCTCCAAATTGAAATCTTCACCTAGGTTTGCACCAACGGCAGTTATAATTGTTCGGATTTCCTCATGTAAAAGCATTTTGTCTAGGCGTGCTCGCTCCACATTGAGGATCTTTCCTTTGAGGGGCAAAATGGCTTGGAATCGGCGGTCTCGACCTCCTTTTGCAGATCCACCAGCAGATTCTCCCTCCACAAGGTATAATTCAGAGAGAGAAGGAGCACGCTCTGAGCAATCCGCTAACTTCCCTGGCAAAGATCCTCCATCCATCGCGTTCTTCCGGAGCACCATGTCCCGTGCCTTGCGAGCTGCCTCGCGAGCCCGCTGAGACGTTAGGCACTTATCTATAATCCTCCTGGCCTCTTGCGGATGCTCCTCCATGTAGAAGGTAACAGCTTCTGCAATGACAGAATCAACATATCCTTTTACCTCGGCGTTGCCGAGCTTAGTTTTTGTTTGTCCTTCGAATTGAGGGTCAATTAATTTGACACTGAGGACGGCATTCAATCCCTCCCTAGAATCCTCCCCAGACAAATTTGCTTGGTCTTCCTTAAGGAACTTTTGTTTACGAGCGTAGTCATTCAGGGCTCGAGTAAGAGCTGAACGAAAGCCGGTCAAGTGAGTTCCGCCATCAGTAGTGTTTATACAATTGGCAAAAGAAAGCGTGTTTTCAGAGAAACCGGAGTTATACTGAAAGGCAGCCTCGATAATGGTATTCTCAACAGTCTTTTGCACGTAAAGCGGCTGAGGATGTAGGGTTTCTTTACCTTGGTTTAACTGCTCGACAAAGCTTGATATACCACCTTCGAATTCATAGGTTTGGCGCCACTGGGGAAACCCTTGCTCTTGATGCCAGGGACTGTTTATGGAGATTTTTAAGCCTTTGTTCAGGTATGCCATCTCCTTAAACCTCTGGGACAGGTCGTCGAAGCCGTAGGAAAGGGGGCCAAATATGTCTTCGTCAGGCTTGAATATTGTGAGCGTTCCTGTGCCGGATGCCGGCTCGACCTGTTCCAGATCGCCTAGAGCAAGGCCGCGCCGAAATTCTTGAGCCCATAGGTGACCGTCTCGCCGGACCTCTACACGCATCTCTGAAGATAGGGCGTTTACAACAGATGCACCTACTCCGTGGAGGCCACCAGAAACGGCATAGCCCTTCCCCCCAAATTTACCACCAGCATGAAGCGTTGTCATGACTGTATCCAGGGCGGATTTGCCTGTAGCGGGGTGTAAATCTACAGGGATTCCCCTACCATCATCTTGAACTGTGACAGTGCCGTCACTTAGTATGTTTATTTGCACGCCGGTGCAGTAGCCAGCCATTGCCTCATCTACGGCGTTGTCTACTATTTCATATATTAGGTGATGGAGCCCGCGGTAATCCGTGCTACCAATGTACATACCTGGGCGCTTCCGAACCGCCTCCATACCTTCTAAGACTTGTATATCTTCGGCTGTGTAG
>CAYVMY010000046.1:3795-9047 GCA_964452695.1 uncultured Dehalococcoidia bacterium
GCTGGGCGCGTTTCGTTGAACCATAAGACTAGACCTTTCTCGGTAGCCGATGGCGTGGCGCAAAGGCTAGAGGTGTGTATGTGTGGCGGACTCCGCTTATTTGGGTCGTTACCTGACGCTTGTCGAGTATGTCAGCGGGGTTCTTGTTTTTTCTGGGCAGCATAACTTTGTAGGGGATCTAGCTTTCTTACCTAGCTTGAGGCAGAACTTATTATTTGAGTACACTTTTCAGTGTTCTGTACGCAGCATTTTAACATAAATGACTAGCCTGGTCAAAGAAGGGCTATCGGTTTCGAACACTAGGGTCGAGGAAGTTATGGGTCAATCAGTGTATGGCTGCTATCCAAATAAGATGAGTATTGTGGTTGAGCATAGGAGCCAAGCAATGAACGTGATTATAAGAGGGGTGTCTGTAAGGGCAATGTGCTCGGGAGCTTCTCCTAGGTGTCTTACCTCTACCAAGTAAAGGTACCGAAATATGCCATACATAACGAACGGGATTGTTAGCATCATAGCATGGTTGTCAGGAAGGGAGGTAGAAGAAAAAGTATACAGGGCATATGAGATGAGAGTGGCCGCGGCCAGGACGGCGATGATTTGTTCTAGAAGACGAGGAGTATAAAGATTTAGCAGTGGTCGTTGTAAGTGTACACTTCCGCTGGAACTAACCAATTCGCTTAGACGTTTAGAGAATCCTATGAAGAGTGCCCCTAGGCTCGTGCAAATGTAAAGCCAAACCGATATCGTAACCTCTAGTACCAAGGCTCCAGCCATGGCCCTTAGAACAAATCCGAAACTAATGATCATAACATCTACAATTATCATGTGTTTAAGATAGGCGTTATAAGCGAGCATGGTAATCAGGTAGGCGATACTAATTAACCCGAACTGTACATGAAACATCAGCCCGGCCACGACAGCAAATAAGGCCATAGAAATGGAAACAGCAATTGCCAAGTAGGGGGAAAGATTGCCAGAGGCGATGGGACGGAACCGTTTTATTGGGTGTGATTTATCTCTATCTATGTCAGCAACATCGTTAACAATATATACGGATCCAGTCAAAACACAGAAGAGTAGAAATGCAACGCTGATTTTGCCCAGTAAGGATACAGCGCTGGTGATTTCATGGGGAGACCAAGCCTGACCTACTGAGAAGAAAAAGGCAAGGTAAATGACAAAGTTTTTAATCCATTGACTTGGCCTCGCTGACAAAAATAGAGCTTTGATTGTGTTTCTCCTCTAGGGAAGAACTGTCAGTAATAGAAGATATACGGGATGATACCCATCTATCTTAAGGAAAGTCAACGATAAACGTGAGACATGACCAATAGGTTTATATACTATTGGCTTACTGAATTTGGGTAAGTTAAAATTAAGAACCTAAGTCTCTATGAAACGGAATTTCCTGGAATTAAGGATGTGTCAAATGCCGACCATTTATGACGACGGGGTTGTAATATCACAGATATTCTGTGGAACCGATAACAACAATGCCTACTTAGTTATATGCCCTAAGACGAAGAAGGCGATTGTTGTCGATGCTCCAGAAGGGGTAGGTGAATTATTGTCGGAAAACGATGAAGTGAGGGTGCAATCAATAATAATAACCCATAAGCACAAAGATCATACAGAAGGGCTAGATGAGATTTTGCAAGTGGTGGGAGTACCCGTATTTGGACATCAAGACGATGCTTCAGAGATACCAGGTGCTCCCATTCTGACAATAAAAGACACTGACACCATCAAAGTAGGGATGCTTGACATTACGGTAATACATACCCCTGGCCATACTCCTGGCTCTATATGCCTTTTGGTTGGGGGATACCTTTTCACGGGAGATACTTTGTATTTTCAGGGTCCCGGAGAGAGTCGTGGAGTTGATGCGACTGAGCAGCTGCTGAAAAGTGTAACCGAGAGGTTGTATATTCTACCAGATGACACCATATTGTTACCTGGTCATGGCCCTCAAGGAATCATTGGAGGTGCTAAGGAGCTATATCGTGGGTTTGTGAAACAATACCCAGATTTGCTTCCGCGCATTCCGGGAGAGACATTCTAGAATTGATAAAAAGGGCGATCCTTGATAAACTTTTCTGCAGTGAAATAAGATGATGGTCTATAAGGCAATAAACGTGATGTAGTAAATAAATACTATACGGATGCGGTGCCCTAAAGGGTTAAATGAGGAATCCGGTTAAACTCCGGAGCTGTCCCGCAACTGTGCGTTGGGTAATTAAGTATACCTGACAAGCCAGGTCCACAGCCGAGTCCGATGTTAACACACCTTCGCGGAAAGGTGCAGGCATATTATTGGTGTATTAATGAAAGCCCTGTTCCACCTTGGAGCGGGGCTTTCGTGTTTGGATATTCATTCTGGCTTGATAGGTAGTCTTGAGAATCTGAGGAAGTATTGCGAAATATATCTGTTGGTTTGTTAATGATTGCTCTAATGGTTGCTTTTGGTTGCTCGTCACTGGACGCTAGTCGTGGTATAGCATCCATAGAGGACGAGAAGATAAGTGTGTTGGATAGCAGGGGACGGGAAATCATCTTTGAATCTCCACCGGGCAGAATAGTGTCGTTGTCTCCAGCTCATACTGAAATATTTTACAGGTTGGGACTGGAGGATCAGATTGTTGGAGTAGATGGATTTTCCGATTTCCCAGAGCGAGTTTCTAAAAAACCACAAGTGGGAGATGCATTCACCTTGAATGTGGAGGCAGTGGTGGGGTTGGAGCCTGACTTGGTCTACACAACATTTGACGGGCCAGTTGATTCTTTAGAACAGCTAGGCCTTAGGGTTTTGTATATTTTCCCAGCCAAGGATATCGAGGGAGTTCTTCAGAACATTAAACTGCTAGGAGACATTACGGATAAGGGAGATGAAGCAAGGGATATTGCCGAAGAAATAGAGTCCAAGATTGAGCTCGAAAAATCTCATCTTTCTGAAATGGGGGGTACGCTTAGGGTTTACTATGAATTAGACCCAGGTCTTTATACCGTAGGCGGGCAGTCTTTCGTCGGAGATTTACTGTTTATGCTAGGCCTGGAAAATATTGCAGCCGACAGCGACAACCCATATCCCAAGCTCAGTGCAGAAATAATTATTAGGAGCGATCCAGAAATTATCATATTGGCAGATGGACGGGACTTTGTTTCTTCAGGAACAACGATAGATGAAGTGATCAATAGGCCGGGCTGGCAGACGATAACTGCCGTAAAAAGAAGGTCTGTATACGTTGTAGACGGGGGTCTGATTAGCAGGCCCGGCCCCCGTATTGGCGACGGAGTGGGAGAAATAGTAGACATTATCCTTGATATACAAGCTAAACAATTCTGAACATAAGGGGAAGGCAATTAAGAAAAGCGAAGCGGATGGAATTAAGGACGTTAGGGAGCTGTTGCTTCACAGATTTTCGGTGACCAGGATTGTTCTTGGGGTTATATCAGTTCTGGCGTTGATGTTAATTTCAACTTGCAGAGGGGCAATAGAAATTCCACTTGATGCCGTAGCAGTCATAATAGCAGACAAATTTCGCTTGGTTGGATCCCCTACTGATTTACCAGATGCATGGGCGGCCATTGTTTGGGACATAAGGCTGCCTCGTGTTATCACAGCCGGAATTGTTGGGGCAGGATTAGCTCTTTCTGGAGCCACCTTTCAAGGGATATTCCGTAATCCTCTTGCAGATCCTTACTTGATCGGAGTAGCTTCGGGTGCCGGGTTGGCAGCAACGATAGTAATTATATCTCCAATACCTAACTATCTATGGGGCATAAATCTTGTGCCGCCCTTGGCCTTCCTAGGGGCGTTATTGGCAGTTGCAATGGCTTACACATTGTCTAAGGGCAGTGATACGAGATCCACAAACTCGTTGGTCTTAGCCGGGGTAGCCGTTACGTTTATGGCATCTTCGATGACAACATTCTTGATGATCCGGGCCTCGTCCGATATGCGGCCTGTTTTAAACTGGTTATTGGGAAGTGTGTCGCAAGGAGGATGGTCAAGCATGCTGTGGCTTTTACCATACGTTCTGCCCTGCAGTATAGCTATATTGCTACATGGCAGAACGTTAAACGTGTTGCAACTCGATAGGGACCACGCAACACGTTTAGGGGTTAACGTAGATCGAATTAAGGCTTTGCTTATTATCTGCGCTTCCCTTACAACGGCCGCTGCAGTATCAGTAAGTGGAATGATACCATTCATTGGTCTAATGGCCCCGCATGGCGTCAGATTATTATGGGGTGTAGATCATAGAAATATATTGCCAATGGCTGCTGGGGCGGGAGCGTTGTTGTTGGTTTTTTCAGATATGGTGGCCCGGACGATTCTTAGCCCGGAGGAGCTGCCGGTAGGCGTGGTAACAGCCTTTTTTGGAGCTCCATTCTTTGTGTTTTTGTTGCGGCGTCGGAACCATCTCGGAGAGGGGTTATAAGAGCTATGCTAGAAGTCGAGAACGTGCATTTTGCTTTTGGGGATAAGCCGACCCTAAAAGATATTAACTTGAGAGTTCCCAACGGGGAAATTCTGGGCATTGTAGGACCAAATGGAGCGGGTAAGTCGACGCTGTTGAGAATCATTAATGGAGTTCTTACTCCCGACACAGGTGTTGTGCGATGGAATGGAGTTGATTTGGGGCAGTTACCGGCCAGAGATAGAGCGAGACTTGTGGCAATGGTATCTCAACAGACTACCATTCCAGATGGAATCAAGGTCTTGGATCTTGTAGCGATGGGGCGTACCCCATATCTGAGTCTACTGGGGAAGGAAAGCGAAAGAGATATAGAGGCAGTCGCACAGGCGATGAAGGACACAGACATTTATACTATGAGAGATGTGTCTGTTGGAAAGTTATCAGGAGGGGAAAGACAACGGGTGCTTCTAGCGTTGGCATTAGCCCAGGGCTCGTCGCTACTTTTATTGGATGAGCCTACTGCCAGCCTCGACATTGCATACGAGACAGCCTTACTTGATACTGTCAAGCTGCTACAGCAAGGATCGGATGGAGTAGTCATTATGAGTGTTCATGATCTCACATTAGCAGCCCGATACTGTACTTATGTGGCTATGATGAAAGGAGGATCCGTGACCGCATACGGCCATCCTTTGGAGGTGCTCACGGTAGAGAACATATCCCACGTTTACGAGACAAATGTTGAATTGTTTCATCACCCAACATCTGGTTTACCTGTGATAGTTCCTGTGTCCAATACTGAAACTGTAAAGATGGATCACCAATATAGAT
>CAYVMY010000047.1:0-2566 GCA_964452695.1 uncultured Dehalococcoidia bacterium
GACCAAGCTGAAAATTACTGAGTAGTCTATTGTATCTTTAAGGTCATCAGACCTTCCAGCCAATTTCAGGTCTAATTCCAACGACAAATCCACTATGAATGTCTGGCCAAACTCCTTCTCGGAAAGGCCCACACCATGATACCCATGGAATACCATATTCTTCAGAAGCAATTTGTCTGGCATTTTACGTGGAATTGTTCCTAATCTTCATGATTCAGTTTAACCATACTATTGTATGTATCCAGTATTTTTTGAGCTCTCTTCACAACTGGAACGTCTATCATTTGACCATCCAAAGACGTAGCCCCTCTTCCTTGCGCTTCGGCCTCATTGAATGCCTCTAATACCCTTCTAGCGTACTCAATTTTCGAATCGGAAGGGGTATAAGATTCATTGATTCGGGATATTTGAGAAGGGTGAATGGCGAATTTCCCTTTATAGCCTAAACTCTTCCCCACATCGATATCTTTCTGCAAGCCATCACCATCTCTAAAGTTTGTGTAAACCACATCTAGTGGCGTTATACCCACTGCAATGGAGGCCATCGCTGTCATGGCTCTAGGAAAAAAGATTTCCGTTCCACTCTCGGTCCTTTCAACATCCATATCTACGGTAAAATCTTCTGCGCCAAAAGCTGCGGCAATAATCCTGGGAGAGCAAGATAAAATATTTTGGGCGTTGAGCACCGCTTTAGCCGATTCGATAAACACAATTAGTTTAGTTGACCCATAGCCCAGACCCTTTTTGTTCTCTACGCGATGCAATATCTTTTCTATCTGTCTAATATCCCACTCACTCTCCACTTTACCCACATTTACCCCAAACGTGAACGGACCTAAGGCACTTTCCAAATCCATTTCTAGGAGACCGGTATCAAGGCTATTAATCCTCACAACTATTCTACGGCCATGTCCATACAAACGAGGAAGCATATTCACTATTGTTTCACGAGCTTCTATCTTATTCCCTATTGGAACAGAGTCTTCCATATCTGGAACCAACACATCAGGGCCTAGACCCATAGATTTCTCCAACATATCCGGCCTATTGCCAGGAACAAAAAGCAAGCTCCTAATAGGCGTTACATTTTCCATAACCTACCTCCATCTATCGTATCCAAAATTCCCCACTTAGAATCACAAACACCAAATTAAACCAACTAGAAAAGGGCACATCTGCGAACGCTCTGACAATGCTAAATCCTGATGAGACCAATCATTAAATTACTACCAACTATACAAATCTATGCGAAATGGTCGTAATTCTTGGAATTCTAAAATGAAGTACGAGGCCCGACCCTACTGTCGTCTCTCAAAGTCCTCTAGATCCAAGTTCCCAATGAAGTCCTTAAACGCGGAAAGGCGTTCAAGCTCACCTTCCTTAAGTCCAGAATTCTCTTTGCCAAATTGGCCCAAACTAGAGGGAATAATAGCCTCACCAGTATCACTATCGAAGTCCACACCAGCTCTTTCCAATACAGATTCCTCGGCATATATGGGAGCGGATACCCTGACAGCCAAGGCAATAGCATCACTTGGCCTCGAGTCAATCTCAACTATTTCACTCCCTTTATCTATACCAATTTTAGCAAAAAACGTGTCATCTGTGAGATCAGATACCAAAATGTAACTGACACTTCCGCCCATTTCGGATATTACACTGCTAAGGAGGTCATGAGTAAGAGGCCTAGGCACCGTCACTTCTTGCAACCTGACAGCGATTGAGTCGGCTTCTGAATGGCCAATCCAAATTGGCAGATAGCGATCGGAATTCTTATCTTTTAAGATCACAACACGCTGGTAGTTCATCAAACTTACCCGGATGCTATCAATAACCATCTCTTGCATCTAGGCAACCTCCTTCCATCTCGCTAGCCGATCTACGCCAATTCTAAGTCTGCTATCAGAAAGCTGTCAACGGATTAGATTCCGCCGATAGACAGCAATTCGAAGCACTGATATAATTCCAAGTCGTGGGGAATTGGCGGAAATTGGCATTTGCTAAGTAAGTGAAGAATAGTTGACAGCTTCCGTCGGCGGCATATGCTAGGAACGCCTCACTTCACTCAAAAACCACTATGACTATCAGAGAATTTCAAAAAGATGCAACGCTAGATCAACTCAGTGGACTCGCGTCCAAAATGAGGATGGATATAGTTTCTATGATAGCCGAGGCAGGAAGTGGTCATCCAGGCGGATCTCTGTCTGCAGTAGAGATACTTACATCTCTCTACCACAAGATCATGCGTCATGACCCAAAACACCCAGATTGGCCTCAAAGAGACAAGTTTATCCTAAGCAAAGCTCATGCATGCCCAGTCCTATACGTAGTGCTGGCACATTGCGGATACTTCCCTAGAGAAGAACTGATGACATACAGGAAAATAAACAGCAGAATACAGGGACACGCACACATCATGACCCCAGGAGTAGAAATGTCTGGGGGCTCCCTCGGTCAAGGGTTATCCTTCGGCCTCGGAGCAGCTCTAGCTGCTCGTCTTGACCAAAACGATAGCCAAATATACGTACTATTGGGAGATGGTGAATGTGACGAAGGGCAAGTGTGG
>CAYVMY010000047.1:2699-8937 GCA_964452695.1 uncultured Dehalococcoidia bacterium
AAGAAGTAATGAACTTAGAACCACTTGCCGACAAATGGACAGCTTTCGGATGGAATACTGTAGAAACAGATGGACATGACATAAACTCAGTTACAGAGGCTATAATAGGCACCAGAGCTGTTAAGGAAAGGCCATCTGTAATCTTGGCCAATACTATCAAAGGCAAAGGGGTAAGTTTCATGGAAAATAACCCCAACTTTCACGGCAAGGCCCCTAATAAGGAACAACTTGAGCAAGCTCTTAAGGAACTAAGTTCTTAGATTGGTAGGCTAGAAATGACTACTGCATCTCCCAGAGAATTATATGGCGCAACCTTGCTAGAACTTGGTAAGGAAAATCAAGAAATAGTAGTAATAGGTGGCGATCTTAACAACTCTACTTTCATACATCTGTTTCTCCAAGAATTCCCAGCCAGATTTTTCGATGTTGGCCCTGCTGAGCAAAATATGATGAGCCTCGCAGCCGGTCTTGCCAGCTCAGGGAAAACAGTGTTTGCTAGTACATTTGCGGTATTCGGTACCGGTAGACCTTACGACCAAATACGCTTAGGTATATCACAACCGAACCTCAATGTGAAAATCGTAGCAACCCACGCAGGGATAACCACGGGGGAAGACGGAATGTCTGCCCAAGGGATAGAAGACCTCTCCCTAATGTGCGCCCTTCCAAGCTTTACCGTTGTAGTGCCAGCGGACGCTCCAGAGACAGTTAAGGCCGTACAGCAAGCATCTAAAAATCAAGGACCTTTCTACATAAGGTTGCCCCGACACAGTACGCCTATAGTCCATAATAGTGACTACGACTTCGAAATAGGAAAGGCTGAAATCCTCAGAGACGGCAGAGATGTTTCTATAATAGCAGGTGGCATTATGGTGCAGGCTGCCCTGGAGGCGGCAGATACACTTGCCTAGGAAAACATAGAGTGCCGTGTCATCAACATGGCAACGATTCAACCTATAGACTCCGCATCCATCACCAACGCCGCCAAAGATACAGGTGCGATCGTAACAGCAGAAGAACACCTGCAACACGGGGGCCTTGGTAGTGTTGTAGCTCAGGTCACAGGACAAACACACCCAGTTCCGCTAGAGTCAGTAGCCTTGGAAAACTATGCTGAATCGGGAAAACCAGACGAACTACTAGTTAAATACGGATTGACATCTACTGAAATAGCTGATAGATCCCGACGAGCGATCTTAAGGAAACCGTAGTAACTCAAGGCCATATCGATAGAAGTTTATCTTGACTAAGGCCAAACCATCAATGCAACCTGAGACCCAACTGGAACGAGAAAAAAAACCTAAGCCTAAAGTGGCTGTTGTGTTCTCTTCTCCTGCCACCGTGAATGATGATATAGCACGGGCTATGCATCTGGCAGACTACCAATCCCATCTAGCACCTAAAGTAGATACCTTGCTCAAGGTGAATATTTCATGGCAGCATTACTACCCCGCCTGTTCTACAACCCCTTGGCAGCTGGAAGGGGTCATAAATACCCTTCTTAATGACGGTTACGGAAGTCTTATAGCAGCCCACAATGGAACCGTGGTGGTTGACTCATACGAGGGAGAAGAAAACAACAAACAAAAAGTTGTGCAAGATAAATACTCCATACCAAGCGTGCACCTTGATGTCCCTCCAAATGAATGGATACCATACAAACCCGCAAGCAAGATGATGGTACTTGACGATATATTCCCTGAAGGACTTACTATACCCAAGATATTCCCTGGCAAGAACATAGTACACTTACCTACTATGAAAACGCATGTTTTCACCACTCTTACTGGGGCAATGAAAAACGCATTCGGTGGACTGCTTAACAGAAAACGCCACTGGACGCACTCAGTTATACACGAAACTATAGTTGATTTGCTCGCAATTCAAAAAGAAATACACCCAGGCATCTTTGCAGTCACAGATGGAACATTTGCCGGTGATGGGCCAGGTCCAAGAGCAATGAGATGGCATGAGAAAAATGTGTTTCTAGCGAGCGCCGATCAAGTTGCAATAGATGCAGTAGCCGCCAAAATGATGGGATTTGACCCAATGTCTATAAAATTTATAAAGCTAGCACACGATAGAGGCTTAGGATGTGGAGACATATCAGAAATAGAAGTCGTAGGGGAGGATATCACAAACATTAACTGGCATTTCCAACAATCCGAAAATACTTTTGCCAGTCGAGGACAGAAGCTAATCTATTGGGGCCCGTTGAAACCACTAGAGAACCTTTTACTCCGCTCTGCAATAGCTCCTTGGGCATTTTTTGCTTCGAATCTCTACCACAACTCATACTGGTTAAGGTTTATAGGTAAACGCAGGATCAAAGAGGCTATGAAAACTCCTTGGGGTAATCTTTTTCAGGAGTATTGACCTGTACGTATAAACCATCAGATCCTCATCTCTGAGAGCCAGTCCAATCCCTGCTGTTCCCGGTACAATTATGATGAACATTAAAGAAATTACCTCACTCGTCAAAAATTACGCCATAGCAATGGGCTTCGATTTGGTAGGTATCACAAGTGACCTCCCCTTTGAAAATGAAAAAAAGGTAGCCTTGGACCGATTTCACAATGGACTGATGGGTGGAATGCCGTGGTACAACGAAAACAGGATTATTCGAGGGTCAGATCCTCACAAACTTCTCCCTTCTGCTCATTCGATTATTTCTCTAGCAATTAATTATTTTACTGAAGACACATTAGAACCCTCAGACAGTCCCAGAGGCAAAATATCTAGATATGCCTCAGGTTATGACTATCACAAGATAGTGGAAGATAAGCTTAATAAATTTGTTCAAGGTTTGTCTGAGACACTTGGAACTAAGTTAGAAAGTAAAATATACGTAGATACTGGCCCGTTACAAGATAGGGCAGTGGCCCAAAGATCTGGCCTAGGTTGGTATGGAAAAAACACCAATATCCTAACCAGCAGCCATGGTTCATGGGTATTTCTAGCAGAAGTAATAACTAATCTACAACTAGAACCAGACACCCCATCCAAAAAGACTTGTGGTGCCTGTACCATATGCATAGACGAATGCCCTACAGGCGCACTTATAGCTCCATACGTGTTGGATAACGAGAGATGCATTTCTTATCTAACAATTGAGAATCGAGGGGCCATACCTATGTCACTACGCAAATTAGTAGGAGATTGGATTTTCGGCTGCGATATATGCCAAGACGTATGTCCAGTCAATCGGAAAGCTCAAGTCACCGATGAACCTACATTTAGACCAGGGGAACACGGTTACAACTCAGTTGAATTGATTCCATTACTATCTCTATCTCCGCAAGAATTTAACGAAACGTTCAAAAACAGCCCTGTGAAACGGACCAAAAGATCTGGGTTATTACGCAATGTTTGTGTTGCCTTGGGTAACATTGGAGATCCTAAGGCCCTACCAGCCTTATTCGACTCCCTTCAAGATAAAGACCCGATAATTCGAGGGCACGCCGCATGGGCCATTGGCGAAATAGGGGGCGAAGAATCCACCAATGCTTTGGCAGTTCGAGCTAATGTGGAAACTGATGAAACGGTACTAGAGGAGATATCATCGGCAATTATTAATTCAAGGAAATTCAACTAAACACATGCCTATTCAGATCAATATCAGTCTAATCTCAGTCAGGCAGAATTTAGGGGGCATTTTACTCGCCAACACCATGTCCAACCATGTAATCTAGGTCAGCCTGATACGGGTTTCTAATTTCTCGACATCCTCTGTGCTTAGGTTAAAGTATTTGGCCTGAGCATGATGAAGCACCACTGCACTAACTGAGGCTTCTGGGTCCATCATAAACTCATCTGTCAAAGACACGTCAGCGTACTTTCCAGGATCTAGAAGCCTCCACAATTTAATCTGATCCTCTAATCTCGGACACGCGGGATACCCAAAAGAAAACCTTCTCCCAATATAGTTTGCTCTAAATAAATCTTGTTTTGACATGGTATCTCCATCTCCTATCCCCCACATTGACCTCAACCTCTGATGAAGAATCTCTGCAAAGGCCTCGGCTCCTTCAATAGCTAATGCCTGAAGAATATGGGCATCTAGATACCTTCCCTCATCAATCCACATTCGTGCAAGATCTCTCACGCCAGTCCCTATTGTAGTCACAAAGCAAGACATGTAGTCTGATACAGAAGACCCACCTTCAACTATATAGTCAGATAGACACAAACCCTCACCAGAGGTTTGCCGACCAAATTGAAAGCGCTCAATAACTCTTTCACCATCCGTAGACCACACTAAGACGTCGTCACCTTCTGCAGATACTCTGAAAAACTTATACACCCCACCTGCTTTAATGTCCTCGCGTTCGATCATTAATTTCTCTATAGCTCCTACGCGAGAACGTAAATCAGTGGCTCTCTTCCTTCCCAACTCCAGATCTTCCAGGAACTTGCCTCTGTAACCCAGATGTCTGTTGTACAACATTACAGGATTGATATAATCGAAAATGTCCACCATATCGTAATTTCTCAAGGCATGAATTCTTAGATCTGGGGGAGTTGGCGGTTTAGGAGTATCTTTTATAAAAGCAGGCCTCCTACCTGAAGCCAAAATTGGCTTTTTAGGTAAGTTTTGGTTAACTTCAGAGGCCAACAATGACACTCTCTCTTCCTCTAACCTAGCAACAAGAATATCAAGTTGGCTAGGATCAAGGATTTGGTTTGCCAAACCAAGTCCATCCATCGCATCACCTGCATAGACAACAGGTCCATCATATTCTGGGGATATTCGTAGCCTAGTAAATTTGTTGCTGAGAGCAGCTCCTCCAACCAGTATCGGTATATCTATCTCCGCATTTTTCAGATCCCTAGCTGTTTCGCGCATCATTTGGGCTGATTTCACCAACAAACCAGACAGGCCAATTATATCTGGATTAAACTCCTGAGCAGCAGATATAAGGTCCTGTGGAGCTACTTTAATACCTAAATTGATAATTCTGTAACCGTTATTGGTAAGAATTATATCAACCAAATTCTTACCAATATCATGAACGTCACCTTTCACTGTCGCCAAAATAACGGTTCCTCTGGATATTGATTCGCTTTTATCCATATAGGGTTCCAGGTGGTCTACAGCGGCTTTCATTGATTCGGCAGAGGACAGTACTTCCGCAACAATCAACTCATTAGCACCAAACAGTCTACCAACTTCATCCATTCCAGCCATAAGCGGACCATTTATAATATCCAGTGGAGTATTATGTTTAAGGGCCTCATCTAAATCAGGGATAAGCCCTTCCTTAGTTCCCTCAATAATGCAGCTAGCTATTCTCTGATCCAACGGCAAAGATAGGCGTTCTTGTTTCGATTTTTCCGGTTTACGATCTCTGAAATGATTGGCAAACGCCGATATCGGATCGTCAACGCCTCGACCCCATATTAAATTTTCGGCCAAATCCCTTTCATTTTGAGGTATAGATGCATAGCGTTGCAGCAATTGGGGATTTACTATAGCTATATCAAGACCAGCCTGAACGCAATGATACAAGAATACAGAGTTCAAAACCTCCCGCCCGGCAGTAGGCAAGCCAAATGATATATTGGATATACCCAACACAATTTTCGCTTGTGGAAGGCTACTCTTAATTAATCTAATGCCTTCGATAGTTTCTATTCCAGATCCTATGTAATTGGCATCACCAGTACCAATCGGAAATACCAGTGGGTCAAAAATAATATCCTCCGGTGCTATGCCATATTCATTCGTAAGTATGTCGAAAGATCGTAATGCTATCTGTAATTTCCGATGCCTCGTTATTGCTTGTGCCTGTTCTTTATCTTCATCTATGCATCCAACCACAAGGGCAGCCCCAAACTTCTTTGCCAGGGGAACAACTATCTCAAATCTATCTAATCCATCCTCCAGGTTCACTGAGTTAATAATGGATTTACCTGGAGTCAATTTTAGAGATTCCTCTATAACAGACGCGTCGGTTGTGTCCAACATGATGCTAACCTTGATTCTCTTGGTAAGCTCTTGTAAGAAATTCGTCATGTCAGACATCTCGTCTCTATCCGGATCTTGAAGGCATACGTCCACTATACTAGCCCCACCTCTAACCTGCTCTCTACCTATTTCAGCCATCTCTTCCCACTTGGATTCACCAGTGAGTCGCTTGAAACGCCTGCTTCCCAATACATTAGTCCTCTCACCCACCAATACGGGACGCGTATCATCATCTATGCCAAAAGATTCAAGGCCAGAGACAACCGTTTC
>CAYVMY010000048.1:0-8767 GCA_964452695.1 uncultured Dehalococcoidia bacterium
TCTATGATATTTATATGGCAAATGCCCCAACTTGTCCTTCAAGGTCTCTTATTCTGACCTTCTGGGAGACCTCGCTAAATCTCTGGTCAAGGGACTGAGCATCAGGATTCTGATATATCACACCGAGTGGTATCCCTCCATTACTTAGGAGTTCCACCGCCTTCTGCCTGTCTGTGGAATCGTAGTCGTCAGAAACATCGTAGACCAAGGGGGCAATTTCCTTCTTCGCATTTCCTTTAAGAATTTCGAAGTTATCATTATAAGTTGTACATGGGGACTGCACATGAACAATAGAAAACCCTTTATAGTTCATAGCCTGGTGAATTAAGTCCGCTAGTTCCCTAGGCTTCGCAGAAAAACCTGATGCTATGAAATTTACGCCTAATGATAAATATACATCCAATGGATTCAGAGCGCTCTCGATTTTGCCGTACGGGGTGGACGGAGTCACTTCTCCAAATATGGTTGTTGGGGAACTTTGTCCCTTTGTGAGCCCGTATACTCCATTATCCATTATAACGGCTGTAACATCTAGGTTCCTTTGGGCCTGCGGGGCAATATGCTCTCCACCAATGCTAAGAAAATCCCCATCTCCAGAAACAATCAACACATTCAGGTCTGGATTGCCCATTTTGACACCGAAAGCCACTGGAAGTGTTCTGCCATGAAGCCCATGAATGCCGAAAGGCTGCTTGCCATCCAGAAGGTGGACTAAGTTACCGGAGCATCCAATGCCGGCCACAACCACGTTATTCTCCATTGGGGCCTCGATTTGTATGTTACGTTTTTCAACTGCCATCTCTATTGAGCGCTTCACTCCAAAATCACCACATCCGGGACACCACTTGAAATCGTACTCAGGATTCTTCTTGCTCATACTTGCACTAACTCCTTGTCGTGAGATTGAACCCGGCCAGTTATAGCCTTAACCAAATCACTGACCTTAAACGGCTTTCCATCATACTGAGTTATTGACTCAGCCCTGACACCTTTTGACCTTAGTATAGAGGAAAATTGCCCTAGGTAGTTAAGTTCTGGTATTAATACCAAGTCTTTTCCTTTAAGTTCTTCCAACAGCTTCGGTGGAAGCGGATTAAGCTGCATTGTGTAGTACCAAGCCACCTTAGTCTTCCCCTCATTCATCATTAGGTTATAGGCCTCCCGTGTCGCTCCCTTAGAGCCCCCCCATGTCATCACAGCTATTCGCTCATCGGTGTTTTCACGCTCGTATGAGGCATCCTCTTCCAGTAACTTTAATTTACTGAAACGCCTCTCAGTCATATCTATATGTCTATTCGGGAGGTGAGTAGTATCTCCTATTGGATCATGCTCACTGGCGTTTGCAACATAGGCTCCAGGACCACCCGGTATAGGCATAGGAGACAACTCAACACCGGCGTAACGCTCATAACCGTTTTGCCCCTGGTAAACTTTCCTCTTCTCTGCAACAACTTTATCCAATTCGAATTTTGGTATGTTTTGAGCCTGTTCGGACAAGGCGTGGTCACTAAGTAAAATTACTGGCCCCTGGTATCTCTCAGCCCAGTTAAGTGCGAGTATTGCAGCGTGATAACACTCCTCTACGGTACCTGCCGCGATGACCGGCATACTCACATCTCCATGAGCTGGATGCAAAGCAGCTAGCAAATCGGATTGTTCAGTCTTCGTAGGAAGTCCAGTAGCCGGCCCACCTCTCTGAACATCCACAACCACTACTGGTATCTCAGCCATCCAAGCCAGACCAAGACCTTCGCTCATCAAACTGAACCCTGGGCCTGCGGTGGACGTCATTGATTTCCTCCCAGCGAAACCACCGCCAACAATTGCATTTATAGATTCTATCTCTGAACTAGCCTGATAAACAAATTTGCCAGGCCCAATAAGATTACGCTCCATATATTGAAGTATGGTAGTAGCAGGAGATATAGGATACCCTACGAACAAATCCAATCCGGCTGCTATTGCGCCTATTGCAATTGCGGCGTTACCTTTAATCATTATCTGGTCACCCGTAGGTGGCATTGGATCCGCTAGGTCTCCCAAGCTAAACCCACTGTTCTTGGCCTCTTCCCTCCCAAGAGAGAGAGCCATTATGTTGGCCCTGATTATCTCCTCATCTCCTGGTCTTCCCCTAGTGAATCGCTTTGTAACAAACTCCGGCAGATAATGTTCCGGCATGTTCACCAGATGGGATATTGCTCCTAGCAACACCATATTAGCAGCCCTAGCATTTCCTGTGGACTTAGCCAATTCATCTATGCGCATCCCAAAACTCTTGCCGTCAGCTTCGAGTTGGAAATCTCCTGAGTTATAGACTATTAGCCCGCCCTCTCTCACTTCCTCCTGGTGAGTATCATATGCCTCTCTGTCAAATGCAACCAGAACATCTAGCTCATCTCCGTAGCTAAGCACTGTGTCAGTAGAAATTCTGGCTTGAGCGAATGTAGGCCCCCCCATAATCTGGGACGGGAAAGTAACGTAGGTTTTTACATGATAGCCAACTTGGGCAGTTACTTGAGCAAGTAACTCAGCTGAGGTAACCAATCCTCCTCCACCTTCACCAGCGAACCTGACTACGAAGTCTTTATTTGCCATATAACTATTCCTTCCCTCTCCGTAACTTATGTACCTGCTAATTCAAATGGTAACCATGGATGGGAAGCTATACAGAAGGTTCCCATGAGCACTCTATGGTACCTTCAATCTTGAACCGTAGTCAGTAATCTAAAAATCACCACTAACGCATTCCTTGCAACTAAAGTAGCCTGCTCTGGGCTCGACTCTCCTAGGTATCAGTGCAGCGTGTGTACCTTTTACCTATGCACCCGATGTGACCATCCAGCCTGACGCAAACCTCTGGCAACTTTATCATCGGCTCATGTCATTGTCAACAAATCTCACGAAGGGTTAAGTATCATATTCAATCTCCGCTGGACCCACCCCACTGATACTCCTCCTACGCTTTTCATAAATAGCTTTAAGCTTCGAGTGATAGCCTCTGCCTATCGCGTCAATAGGAACGGATCCTCTTGAATTATACCTTCGGTACATTATACTTATTGGTAACGTAGCCACTGCTGCCTGCTAAGTTTACTATTGAACCGGGCCAGCGTTGGATTTAATAGTGCCTGACTTCACTTCAGGATTTATAAGCAATAAAAATGTAGAAGACGTTGCACTCGTAAAAGGGGGTCTTCATGACGCAAGACACAAATATAAGTAGGGGTCTAAGAGACGTATACATAGATAGAACAGAATCCAGTTTTATCGATGGTGATGTCGGCAAATTGCTTTACAGAGGTTACAGCATCCACGACCTAGCAGAAAAATCTAATTTTGAAGAGACAGTATATTTGCTACTTTATGGGACACTTCCAACCCAAAGTGAATTACAGAATTTCGACTCAACTCTACGGGCCAACCGCTCAATCCCGGATCAAGTGGTGGATATCATACGGATCACACAAGACTCCCACCCGATGGACGTTCTACGCACCGCAGTATCCGCGCTCAGCGCTTATGATCCGGATGTAGGGGATAACTCACCCGAAGCAACTTTGAGAAAGGGTATAAGGCTCACGGCTCAGGCCCCTACGATAGTTACTACACATGCAAGGATCAAAGAGGGAAAGGAACCAGTATCCCCTAATCCAAACCTAAACCATCCTGCTAACTTCCTCTACATGCTATTCGGACAAGAACCTGGTGAAGACGAAGCCAGACTAATTGAGAAAGATTCCGTACTGCATGCTGAACACGGTCTTAATGCCTCAGCATTTGCTGCTCGGGTGGCAGCAAGCACTGGCACAGACTTGCACTCGGCAGTAGTAGCGGGAATAGCTACGCTTAAGGGACCATCTCATGGAGGTGCAGCAGAAGAGGTAATGAAATTTTCTCTAGACATTGGAGATGAAGATAATGCTGAACCGTACACGAGAAATATACTAGAGAGCGGCGGACGCATAATGGGATTTGGCCATCGGGTATACACCGTGGAAGATCCAAGAGCACGCCACCTACAAGGTGACTGTGAAGCCCTAGGTGCCAAACTTGGACAGCCTAAGTGGTTCCGCATACTAAGCAAGGTAGCAGAAGTTATGCAACCATATGCATCCCGCGGCATATGCCCTAACGTTGATTACTGGGCAGGGGCGGTATACCACCTACTGAACATACCTCAGGATTATTTTATATCTATATTCGCTATGGGCAGGATACCGGGCTGGACTGCACAAGTAATGGAACAGTATTCTAACAACATACTCCTACGTCCTAGATTGCTATACGAAGGTCCGATGGACTTAGAATACATTCCCATAGAAAATCGTTAGATGCGGATATCATTACTGTTCTCTCAACTAAAGATGTCATAGGTCCTTAGTCACGTTAGACTGCTCCTAGCACGGTCCGCGAATTTCGTGGAGGATTGGATGTCGGGAGAAAATAAAGTCACAGACAAGATCATTCGATCCCTCATAAAGAAGTATGGGAAGATAACCTTCAAAACCTTTATGGAGACAGCGTTATTCGCCCGAGAACATGGTTACTATACCTCCCGTGCAACAACTAGTTTGGCGAGAGATTATTACACATCTCCTAATACTCATCCTATCTTTGGATCCCTTATAGCCGTTCAACTAGAACAGATATGGAGGGAAATGGATTGTGTAACCCCATTCCATATTATTGAAGTAGGAGCAGGTTCTGGATCCTTGGGAACGGATATCTTATCTTACTCATCTACATTGAGTGCTGAATTTCGAAATGCAATAGAATACATCTCAATAGATGTTAATCCAAGGGGTCCCAGTTCCGGAAATATGCATAAAATAAGAGCCTTGGGATTACCACTCCGAAATATTGTTGGGTGCATATTGTCTAACGAACTTATAGACTCATTCCCAGTACACAGGTTCACCATACAGAATGGGACTATCCAAGAGATATATGTAACGTTGGACGGCAACGAGGAGTTAACTGAGATCTTAGATTCGCCATCGACAAGACTCATAGAGGATAGGATAGCCAACCTGAATATCATATTACCAGAGGGCTTTATAGGAGAGGTTTGCACATATCTGGAAACTTGGACCAAAGATATCAGAGAATCACTAGAAAAGGGGTTCATAATAACCATAGACTATGGGGAATACGCTCATGACCTATATTCAAACATCCGCAACAAAGGAACTTTACGTTCCTTCTATCGCCATACTCAGGTTAACAACCCTTATTTTATGCCGGGTGAACAAGATATCACAACAGATGTTGATTTTACTTCATTAATATCAGTCGGAGAATACCATTCCATAAAGAGTGTTGGGATTACTACTCAACGAGAATTTCTTTATAACCTAGGATTCCAAAAACACTTAAATACTCTAAGCCATATGGGCCTCAGTCAGAGAGATCTGGATTCTAACCGAATGGCGATGCTCGACTTAGTAAAACCCGGGGAAATGGGGGATTTTAAGGTTTTGGCACAGCTTAAGGGCATATCCTTTAGTCCAATACTGACTGGTTTTTTGGATCGAGAATTGTCCAATGTGGACCCCGGCAAAAATACAATCTTAACTGACACTCCTCTGTTAACTTCGAATCATATCAATCTAATGGACTCTAAATACCCCCACTTAGACTGGGACTGGGAATCACTGTGGCCATTCGGCACCTCTGAGTAGTCTCCTCTCAACACCTTTGCAAACAGGTATCAAGTAACGTCTTTAAATAAAACTCTTACGATTTGTAGCCGGCCATGGGATCATATAACATGCTCATCCTTGAGTCTAGAGATGTCCTCTTGGGATATATTTAGCAAATCCTGCAAGACTTTGGCTGTATGTTCCCCAAGGCCTGGAGCATGAGAACTTGGCCCAGTAACAGATCTGCTTAGTTTTATAGGAGTCCCTACCCCCTTTACCTTACCTAACCTAGGATGCGGGATTTCCTTGACCATATCGCGATGAAGAATCTGTGGATCCCTAGACACATCATCTATAGAGTTAACCGGACCACAGGGTATGCCCAAGGCCTCCAAATCCTCCAGCCACTCTCTGCTAGTTATTTTCAACATAGCGGAAGATAGTATCAAATGTTTCTAAAAGTGGCCATTTTTCCTTTCTCCCTTCGGCTAGAGCAACAGTTATGTAACCATCCATAGTGGCAAACACCTGAAATGGAGCCGTAACTGGATGCCGTGTACCCAAAGCCCTAGGTATTTCACCGGTTGTAAAATATCTAGCAAAGGCATTTTCCAATATGGCAACCTGGCAGTCCAACATACCAATATCTAGCATCTGACCCTCACCACTTCTTTCTCGTTCATTGAGAGCAGCCAAGATGCCTATGACTGCGAAAAGACCAGCAGTAATATCCCCCTGAGAAACGCCTGGACGAATTGGAGGACCATCAGGTTCCCCAGTTAGGCTGAGTACACCACCCATACCCTGTACAATCACGTCCAATGCTGTTTTTTTTGCATAGGGACCAGTTTGTCCAAAACCAGATATGGAACAATATACCAACTTATTATTTCTCTCTTTGACCGTTGAGTAGTCTAAGCCAAGTCTTAACATGGTACCAGGCACAAAATTTTCTATAATTACGTCAGCTTGTTCCGCTAGTTGCAAAAAGATGGACTTCCCTTTTTCTGTGGATAGATCTATCGCAACTCCTAATTTTCCACGGTTGATACTCATGAAATAAGAACTTTCGTCATTCACAAAAGGCCCTGTCCCCCTGGAACGATCGCCGATCTCGGGTTCCTCTATCTTAATCACTTCTGCACCAAGATCTGACAGAATCATTGCCGAGAAGGGTCCTGCCAAAACATGAGTGAGATCCAAAACCCTTATACCATCTAAAGGCTTGGCCATTCTTGCACCCCCGCCAATATTAGTGTCCTTGGCGATACTATCACCTGTAAGTCTTCCCGCCAAGTGCAACTTAAGCTTGTACCTTGGTCTGACGTTGAAATATAATGGTATTCATCTCAATAAACAAAAGGCAACAATTAACATACTTAACGATGACAACCCAGAAAAATTACTACCAAGTTTTAGGCGTACCCAAGACAGCATCACAAGAGGAGATAAGAACCAGTTTTCGAAAGCTGGCTCTAGAGTTCCATCCGGATAGAAACAAGGACCCTAAAGCTCAGGCTAAATTCAAGGAAATAAACGAGGCTTATCAAACGCTGAGTGACCCAAACAAAAGATCTGACTACGACCGTTTCGGGACATCCAGCGGGGCTAATAATCAACGCGCCCGAGGCTTTGACGGTTCTGACCCATTTGGTGGATTCGGTGACATATTCGATGCCTTTTTCGATGCATTCGGCAACAGGTCCCGCGCAGCTCCTCAACAAGGATCTGACATACTAACAGAAATGACTATATCGTTTGAAGAGGCTGTATTTGGAGCCGGAAAAGACTTAGAGGTTGGTAGGGTAGAGCCATGTGGCCATTGCAAAGGTGATGGAAGCGAACCGGGAAGCCAGCCAAGCCAATGCCAAAACTGTCGCGGTATGGGACAAGTGAGTAGGGTACAGAGAAGCATATTCGGACAATTCAACCAAGTGAGCGTTTGTCCACAGTGTAAAGGTACGGGTAAATTAATCACAAACCCTTGCCGAAATTGCAAAGCATCTGGTAGAGAAAAACGCCAACGCAAAATTACAGTCCAAATTCCAGCCGGTGTGGAAGATGGAACTCAAGTATGCCTACCGCAGGGAGGTAGCACAGGAGTTAATGGTGGTGGACCAGGAGACCTTTACATTAACTTACATGTTCAACCACATGAGTTATTCCAACGTAGAGATCATGAAATTCTTTACGAGCTGCCAATAAACATGGCAGAAGCCGTTCTTGGTTTAGATGCAAACATCCCTACACTTAACGGCAACGAAAACCTTAGAATCCCTGAGGGGACCCAAGCTGGAACAATCTTTAGGATAAAAGGTAAAGGAGTGCCCTATTCACAAAATGGTAAACGCCGAGGAGACCAACTGGTTGTGGTAAACGTAGTGACCCCTAGAAAAATAAATGGAAGGCAAAGGGAATTATTTAAGGAACTTGCTGACACTTTGGGAGATAGCTCTGACGAAGGTAAGAATTGGTTAGGCAAAATAAGAGAATCTCTCGGAATGGACACATAGCAAGAATCTAGGGCCACACTGAAGTGCGTTCATACAGTCTCTAACATCAACACACGTGCTTTGGCAATGTCAACCTTCAGTTTGATAGATAATAGGGTAGGCATGTCATAGTCCACTAATAAAGGTTCATTATTCAAAATGAAAAAAAGAGTCAGCAACCCCGTCGGAAACAAGGCAATGTGGCTAGAAATGAGCCTTCAGTGCCCTGCGGAATACGTAGAACCCCTTTCAGTAGTATTCCAACAGTATAGCGAGGGGGCATTAGCCATAGAACAGATGGGTGGACATAATCCAGACGAAGACAAAGAAAAACCCTCCTATCCAAGTGCTATTCTGAGGTGCTACTTGCCAATAGACAATACCACAGAGGATCGAAAAGGACGTATTAGAGTCGCTGTGGCACTTATTTCTATTCTATGCGATCTGCCCGAAATAGAAGAAAAACATCTGGAAGAAGGCGAATGGTTGGAATCGTGGAAGAAACATTTCTCTATTCTCCATTTTGGGAACATTGTAATATGCCCAACATGGAAGGATTATTCTCCAAAACCACGAGAAAGGATAATAAGGCTGGATCCAGGGATGGCGTTCGGTACTGGCCATCATCCAACA
>CAYVMY010000049.1:0-4808 GCA_964452695.1 uncultured Dehalococcoidia bacterium
GAAGATAGCAAAACCAAATGCTCCCATACAAGGAGCCTTGTTTGGTGGGGCAGCCGTAGAAATTCGTAGAACCAGGTTGGATGCTACTTGAATGGCTAAGTTGCTGTTAGAACTTGATGGAAAATATCCTCATGGGGTGTCTCGGGATGTTAGTGTAAGCCCTCTTTCGCCTTCGTAGTTTACTCTAGGTCTGAAAAGCCTATTATTATCGTGCTGCTCTATAATATGTGCTATCAATCCTGCTACCCTAGCAGCGAAAAATATTGGCGTGTATAACGGTATAGGCACGTCCAGTAAATATAGGATCAATGCTATCGGGTAGTCTGCATTCGGGTACAAGCCTCTCTCGCGTAACATAACCTCTTCAACTCGTCTATAAATGTCCAGTAATTCGGGTCCGTCTGGTTTCTTTGTTGCTAAGCTTGGTATGTATTCTCTAAGATAATAGGCCCTAGGATCGTATTTTCTCATGTATACTCTGTGCCCAAAACCCATCACTCTAAATCCTTGAGACATTTTTTTCATTAGGTAAGTTTCAGCATTTTCGGCTCCACCATTCTCGAGTATGTCTAATAGCATGTACATCGCAGATTCATTCGCACCCCCGTGCAATGGTCCCTTTAGAGAGGCTATGGCACCTACCATTCCACCATACATATCTGAAAAGGTTGAGCTTATCACGCGAGCCGTGAATGTAGAATTAGCCATTTCATGCTCGCTGTAACAAGTGAGTACCCTATCAAAACTTTCAAGAGAAACATGATCTGGCGTGGAACCTTTTATCATAAACAGAAGATTTTCTGCGAACCCAAGTTTGGGATCCGGATTAACAAAAGGCTGGTTTATCAAAGATCTGTAGGCGTTTGCTGCTATGGATGGTGTTTTGGCAAGCAATTTAACCCCTTTCTCCAGATTGGCGTTACGTGAATTATCTGATAGGAATGCGGGATCTTCGTACCCTGCCAACATTGAAATGCCTGTTCGCATTGCGTCCATGACATTTGTGTTCTTAGGCATTAGGTTAAAGAAGTCATATATATTGCTTGGTATCTGGTATTGTTTAGAAAGGCTTGAAACGAAAGCCTCTGTATCGTAGTCAGTTGGTACTGACCCATATATTATAGTGTGCGCAACTTCTGGGTACGTCAATTTCTGGGATAGTTCAATTAGATCATAACCTCTTAGTAATATTTGCCCAACGTCTACATCTAGATATGAAATTGAGGTGGTATTGGATATTATCCCTTCAAGGCCTGGGCTGTAGTTTGATGTACTCACTGTTTCTCCTTAGGATGTCGTTCGCACAATTTGTTATTGGATATTCATCGACTCCATCAGTCTTTCTAAGTTTTGCTCTTTCTCTAGATTCCATACCAAGTCTGCCACTAAATTTACTTGTGCTTGTGTAAAATATTGGTCTACATTTTTCTTGAACTTGTATTCTAGTTCTTTGTCAGTCATTGGATTGTTTACATGTCCAGAAGGGAATTCAACTAGGCTAGTAAATGTCTTCCCATCTGTGGTCTCTAGTGTGACACGATTGGGTATTCCATTCGGGTATCCCTGGGTGAGTTCAGGATCCTCGTGTAAGTTCGTTTTGTCTAGTATTGATTTGATAATCGGAGATTGTATCTTTTCGGGGGAAAAGGAGTCTACAGATACGAAGCCGTCCATTAAAGTAGACGCGACTATGTATTGCAATGAATGATCTGCAGTTTCCCGCGTTTTTGGGGCCCACTTTTCAGGGTCCTTTGCGATGATTTCGTAAGCGGCCTTGAATGTGTCTATTCTGACCGATGCTATTTGGTTTGTGTCGGTAAATTTGTCGTGGACTATTTGTGCGGCATCTACTCCGCTCTGTGCGTGGTATTCTACTGGCCATTTCTTGATGTATGTGTCACTAATTCGGGAAGGGGAGTTTGCTTGGAGAGACTTCATGGCCGACATGTTCAGTGGCTCACCATCTAGAAGTTGTGATATAAATCCCATTTCCCCCGAAAAGGACTTGTATGGCCCTGTCATCCCTCTGAGAACAGCGTGGCTAGAGAAAATGGCGTTTCTGACGGAATTTGCTGCGGCAGAACCTTTCCACATTGATAGTTCACCTGAGCGAGTTTGGCGCATAGAAGCGTGTGGGACTATCGTTATGGATAGGGCGTGTTCTAGTTGTTTAGATGTTAATCCTAGTATTGAACCTGCCCCGCAAGCTGCCGCAATGCCTGTGTAGTTGACATGATCCCAGCCGTGGGAACGTAGGCTAGCTGAGTCGCATAGGTTGACACCGATTTCGTATGCAATGGCTATCGCCGTCAACAAAGTTTTCGGGGATCCTTTAGTCCATTCACTAAGTGCTATGAGACCAGGTATGGTATCACTTGGGTGTAGTGGTTCAAGGGCAAGGTAGGTGTCATTAAAATCTAGGTAACGCACCATAGTTCCGTTGGCTAAAGTTGCTGCCTCAGGTGTGACTTTATGATTAGAACCCCACAAAGTTGCCCCATTTGTAAGAGGAAGGTCAAGCGCATATGATCTGGTTGCATTGGGCGTATCCTCGTATATGGCGGCTATGCCAACTCCAATGGTGTCTAGTATTCTTCGCTTTACCTCATGCAATGTTTTTGGGGTAAGATCTTCCCATTGAATTTTATGTGAGTAGGAGGCGAATAATTCACTATATGGATCGGAATCCGGTATACTCATGTGCAGTCCTTTGAGTGATGTATCTTTAGTATAAATCCAAGTTAAAATATTGTATGTTACGGCCTTTCCGCAGTCAAACAACGCGAAGTCTTCAATCCGGCGTATCATCCAATCACTGGCCACAGCTTAAGGAATTTAAGTATTCCGATAGATTAGTGACTTGGATATGAGGGACAGGTATGGTTATATGAATACTCCTAACTGGTATGCCACTGCGAGAAATATGTCAGGGATATTTCTCGGGTTACTCTGCGTGGTAGCTATCCCCGTTATGCTTATTACGATTAATGTTCGTCTAGCCTTTAACAGTGTGACTTTATACGAGTATGGATTCGAAACCTACAATGTCAGTCAGACTACTGGTCTTGATATGACCCAACTTTCCGGTGTGGCTAGGGAGATCAGGGATTATTTTAATTCTTCCAGCGAATACTTGGATGTTGATGTTAACTGGATGGGTGAAGAGGTGGCGTTGTTTAACCCTAAGGAAATAATGCACATGTGGGACGTGAAACAACTGGTTAGGGGAGTATACAGAGGACAGGAATTAGTGACCTTTTACATATTCGTATATCTGACTGCCACCATGTGGTTGTGGAAGTGGAGAGGCTTATATTATGTGGCAGGGACTTTGATTAAAGGATCCCTACTTACGTTGGTTATCTTGTTGGTATTTGGGGTCTTGGGCACTTTGGCCTTCCCGGTTCTTTTCCAGCAATTCCATATACTTAGTTTCAGTAATGATTTCTGGATTTTAGATCCTAGATACAATTATTTGACTAGGCTATTTACAGAAGGGTTTTTCTTCCGTTCAGTTATGTTGATCGCCTTGATAGCTGCCTGTCAAGCCTCTTTTCTGATATCCATTTCTCTGTTTGCGCGCAGAATTGTTTCAAGGGTGTGAAATTCTATCCACGCATAGGTGAATGTGAGCCTAGATCGAGAACTTATCTTAGGGTATGGTCATTTCCCTAGGCGTATTCTTTGAGTAGTATGCAGGCATTTTGACCACCAAAGCCAAAGCTATTTGACATCGCTATGTTCACGTTTCCCTGACGTGCGACAAGAGGGACATAGTCTAGATCACATTGGGGATCTGGGTTTTCAAGATTGGCAGTTGGGTGGATGATGTTATCTTGTATGGTTTTAACGGACGCTATGGCCTCGATTGCTCCTGACGCTCCTAGTCCGTGTCCTATCATAGACTTAGTAGAACTTATTGGTATTTTGTATGCGTGTTCTCCAAAAACATTTTTTATGGCCATAGTTTCTATTACATCATTCAACGGAGTGGACGTGCCGTGGGCATTTATATAGTCAACCTCATTTGGTTTCACTCCTGCATTATCTAGTGTCCACTTCATGGCTCGGCTTGCACCAGCTCCGTTTTCGTCTGGTTGAACCGGATGAAACGCATCTGAACTTGCGGCATACCCAATTACCTCGGCCAATATTTTTGCTCCCCTTGCGGTTGCATGATCCAAGCTTTCAAGTATCAAAATTCCTGCACCTTCTGATGGCACAAATCCATCTCGGTTTGTGTCAAATGGCCTGCTTGCTTTGTCTGGCTCTTCGTTACGTGTACTAAGAGCTTTCAAGATGCAGAATCCTGAAAGTCCTAGTTCGCTGATTGGGGCTTCTGATCCCCCGGTAATTATTATGTCAGCTGCACCTCTACGAATCGTTTCTGTTGCTTCACCTATAGCCTGCGTCGCTGCCGCACAAGCTGTAATTACCGTGTTGTTGTAACCTTTAGCGTCGAATACCCGTGCGATATTAGCTGAGGCCATATTGGGCAATATCATCGGGATGAAAAAGGGGTTTACTTTCATTGGTCCTTTGTATAGCATGTCTTGGCATGCTTCTTGTGTAACAGGCAAGCTTCCTATTCCAGTGCCAGTTATAACACCTAGTCTTTCGTTATCTATAGTCTCTAATGCCAGCCCTGAATCTTGAATAGCCATATGGGCTGCTGCAATGCCAAAATGACTAAATCTGGCCATCCTTCGTGCCTCCCTGGGATTGATGAATTCGCCTGGATCAAAATCTCTCACCTCACCAGCTATGTGGGTTGTGTAGTTACTTGAATCGCAGAGGGTAATAGGGCC
>CAYVMY010000049.1:4818-8509 GCA_964452695.1 uncultured Dehalococcoidia bacterium
GATATGAGGCCTGCCCAAAGTTCGTCATCTGTGTTTCCTAGTGTAGTTACTGCTCCCATTCCCGTTATAACCACCCGTCTTCTATCGTCCATTTTTACCTCCGACAACTGGTAAGGATTGGCTTATGTGATCCATATATTCTTGGGAAGGGTTCCTTTGATCCGAGTAAATTATACTCCATGTAAAGGTATTTGGAACTTAATTTCTACTTTTTTCCTTCAGAATAATGGGTAAAAACCGGATATGTTTCTTGCGGGATGTCTAATACTAACTCCCGGATTTCTGAGGCAACAAATAGAGACCCTGTGCCGATTACAGTGGATTGTTCCACGCTGTTGTTTTCGGCTATAGACATAGCATGGTCTATGTCTTCCGTCTCTATTGTTTCAAACCCCAAGGATTTGAACTTGGAAGCAATCACGTCTTGAGTCATTGCTTTAGGGTGTCTAGACTTGGTCGCAATTACCAGGTCTGGCTTTAGGTATGAGAGCTCCTTTACTATTCCTTTTAGGTCTTTGTTCGTTTGTAGACCCACCACGAGGATTAATTGGCTGGACGGGAAAAGTTTAAGAACGGCTTCGCTCAAACGTTTTGCCGAATGAGATGTGTGAGCCCCATCCAACAGAAGGTTTGGGTTCTTTCGTATTAATTCCATGCGGCATGGCCAGCGTACATTCTTGAGACCTTCCTCGATGTGATTTGGGCTAATATCTAACCCATCTGCTGTCATAGATTCTATCATTCCGACTGCTACACAAGCATTTTCCATCTGATGGGTTCCGAGTAGAGGTGTTTCTACTTGGTATTTGTTGTTGTGTGTGATTAAATCGAATTTATGTCCGTCTAGAGATTCAATGTGATTTTCCCACAATATATCGGTACCAACTAAGGTAAGGGAACTATGTTTGCTAAGGGCCATTTGTCTAATGACTTCTAATGCCCGATAGTCTTGAGGTGAAGTTATCACTGGCACGCCCTCTTTGATTATGCCGGATTTTTCCCAGGCAATTTCCTGAATGGTGTGACCTAATACTTCTACATGATCCATTCCTATGGATGTTATACCGCATACCGTCGGGTTAACTATGTTTGTAGCGTCTAGGCGTCCGCCTAGACCCACTTCTATGACGTTAGCTTTTGTGGATTTTGCACTGAAGTGTTGTAGCGCCATTGCTGTTAAGAATTCGAACAACGTCACTCTTCTGTTGGGGAGAGTTGCCTTTTTTTGAATAGGGGCCAATTGGGTTATCAGGTTGGCGAAATCCGACTCTGATATTAACTGGTTTCCAACCTGGATGCGTTCCCTGAACGTGTGAAGGTGGGGACTGGTGAATAGGCCTGGATCGTATCCCGCAGACGCCAGTATAGATGAAACCATTGCGGCTGTGCTTCCCTTACCCTTGGTTCCAGCTATATGGGCAGTAGGAGTTCCCATGTGTGGGTCATCTAAACAATGCAGGAAAACTTGGATTTGCTCTAAATCGTAACGTGCAAGACTCCCTACACTTCTGTTCATCCTCTCGTAATCAACGAGAGAAAGTATATAGTTCAGTGACTCCGAGTAATTCAATAATTTGCCCTGCATTTATCTTTGCTAGACTCGTATATTAATAGCATTGGAGGTTGGGTTAAATCTACCAATATTCCATTATGTTTTGTCATATCACGTAGGATATGATAGCATATGATTGCCCTCGCGCGTACGCTGGGCTCACTAACGAATAACAAGGGGTGTTAGCTATGGCAACTACTAAGAACAAGACTTCCGAATATAGGGTGGTAGGGACAAGGCCTGTAAGGCCAGACGGTGTGGATAAAGTCACTGGACGGGCTAAATTTGGAGTCGACTACCAGGCTGTTGACTTGCTTCAAGCTAAGGTTCTGAGGAGTCCTCACGCTCATGCGAGAATCAAGTCCTTAGACGTTAGCAAGGCTCTAAAATTCCCCGGAGTGAAAGCTATCGTAACTTCCAATGATCTTCCAGAGGCACCTGATGGTTCTGTGTCAGTAGGGGAGGGACCCCCTGTTAACCTGAAGTTCATGAGAACGGCGATCCTCGCATCAGACAAAGTGCTGTACAGAGGACACCCCATTGCAGCTGTTGCTGCAGTAAGTTTACATGTGGCTGAGGAAGCATTGGATCTTATAGAAGTTGAGTATGATATATTACCGGCCCTACTAACTGCTCCTGAGGCTATGAGTGAGTCGGCAGTGTTGCTCCATGATAATATGACTACTATGTCTGGAGGAATGGACACGGGTAAGAAAAGCAACGTACCTACTCACACCCAATATGTTATAGGTGATGCGGAAAAGGCATTCGAGGATGCTGATGTTGTCATAGAACGAGAGTTTAACACCCAGACGGTTCACCAGGGATACATAGAACCTACAAACTCTTCTGCAATGTGGAATAGCGATGGCGAGATCACAATCTGGACAAGCAACCAGGGTCATTTCAACGTTCGTAGCAGTACTGCTACGTTGCTTGGAGTGCCTATATCACAGGTGAGGGTGATCCCGATGGAAATTGGAGGTGGTTTTGGTGGCAAGATTCCGGTCTATCTGGACCCAATAGTTGCACTGCTTTCGAAGAAAACAGGGCAACCTGTAAAGGCGGTAATGACAAGGACGGAAGTCCTTGAGGCCACTGGGCCGGGTGCTGGGTCGTATATGTGGGTTAAGATAGGTGTTAAAAAGAATGGCCAAATGGTGGCTGGTAAAGCGCACTTGGCTATGGAGGCAGGAGCATACCCTGGGTCTCCAGTAACCGCTGGAGCTATGTGTATGTTCAGTTGCTACAACCTGGAGAACGCACATGTAGATGCATACGACGTGGTTGTAAATAAACCTAAAACTTCGGCATATCGTGCCCCGGGCTCTCCTCAGGCTACACTCGGAGTCGAGACTGTAGTTGATGAGCTATGTGAGCAAATTGGAATGGACCCGGTGGAATTCCGGTTGTTGAACGCCTCCAAGGAGGGTGATAGAAGAGTAGACGGAGTGGTGTTCCAGAAGGTTGGGAATGTGGAGATTCTGGAAGCAGCAAAAAATACGGATCACTACAAATCCCCTCTTGAGGGCAAGTACAGGGGCAGGGGTGTCGCCAGTGGCTTTTGGTTTAGCGGGGGAATGCAATCTAGTTCTACTATAGCAGTTAATCCTGATGGAACGGTTAACTTGGTTGAAGGGTCTGTGGATATAGGTGGAACTAGGGCTTCTATTGCCATGCAGGCTGCCGAGGTATTGGGCTTGGATTATGAGGAAGTGCATCCCATAGTTGCAGATACTGGATCTATTGGTTACACAGCTGTGACCGGTGGAAGCAGGACTGCTTTTGCTACTGGCTGGTCTGCTTATGAGGCAGCCCAACAAGTGGTTAACCAGTTGAAAGAGCGTGCGGCCATGATATGGGAAACCACTGCAGACGATGTCGAGTTTGCTGACTCCACATTTACCCGCATATCCAATACTGAACAGCAACTAACGTTTAAGCAAGTAGCTGGGAGACTCATGGAGACTGGTGGACCTGTAGTGGCGAAGGGTGTATCAAACCCGAGAGGCGTTGGTGCAGCTTTTGGTCACCATATAGTAGATGTTGAAGTCGACCCTGATACTGGGAAGGTGGACATTCTCAGGTATACAGCGTTGCAGGATCCTGGCACAGCGATCCACCCAAGTTACGTGGAGG
>CAYVMY010000050.1:0-8402 GCA_964452695.1 uncultured Dehalococcoidia bacterium
TGGGTGCCACTGACGAAGAGAGACAAGAATTGTTTATTTTCGCTACGGGTAAATAAAGAGGATTAAATTTATTGGGTTTCCCTGGTACATTTAAGTGAGAATGGGTATTTTTATGCCATAGATCCTAGGGGATGACCTCCCAAAATATGTATGTGTAAATGCGAGATTTGTTGGCCAGCATGCCTTCCTTGATTGATCACGAGGCGCCAGCCATTGTCAGACAAATCACTTTCCTGATCTACCATTTGTTTTGCGACCATAATTAAGTGGCTGATTAGATACATTTGTTCTTGACATGAGGCTTCAATTGCTGTGATGTGCTCTAATGGGATTACTAACATGTGAGTAGATGCTGCCGGATTTATGTCTCTTATAACGAAAGACATATCATCCATATAGAGCATTTCGCTAGGGATTTCCGTATTCTTTATTTTACAAAAAATGCAATCCCCAGTCATTTTCTCTCCATTTTTGTTTGATAGCCATGAGTTTATGGGGGTCTTGTCGAAGTGTCAACGAGGTCAAACTAGCAACATTTGGAAGGAATGATCAAATATCTAGGCTTTTATTGATATCGCCTTCCATTATCCTTTATCCTTTGGTTTATATTGCTCGATGAGGTTATGCACCTATAATACAAGTAATTGTTTCACATCAGTGAGATTAACAATATACGGATCAACTTGGCGGTTATCGTTTACAAGGAGGGATCCTGATGGGGGAAAATACTAGATTTGCCCTTGGCTTCATTTTGTGCCTGTCTATTCTTGTGTTAGTGGCATGCAGACCTGGTGATAATACTGCCGTTCCAATTGAAGAATCTTCTGGTTCTCAATCTTCAGAGGCCTTAGCGGGTTCTACTGGTATGGATCAAACACAATCGGAATCTGCTTTGTCATCAAGATCTGTGGTTCTGAACGACGGGCTCGGGTCTTCGACTCAATCTGTAGGTATATGGGTTACTGGTAGTGGCATGGTTAGTATAAATCCAGACCTAGTTAAACTGAATTTAGGTGTGGAAACTGTATCTGATACTGTTGAAGAATCTCGCTCGGAAAATGCGTTAGCGATGAGTAAAGTATTTGAAGTACTTGAAGATATGAACGTACCTAAAGAGGACATACAGACTAGGAATTTCAAAATATATCCACAATATACTTATCAAGAAGTGTGCAAGAAGAAAGTGTGCTCTAACGAAAGGATATTGACGGGCTACCGTGTCTATAACAGTTTAGTGGTAGAACTCCGGGATTTAGAGAATGTCGGTGGGGTTCTGGACAATGTTATGGGGGCAGCAGGAGATTCTATAAGAATAGATCAGGTTTTATTCACTACTGCTGATGACAGCTCTAGCCGTATTCATGCGAGAGAGAAAGCAGTACTTGATGCCTTGGCTAAAGCGGATCAATTTGCCGAAATTACTGGTGTGGCACGTGGGAATTTACTGTACATTAAGGAAAATGTTAGTGGAACCCCAGGTATCTATGATTACGGCTCCAGAATGGAGATCTCTGGCCTTGCTGAGACGCCCCTCAGTGCCGGGGACCTTGATATTGAGGTCCAAGTAACAGCAGTTTTTGCAATAGAAGTCAGGTAACTCAGGGTAAATCCGACTTAGGATCACTCCATATGCATGCAAGGAAGGGTTAAATAGGATTTCGAATTTTCAGCATCGGAAACGGAATTTATGGATGAGGTCAGGCATTTTATAGCTGATCAAATTCCTTCTAGTATGTGTTGGATAGAAAGATTTGCCTTGACAGATGATCTATGGCCATCTGTTAAGGCACTGAGGAGAAAGCTAGCTGTGTCAGGCTGGTCGATAAAGCATTGGCCATTGGAGTTTGGGGGCGCTCAGGCTACTCCAATCTTGCAGACCATTTTTAGGGAGGAAATGGCATTTTCGGGTGTACCTAGTGTGGTGAGTTTTGATGATGGTCCGAATCTTATTGGTCCGGCTATTATTAAATATGGTTCTGAGGAAATGCAAGATGAACATCTCCCCAGGATAGCAAACGGTGAAACGCTTTGGTGTCAAGGATATACTGAACCAGGGGGTGGTTCTGATTTAGCTAATTTACGCACAACCGCCGTACTTGATGGTGATTACTACGTCATCAATGGCCAAAAGGATTACATTAGTAATGCCTCCCGGGCGGATTGGATACATTTTCTTGCAAGAACCGGTGATGAAACATTGGGGCATAAGGCAATCAGTTATTTCATCGCTAACATGAGGTCAGACGGGATTACTCTAAGGCCACTCGAAGAAATAAGTGGCCGGTCGGGCGTGTTGTGTGAGGTATTTTTTGACGACCTCAGAATTCCTTCAAAGAACCTTTTGGGAGGGGTAGGTGGAGGTTGGGGTATAGCGATGGATGCACTCAATACTCAACGGGATCCGATTATGCTAGTTGGATATGCAAGAAGACTCATGTCAGATCTAATAGAATTCATTAAGGATCCGGTGTCTGACTTTAAAAGTCCTTTGGGTGACCGAGAACTGATGACTAGTATAGGTAAGATAGAGGCTGAAATTGAGGTTTCCCGTTTATCTTGCTATGGTCTGTCTTGGAAAAGATCAAATGAAACCGTTAAAATCGAGGATTGGTCTATGGTCAAGGTTCTAGCAACTGAAATGTGGCAAAAAGTCACAGATATGGCAATTCGTATTCTCGGAATATATGGGATCTTGGAAACTCAGTCGCGATTAGCTCCTCTAGGCGGAAGGGTAGGGGAGTCGTATATAGATTCAATGGCAACCACAATATACTTGGGGGCTTCTGAGATTCATCGTGACGTAATAGCCCAGCGTGGACTGGGACTTCCGGCGACTTAACACTACTTAAAACTCAGAAAGGCTACTGGCTTTTCCTTCAGAGGGTAATGATGGATTTTGGAGTAACAGAAGATGAAATAATGATCAGGGAGGCTGCCAAAGAGTTTTTAGCGATAGAATGTCCTCCGGAATTCATCAGGAGTTTCGAGGGAGATGTCGCTGGCCATTCTCCCGTGCTTTGGTCGAAACTATCTGATCTGGGATGGTTGGGTTTGTTGTTTCCAGAGAAATACGGTGGTGAGGGACTGACCTTTGAGCATATGATCATCCTTTTGGAACAAACAGGATATGCTTTAGTGCCTGGTTCCTTTTTTTCCACCACTGTTCTTTGCGGGCAAGCAATCATGGATGCAGGTACAGAAGCTCAAAAACAAGAAATAATTGGAGACATCGTTAAGGGTGATATGGTTATGGCTTTGGCTCTCACAGAGGCGTCAGTTAGTTATGAGCCAGACGGTATAAATCTTAACGCTGATATTTCCGGCAGTGATTACGTTTTGAATGGGACCAAGGTTTTTGTTTCGGATGCTAAGGAAGCTGATTATATGCTTGTTGCTGTCAGGACAAATCGAGGTGACACGTACGATGGAATATCGATGATACTGGTGGACTGCTCTACTATTGGTTTGACGATTAGCCCATTAAATGTGTTTGGTTTGGATAAACAATATGAAGTGATATTTGATGATGTACGTGTGCCCCAGGATAATATAGTTGGTCTTGTGGATAAGGGGTGGGATATCGTTCAAAAACTGATAGCTTGGGGGGCGGTTGGAAAATGTGCAGAGTCTATTGGAGGGTCCGAGGCAGCGATGAATATGGCGATTGGGTATGTAAAAACGCGGTCAGTTTTTGGTAGATCTTTGGGTAGCTTTCAAGCTATACAACATGGATGCGCTGATATGTTGAGAGATTTGGAAACGTCTCGAAATGTTACGTATAAAGCTGCATCTATGTTGGCTAAGGGGGAATTTGATTCCATTCATGTGTCTATCGCTAAAGCTTGGGTTAACGAGGCGTACAAACGGATAGTCTCATTTGCGCATCAATGCCACGGGGGAATTGGATTTATAAAGGAAATGGATCTCCATTTTTACTATAAAAAAGCGAGATTGAATGAAGCTCTGTTTGGCGACTCAGCCTTCCACTGGCGCAAAATCGCCGAATCTAAGTTCGGTGCGGAGGGATCTGGGCCGAATACTTAATCGGGCCCGGCCTATAGTTTTGATGGATTTATATCCTCAGTTTGCTAGTAACTGTTTTAGGTTTTATATATAATTTCGTAGGATAGTTTTTCAAGGGAGTATTTATGAATCACAGACAATTGGGATCTACTGGACTTAAAGTTTCGACTGTTGGCCTTGGAACCAACAACTTCGGATTTAGAATGGATGAGGAAAGTTCAATTAAAGTGGCAAGGTTTGCTGTAGATCAGGGAATCAATTTCTTTGATACTGCGAACACTTATGGGCGAGGTTTGTCGGAGGAACGTATAGGTAAAGCGTTGGTCGGAATTCGTAAGGAAGTGATCATAGCCACAAAGGTGGGGATGGCTATGGGTGATGGGCCTAATGATAAGGGGGCTTCTCGTCATCATATAATGCAACAGGCTGAAGATAGTTTGCGGCTCCTGCAAACTGACTATATAGACCTCTACCAGATACATCGACCAGATCCAAACACTCCAATAGAGGAAACCATGAGGGCCTTGGATGATCTTGTTAAACAAGGCAAGGTTAGATACATAGGTTGTTCCAATTATAGCGCTTGGCAAATGTGCGAAGCTATATGGACGGCCAAGGCATTGAACCTGACTCAGTTTGTGACTGCACAGCCGGAATATAATATGTTGAACCGTGGCATAGAAGCGGAATTGCTTCCGTTTTGTGATCTTTATAACATAGGGGTCCTCCCTTACTTTCCTTTGGCGAGTGGGTTTCTTACTGGGAAATACCTACCAGGAAAGGATGCACCAGAGGGGTCTAGGCTCGCTGGAAATCAAAGAGCTCAACAGAATACGCTTACTGATAAGAATTTCAGTTTGTTGGCTAAGTTGTCTGGCTTTGCAGAAGATAGAGGGCACCCGATGGTAGAACTGGCTATAGCTTGGCTCCTTGCAAAACCTTCTGTTAGCTCTGTCATTGCAGGTGCTACGAAAGAGGACCAGGATACCGCTAATGTGAAAGCTTCAGGATGGGATTTAACGGGGGCTGAGGTTGAGGAGTTGGATAATATTCTCCAAGAGTCCGCCTAGGTCTATTTGGTCTGGGTGTTTTTGAAAAGATATGAGTCAGAGAAGAAAGAGTTATCATTGGATCTACCTAGAAATATGTGATAAGGAGTAAGTCAGTTTTGTCATCAGAGATTCAAGCATATATAAAGCATTTCCAATCATTGCATGAACAGTTAGGCGACATTATACGAGATATGCCAGATGATGAGGTCAATTGGATTCCGATTGAGGGAGAGACGAACTCAGAAGCAGTTCTGGTAACTCACATGCTGGGTGCAGAAAGTATTCGTATTCGTGAAATGGCAGGTGGTGTAGACATAGGTAGAGACAGGGAGGCAGAGTTTGATGTTAATTTATCCAGCGTAACCGAGATGGAACAATCCCTTGAACAAGTCGGGAAATCTACGTTTGACGTTCTCAGTAGACTTCCCTCTGAGGAGTTAGATCAGACACGACCATCTGTCCGGTCATATGAAGGGGCGGAGACCGTCAGGTGGCATATACTTCATACAATTGAACATTTTGCTATGCATCTTGGCCATCTTAGCCTTACACGTCAGCTTTATACGAAGCGCATGGTGCCTTTGTAGGGTAGTAAGTTCCTTCTGTCGTGTGATCTATACTAATTATTTTATCGGGTTGACTTTGGGGGAACCCGAATTCCCAATAGCAGTATGGCGCCCAAGGCGTTTACTAAGGCTAGTACGATCAATGCTAGTTTATAAGACCCGGATGAATCGAAAACGAATCCAGCGAAAATAGGACTCATTAGTACGCTGACACTGCTTATAGGATCCATAAGGCCAGCTAGTCTAGAAAAATTAGTCCTTCCGAAAACTTCAGCTCGTAAGACTGTCATCATCGTCCCGCGGGTTCCAAATGCTACTCCGAATATTGTAGCGAAGATCATGACTTCTGTTAGTGATGTGGCGAATGCGAGTATTGCTACGGCTAATCCTTGGCTAATGAAAGCCATTGCGGTTACCTTTTTGGGACCTATGGCATCTCCTAGAAAACCTCCTAGCAATCTCCCGAAAGCTGAAATGACCAGCGTGTAGGAGAGGATGCTTGCAGCTGCAAGCTCCTCTATGCCTATGTCAACTATTGCGGGTATTTGGTGGACTTGCAAAGCACCCCAAGCTGTTATTCCTGCGGAATGAGATAGACCAAGGAACCAGAAACTTCCACTTCTTAATGCCTGAGATATGGTTGGGCTGGTGTTGTTTGAGGTGGTCGATTCTGCTGGATTGTTGGTATCCTCACTCGCAGCGTCTTTTTCATCTGGGAGCGGTGGGTCATCATCTGGCATATATCCATGATCTTCAGGGTGAGGGCGCATTACTGCTGCTAATGGTACGCCGATCAAGATTACACCGATTCCTGTCATTATCATTGTTGGGCGCCAACCGATATTGAGTATTGCCCAAGCTAGGACTGGAACTAGAATGGCCCCTAGGCTTCCACCGACTTGGTATATAGCAATGACTCTACCTCTTTTTCGGTTGAACCAGTTAATTAGGACGGTAACTATGGGTAGAAATCCCGCTATGCTTTGTCCGAGTGTGGCGATAAGGAACGTAATGTAAAAGTGATAGATATTTTGACACAGACCTATTCCAGATAATCCCAGCCCGAATATAATCCAACCTCCCATCATGTATCGCTGTGGTCCAATCCAATGAATTAGATATCCTTCTATTGGGCCGGTTAAACCACCTTCAAGTCTTCTCAAGGAAAATGCTACAGAAATTGCCGTCCGGGTAGTATTGAATTCTCTGATCAATGGCAAGACTAGTGCTTGCGCCCCGACGTTGAAAACCGCGGATTGTATCGTACCGGATAGAGTGGCTGCTACTACGATCCACCATCCGTAGAAAATGCGACCTTTGTGGTGAGGCCTTGTCGCAAAGCCGTCAATGTTTTCTGGTTGCTCCTCGGTTGAAGGGGCAACAGTTTCATTAGAAGGGTCAGGATCCAAAAGGTTTTCCCATAATTAAAATCCCTGTATTCCTCGCAATATAATTTTGTATACACCAAGAATGCTAGGTTACCCTGAGATTATCACAAACAATGTTGAGATGTCACTTCCTGTGCTCATCATATATGTGGTTCTTAATTGGTTGTTGAGAATATATCCAGTGACATCAGGGTAGGTTCACTAGGTTTTCTGGTATGGATGATATATCAATAAAAATGATGTAGGAATGGTCATTAAATCAAATTGACAATGGTGATCACAAAAGAAATAATGGCTTGTCTGCATGTGTCTGTGAGCTGGCTGGTACTTTTGTGACGAGAAATGATTAAGTCCTATGCTTGGGGGGTTAATGAATCCTGACAAAGTGGCTTTGATTACCGGTGGATCCAGAGGTATTGGTCGTGCTGTTTGTTTAAGACTAGCTGAGGATGGATGGAATGTTGCCTTTTGCTACAGAACAAGTCATGTTGATGCTAAGGCTACGGTGGCTGAATTGGAAAAGTATGGAGTCATGGTTAATAGCGAACAGTGCGATATATCAGATCCTGAGGCCACTGAAAAGTTGATATCAACTACAGAGCAGGAGTTTGGGCGCATAGACGCCCTAATTAATTGCGCGGGCACTTATCACAGAGTTAACCTTATGGAAGAAACGTATCTGGGATGGAGCGAAATGTTCGATAATAACCTCCATCCTCTATTCTATTTATCCCGTTCCGTAATACCAGTGATGGCGAAAAACAAATGGGGTAGGATAATATCATTCTCTATGGCCAATGCAGAGAAACTTGAATCTAATCCATACGTGACTGCTCATTACATCGCTAAGGCTGGCATAATTGGCCTTACTCGTTCTTTTGCTACATTGGCAGCTCCGTATGGGATTACAGCTAACACAATATCGCTTGGCTTTATCGACTCTGGTGATTCACCGCCAGATGAAGTTTCTGTCCTGGCAAATAGAATTCCTGCCGGGTATGTCGGATCCAAAGAAGATGTTGTTTCAACTGTTAGATTCCTTTTGTCAGATGAGTCTAAATATATCAATGGTGCCAATATTCAGATGAGTGGGGCGTGGGGCATTTAGGTGTTTTAGCCTGTGCGGGTAAGTCGAGGCTTATCCTGGATCAATCATGGAATATTAAGTTTGGGAGTTGTGAAGCGATCTTTTGGCAATAAGTTGTATGACTATACGACAATATAGGAACGAATTTACTCCTAACTTGTAATGAGACTGTAAACGAGTAGAATATTACAGTACCCAGAAAGATAAATCTCATGTGTGCATATCTACGTAGTATTAAGGAGGGTAAGTAATGGGAACGAGCAAAGTAACTCAGCCATTGGATGGA
>CAYVMY010000051.1:0-1286 GCA_964452695.1 uncultured Dehalococcoidia bacterium
AGATTCAAGTAGATTTTGGGACTTGAGCCACTACGAGCCAGGGAAGTCGTTACCAAACTATGACAAACAATTCGTTAGAGACTGGCTTACAAAAATAGGATGGGATCGTGAGCCTCCTGGCCCAGAACTGACCGCAGAGATTGTGTCCATGACCAAATCAAGGTACATAGAGGCATACGAGATGATTCTAGGGAAACAATGGAATTAGCCAGCATGCAAACCAAATACTATGACTACTAGAAGCAAGAAACCAACCCTCAAAGCTCAGCAAAAGGCATACAATAAAGAAGCACGGAGATCTAAGAAACGATTTCGACGTCGCCTGCTGCGAGGGATATTGCTAACGTTCGGTGGCTTAGGCGGTTTGGCAATTGTAATGTCACTTGTTCTTCCAAGCTCCCTAGGGCAAACGGATCCGGAACCATCATATTATCAGGGAGTGAAAACTGACTTGCAAGCTGACATTACATTAGAGCCGGAGGAAAGCCATCCTGAATACAATACAAATCCTCCCACATCTGGATGGCATTACGCTCTAAACCCCGAAGAAATCACCAGGGGTAGAAGTGATGAGCCTCTGAGTGAGGAAACTCAGGTTAGTTATCTGAAACAAGGTGGGGTAATAATTCAATACAACTGCCCTGAAGGTTGTCCAGACGTCCTCGAGCCGTTAGATACATTGATTAACAGATATCCAGAGAATGTTATACTCTCTCCACAACCATCTATCGAATCAAAACTAGCAATCACCAGCTGGGGATATATTGATAACATGGATGGATTTGATGAACCGCGTATAGAAAGCTTCATACAGAAACACGCTGGATCTTGGCCAGATGGTACAGGATAAATGCTCAATACATACATAGCTAAGATTTACATTACACTTAGACCTACTGTAAATGACCCACAAGGTAAAACGATTCTTGGGGGTCTGAAATCTCTGGGTTTTGAAGATGTTCTCGACGTTAGAGCAGGCAAATACATACAAATACAGTTGAAATCCGAACATCATGACAAAGCATGCGAGCTCGTGGAAAAAATGTGTTTAGATCTACTCGCAAACACTGTAATTGAGAATTACTCGTATGATCTGGATGTAATCTCATCAGAGTAATTACACTATGTCAGGCCCAGCGAACAAGCGGCCTAACGATCAAATCGCTCTCACGCCGTAAACTGCATATATATGAATATAGATCTAACGTACCACATCACATTGCAGCGAATGGATTGATCCTATTTTGGGAAGGTTAAAGCAACATATTGCTGTCTAGTCGTTTATG
>CAYVMY010000051.1:1297-7538 GCA_964452695.1 uncultured Dehalococcoidia bacterium
CATCTGCAACCCTGATATCTATTACCAAAGCCTGCCGCAAAGCTCTTGCCAACGATTTGAAAAGTGCTTCTGCCTTGTGATGATCATTACTACCAGCCAAGATTTCAGCATGAATATTTATCCTAGACTCCAAACCAAACACTTCCAAGAAATGGCGAATTAGATCAGAGGGTAAATCGCCCACTAAATGGTCGGAGAATTCGGTTTTTATGACCGTGTATGGCCTCCCGCCCAGATCTAGTGCTACCATCACGAGTGTTTCATCCAGAGGAACCACGGTATGAGCCATACGAACAATCCCCTTACCTTCTCCAATCGCCTTACTTAAAGCCTGACCCAAAACAATTCCGACGTCCTCGACCATGTGATGCCATCCAGGGGATATGTCACCAGTGGCTGATATATCTATATCAATCAGACTATGTCTGGAGAGTTGCTCCAATAGGTGATTAAACATCCCATTTGGAGTAGATATTGACGCTTTGCCAACCCCATCCAGATTTAATCTTACCTCTACCTGAGTCTCTTTGGTATCTCTTTTGACGTCCCCAATTCGTTCAGACATTAGTACCTCCCCAAACTATGATTAACACAAATCTTGCAAGGCCCAAGATTACGATAGGCTTTCCATTATTTCAGTTAAAGCCCCTACAACAATATCCATATGCTCGGACTTTCCAACAGAGATTCTTAAAGAATCAGTTAATCTAGGTGTATTGAAGTATCTCACAAATATACCTCGACTAGCGAGCATTCCAAATATTTCTACGGCCTTACCAGGTGGAGTGTCAAATAATATGAAATTGCCATCCGATTTCCACGGATGCAGCCCTTCAATTAGTGACAAATTTGAGAACAGCCGGTCTCTTTCATAGATTATAGCGTTGATATTAGCGGATAAATACTCAATATCTTCAAGAGACGCCTCTAGGGCCACTAACGACGCTGCAGTGATATTATATGGTTGTTTAATATCCATAAGCCTACCAAGTATCACGGGATCCATTATGCCGTAACCCAGCCTCAATCCCGCCAGTCCAGACCACTTACTCATAGACCGTAATACCACCAAATTAGGGTATTGAACCACCAATGGTGCAACTGTAGCCCCTGAAAATTCAAAGTATGCCTCATCTACGACAACCATCAATTCCTCTTCTAGAAGGCTTAAAACCGACTCGCGCGACACTAGATTACCGGTTGGATTGTTCGGGGAAGTCAGGAAAATCACTTTTGTTTTTGGGGATATCATCGATCTTATCTTCGATATGTCCACGCCATATTGAGAATTTCTCTCGACATTAACTATCTTACCGCCGTTAACATTAGTGCTAAATTCATACATACCGAATGTCGGCGGGCAATTAATCACTTCGTCGCCCGGATTTAGGCAAGCCCTAAGTATAAGATCTATAATTTCGTCTGCTCCAGCCCCAGCCAAAATATATTGGCCAGACACACCAACATAAGAAGACAGAATTTTACGTAAAGACTTTTGACTTGGATCTGGATATATATGATAACCATGATAACTGCCAAGTGCCTCTTGAATTCTGGGAGAAGGACCGTACGGATTCTCATTAGCATTCAGCTTGATTATGTCATGCTCAGGAATCCCACTCACCTCGGCAAGAGTTTCTGGAGGAATAACAGGATCATACGGGTTCAATTCGTTATGATCGTCACGGAACAATCTAGATATATCCACTATGTATATCTCCTAATCGAAACTGCGACTAGACTTTTAGAACGCCAATTTCATCATGATGCGCAGATTGAATCTAGCGGCAGTAATATAACACTTATGATAACTTAATGATTGTAAGTACTTAATCTTCTCCAGTAAACTGCAGCCCTAATCCAGGTTGACCTCTAGCCTTATTTCGGCAGCTCTAGCGTGTGCATCGCACCCTTCTGCTCTGGCTAATGTAGCTGCAGTCCGGCTGAATTCTTTTACCATATCACGATCCAAGGAAACGACCGGAACTCTTTTTAGAAATTGCTCTACGCCTAGATATGAATTAAACCTAGCAGATCCACCCGTAGGCATAACATGACTAGGCCCGGCGATATAATCCCCCATTACTTCAGGAGAATAATTGCCAAGGAAAACCCCTCCTGCATTTCGAACTTTCCCTATAGAAACCCATGGGTCTTTAATCATGAGACAAAGGTGTTCAGGGGCATAGTGATTTGCGAGATCCAAAGCCTCATCTATGCTATCCACAACGACAATAACCCCCCTTCGATCCACAGAATTAGATGCTACATCTTTCCTGCTTAATTTTGCGAGCTGTATCGGTAGCTCTTGTTGAACTGCATCTGCAAACTCTGGAGAAGTAGTAATCAATATCGGAGTGGCCAAGAAATCGTGTTCTGCTTGGGCCAGAAGATCTGCACTGCATAAAGAAGGATTTGCAGATTCATCAGCAATCAATAAAGTTTCGGTTGGGCCTTCCAAGCCGTCTATATTAACTTCTCCGAACACCATTCTTTTAGCCGTAGTGACGAAAATATTACCGGGTCCGCATATCATGTCTACTTTAGGAACACTTTCAGTCCCATAGGCCATAGCCGCGATGGCCTGCGCCCCTCCAATAGTAAATATTTTCGTCACGTCAGCCATCATAGCAGCTGCTACCACCAATGGATTAAGGCTCCCATCCCTCCTAGGGGGAGTGCACAAGAATATTTCTTTGACCCCAGCTACACGAGCTGGAATCGCCGTCATTAACACGGTAGATGGATATGACCCAGAACCTCCTGGTATATATATTCCCAATCGCTCGATCGGAACTATCATCTCCCCGAAACCACGTTCAAGATCCACCCAAGGCCTAGGCAAACTCGAGGCATTGAATTCCCGAACTCTTCTCGCAGATTTGGCCATTGCATCTAAGGTATCTCGTGGTATTTCAGACACGTACCGATCCATATCATCACGATTAACCTCTACGGCTACTGCTTCGGAACCATCTATTCTCTTGCTATAATCGTTTACTGCTTGGTCTCCTGATTCAGAAACTTCGGACACAATCTTGCGAACCGCCTGTTCAACTGTCAGTTTCTCACCAAATATCTTTTCTATACTATCCGTTATTTCCGGTGATCTGTTCTGATCATCAGTCAATAAATGCCGAGATAAAGCCTCCCTACCTTGGTCAATCCCTTTTATTATTTTCACTATAAATACTCCCTAGCAAATCTAACTACTTCGTTTATGCAATCCTCTCTAAAAGCATCCACATTACTTACAGGAACCATCCTGTATATTTCTTTGGTGCCTTCCACCTCAGATTCAAGAAAATCTTCCTCCATTTTTTCGAGGCGCCTCTCCACCTCCAAGTCATTACTTATATTTAATCGCCTGGCCATGAATCTGAGCCTATCCCAATTAAATCCCCATCCTAGATACTCCTTAACCCAAGCACACCAATCATAAAGGACTCGAGATTCAATAAAACCAATATCCACCCCAGCACTGGATCCATCTATTAAAGGCATAAGTTTATCAAGTCCGCCCAAAGTTGAAGCCTCTCTATTATCTAGTTCAAGCTGTAGCGCCCTATCCATCAAATTACCAGCCAATTCATCCTTATACACAGACCTGTTCCCAAAAAAAGGTCTATACATATTAATAATCCACATTTCATCCGCAAACAGATGACAAGCATACCCAATTATGAAACAGCGCGTTTCTTCCGTAAGTCCTGAAGATGTTGCAAGGTCAGGGTATTCACTAAATAGGCCTCTCATTCCCTCCCCTACGCTAGATAGAGTCAAAGGAGCAAAATGAGTTGCTTCTCGTCCTATCTTAGTTATTATTCGTATGTCTGGAGAAGCCGATCCAAGCAAACAAGACCCGATGTGTCTATCCAACACTGGATGATTAATACGAGTTATCGCCTCCCTAGCCATTCCTATGTGAGCGTTCAAGTTAGGCATTCTTAATGTCTGGTCTCCAGTTTTAATCTTTCGCAATTTGATTTAATGATAACCTAGGGCTGTACGGTTACCTTCAAGTCAATCTCTTTTAGCAGGCAAACCCAAGGATGCAGGATTTCCCGAGCTGTAACAATGTATCCGCCCTAATATGTACGGAAGGTAAAGATTTTATGAAATGCCTTATATGTGTTGCACGTATTTACCCATTGCAACATTGATCCTACTCTCGCATCCAGGCATCATAAGCTTGGCCTTGACTTAGAAAAACGTAGCGTGGCTGATCAACCGTTATGGTTTCTCCACCAGCTTGTCTAAGGCTATCAATTGCTTCTATCAGTCTATGAGTCGGCACAACCACTGTGACAGAATACCATGATTCTCCATCTGCAGTATAAACTTTCGCTATAGTAGGACCTTTCAATCCTGAAATCCAAGGCTTTTCTCGAATCTGCCCGGCTGTACTATCCGGAGAATCTGTTTTGATATTGGACGTGATACTGAAAAATTCCTTAGACCTTATATATCCTTCAATATGCTCCAGTAGGTATCTAGCGTCTTTGAGAGACTCCGAGTCTAGACCAATATTGCTTCTGTTTCCAACGATGCAAGCCTGAGAGGATAAAATTGATCCGCCTGTGATAGTTTTGAGGCGATTCTCCCTTAGGGTAGTACCACTAGCAGATATATCAGCTATCATGTCCGCGAAGCCCATCGCCGGAGCAGCCTCCAATGTCCCACTTGATTCCACCATAGAGAAATAATTGACTCCCCTATTGAAGAAGTGTCTCTGGACCAGATTGGGGTATTTTGTAGCTATTCGAAATTCCCTACCCTGCTCCCTAAAAGTGACTGACAAATCGACCAGATCATCCACGGACGTGACATCAACCCACGAGTCAGGAACTGCCACAACTAGTTCGCATTTACTATAACCCAAATCCTCCATTACCAGCGATGATCCTCCTAGGTCAACACCCATCTCTAGATATCTATCCAAACCAGTTACACCAAGGTCAACGCTACCTTCTTTGACCTTAGAAGGAATATCTCCTGTCCTTTGGAACATTACAATAGTATTAGGCATACCTCTTATGGAAGCCGTATATCTTCTGGGGCTGGACCGTTCTACAAAGATACCACTGCTACGGAGAAAGCCCAATGTAGACTCGTACAACTCACCATCACTAGGAATTGCAAGGCGTAAAATGACCATCCTCCAGTTTCTGCGGGAGGAACTGCAAAAGCTCCTCTACGTTATAGGCAAATCCCAAGGCAGGCACGTCTATCGCACCTCCCAAAGATTTAACTAATCCGTCGTACCGACCGCCCCCACATAGAATTTGTTTACCCGAAGCAGTAGATGTAACTATTTCAAACACCATTCCAGTGTAATAAGTTATACCGCGCACGAGACCCGGGTCTAGAATTAAATCAACAGATGGATATCTATAACCAAATCCTTCCAGAATTTCCGATATAGGTATAAGCAAATCTTGGCTCAGTGAATAACTTTCAAGTATCTTAGCAATATCCGCGAGAACATCTGACGGGTTACCCCCCATTGAAGCCAATTGACTGAGAATGTCAGCCACATCCTTGAATCTTTCAGGGTCATCGGCCTGTTGGAATTTATGCCAAAACCTCCTAAGGATCTCATCAGTGGAACGGTTACCCAACACCCCGTCCAAAGAATCCTGAAACAAGTCTTGCAGTAAACTAAGGGCGTCATTCTCAGTCATGTCTGCAAGGGCCATTTCGTTGTCTAATATTTTATTGTCATTGTTCCTGAGCAAATTCGAGGAATAAGCATTTTCGAGAAGGGATTTTGAATCAGTTGTTCCAGACTTGAGGTCCGAAATGCTTGAAATAAGTAGGTTTTGTGCCTTCAGAGACAATCCCAAACAGTCTAGTATACTGTGAAGTAACCCTATGTTCCCAACAACACATTCAAAGGACTGCAATCCTAAATCTATCAGGCCAGCCGATGCTATACCCAGTATCTCAATGTCAGCATCGCGTGTGCCATCCCCTATCAATTCTGCCCCTAGCTGGCAAAATTGCCTGTATCCACCTGACCTATCATACCTAAATACTGGCCCTGAGTACTGCAACTTCAAAGGCAAATCTTCATCAGACTGACGACTTATATAGTATCGAATAGCAGAAGAGGTAAATTCAGGTCTCAAACTAACATGATTCCCCCCAGGGTCTATGAAGCTGTACATATGTGATGATATTTCTACCCCTGATTTCCTGAGAAACAATTCAGTATATTCAAGAATTGGAGTATCTTTTG
>CAYVMY010000052.1:0-321 GCA_964452695.1 uncultured Dehalococcoidia bacterium
CCCTTAGGACAGCACTGGATGAAACCGGTATATCCCTTATACCCCTTCTGGCACCTACTAGCACTAATCAAAGAATCGAAAATGCATGCAAAAACGCTAGGGGATTCATTTACTGTGTGAGTACTACTGGTGTAACTGGGGCACGCAATGAAATACCCAACTCACTGCCAAATCTAATTACTCGAATACGTGCCCATACAACATTGCCCGTAGCAGTTGGCTTTGGAATATCACAAAGAGCTCACATAGAATCTCTCACTCAATTGGCCGACGCCGCAGTAGTCGGAAGTGCACTCATAGAAATCATAAATCACGCCGGTG
>CAYVMY010000052.1:384-6078 GCA_964452695.1 uncultured Dehalococcoidia bacterium
AAGGAGCTTTAATATGACAATATCTTGTCGTGGAATCAGAGGAGCTACTACATCTGATGAAAACTCCAGAGACGCCATTCTGGAAGCTACTCGCGAAATGCTGGAGAAAATCGTGCAAGTGAATGAATTGAATCTGGATGATATAGCCGCCACTTTCTTCACCACAACCGAAGATCTCAATGCTGAGTTTCCTGCGGTGGGTGCTAGACAGCTCGGTTGGGAAAATGTTCCCCTAATGTGCGGCCATGAAATCAGGAAACCAGACGGACTCCCTTCGTGTATTAGAGTTATGATACTAGTTAACACTGCCAAGACCCCCCAACAGATCGAACATGTTTATCTCCGAGGTGCGGTGGGTCTTCGATCCGGAGATATTAGCAATTAATCCTAGAACCATCGTCATATCACTCAATGGTATTTACCACCATACAACGATAGCTCTAAATGAAACCCCAATCCAGACTCTATACTGTCCTGAAAAACTCAGGCCAATGCCTCATCCCATAGCCACATCAGGTCATCACATGTTCTGCAATTAATCATTTCAAATCTCTAGTTTAGTATCCCATCTATAGACATCCTTATACCGTAGCGCTATAGTACGAATTTACTATCACTATAGTGTGAGAACTTGAGTTATACGGGAGCACATTATGTCACAAATTCGAAACACCAATATCGAACACATACAGTCATTACCTTCTCCCAAAGATTATTTGGAGAAATTCCCAGTGACCCCTGCCAACTCCGATTTTATAGCGAACGGACGGGAGGAAATAAGCCGCATCCTACGCGGAGACGACAATAGGTTAATATTGTTCGTAGGTCCGTGTTCCCTACATGATACCAAAGCAGGTTACGAATATGCAGAGAGGCTAAAGTCTCTATCCGAACAGGTACAAGACCGCCTACTCATAGTAATGAGGGTATATTTTGAAAAACCTAGAACCACTGTAGGTTGGAAGGGCATGATATACGATCCTCATTTGAATGGAAGTTCTGATATAACTAATGGCTTGGACATGGCTAGGGAATTTCTAACAAAAATTGCAGATCTGAAAATCCTAACAGCAACAGAATTTGTTGACCCAATCACCCCGCAATACATCGCAGATCTCATCGCATGGGGAGCTATAGGTGCCAGAACCTCGGAAAGCCAAACGCATAGGCAAATGTCTAGTGGCCTCAGCACTCCAGTAGGGTTCAAAAATGGCACTGGAGGAAGCGTACAACTTGCAGTAGATGCTATAGTAGCAGCAGAAGCTTCCCAAGCCTTCCTAGGTGTAGATGACAATGGGCAAGCCTCCATAGTTCTAACACAAGGGAACCCTAATTGCCACCTGGTCCTCCGAGGAGGTAGTTCTGGCCCGAACTACGACTCAGCCTCAGTAGCAGATGCCGTTTTTAGGTTGGAGAAATCTGGGGTGTGTAACAAGCTTGTCGTGGATTGCTCACATGCAAACTGCTATAAGGATCATACAAAACAAAGATTAGCGTTCCACGATGTTATAGACCAGAGAAAACAAGGTAACGTGAATATAGTTGGACTTATGCTCGAGAGCCACATCAACGAGGGGAACCAAAAGTTAAATGAAGCAGAGCCAGAACTACTGGAGTATGGCGTCTCTATCACAGATCCATGTGTAGGATGGGAAGAGACAGTGGAACTAATAAATCATGCCTACGAATCTCTATCCTGAAGAAATTCCAACCACCAGTCATAAAAGAGATTTGTATATTGCAACCAAATACGTTGAGCGTTACACATCCATAGCACTTCACCAACCCAGAAATAAGCTCCAATCTCCACTTAACTTTGATGCTTGGCACCTCGGATCACACCAATAACTTCTCTCTGTTTCCCTTATGAAGCTACTTGGGCTTTTGTCCTCTTCTCGCAGGAGATCTCTTCCACCACTTCCACCCGAGCACAACCAGTAGTTCTCCGACTGAAGAGTCACTAGCTTCATCCTTCATCACAACGTCTGGGTGGAATTCGTAGTGATTCTGCCTTCCAACTCGAGATTTCGTTACAAAGCCATCCTTCTCCAGGTCATTAATTATTTTATGAGCTGCTCGTTCCGTAATACCTACCGAATCTCCAATTTGTCGAGCTGTGCTCCTAGGATTCTTGGCAATCGCCACCAATGCTAGTCCATGCCTTGTAATAAAAGTCCAATCAGCCAAAAAATTAATCCTTTTTACCTATTGACAACGTAAATCAAAACTGTGACACTTCAATACATGAATTATAGTTCATGTTTCGTGGATAATGTATATTATTTCTTCTGTTACTATTAACGCATTATGAATCACGTATTATGGACCATGTAATTCAAATCATGACCCGGGCGATAATGCCCGCCAAGTCTCACATAAAGGAGGTGTAGTGTCAAGTAAACCAATGACTTAGTATGAATAGATCTCGAAGGCTTTACGCACTTGGAGACACAAATTAGACCACAAAAAATAGGTATATATCAAAAAGCACTATTTTCATTAATTATTATTTAAAGGTCAATTATATTATGGAACAATTAACAACCAGAAGGTCAAGAATCAGTCTAGAAAGTATAGAAACACTTCTACAAACCATAAACAAGATGGGCAGGACGCATGAAACCGAACGGGGCCGCAAAATGACAAACACTAATCCCCAGTCAAACTCGTGGCATCGTACAAGATTAGCGGCAGCTAGCCAAAACGACTTTTGGATCCAAGTAGTCGGATTGCGTAACCAAGCTAACGCCAAATAGCGTCAACAATATCGGGACTGGTCAATCAAAAAGCCATAGATGTCAAGGCATATCTTTGATATGCCTTGACCGGGCTTTTAGTGGCAAAAACAACATTAACACGGTGAATATCCTTCGACATTGACCACCTTGGGTGCATATGATAGTATCCTAATCGTTCTTAACCGTTCGCTGGAACAACTCCCTTTGTCAAAGTCAAATTGAATGAGCTTTTACGAGCATCTGCCTAATATATCTCCAGATATCAAAACGGTAATCACAATTGGGGTATTCGACGGGATTCACCTCGGACACCAACATCTTCTTAACGAATTGGGATCCGTAGCAAATAAGCTCCAGGCTAAGAGCGTTGTAATAACTTTCTCTAACCATCCCCGGAGTGTCCTCTCACCTACTACTGAAATTCAAACTATCACTCCTATAGAAACTCGTATCTCTATCATTAAAAACAATGGAATAGATATGGTAATCCCTATAAGTTTCACAGAAGAATTCTCCAGAGTAAGAGCTAGAGAATTTGTCGACATAATGCAAAAGCAACTCAACATGGTCGGCATGGTATTTGGACCGGACTTCGCTATGGGCTTTCAAAGAGAAGGGACTGTGGCTGCCCTAGAAGCAATGGGAAATGAACAAGACTTCTTTGTAATTGGGCTTGACCAGATATCGATTCAAGGAGAAAGAATTAGCAGTAGTTCTCTCAGAGATGCAATCACTTCCGGGAACCTCGCGAAAGCTGCAAATCTTCTCGGAAGAAATTTCCAGTTCGAGGGGAAAATAACAGAAGGTATGGCTATAGGTAGAACGCTAGGATTCCCGACTGCGAACTTGGATGTAGACAGCATCCAGCTTCTTCCTGCAAATGGAATTTATGCAACATGGGCTCGTTTTGATGACCAAACATATATGTCTGCAACAAGCATAGGCCACCGCCCAACTTTCGGTGATTACGAGAAAACCATAGAATCCTATCTGTTAGATTTTGATGGGGATATATACGGAAAACGCTTAACTTTAACTTTTATAGACAGAATACGCGATGATGTTAAATTTAATAACCAATTTGAGTTAATCGAGCAAATGCATATTGACGTGAAGAATACCAGAGAAACTCTTTCAAAGGTAACATAGGCAATTGAAGCAATACGAAAGTGACTATAATGGAAAGATATTATGAACAATATTTCCGACCCTAACATTTTTAACCGCATACTTAAGAGAGGAGTCTCAGATATAATTGTTGAAAAAGAGTTAATGACTCGTCTTGAAAGCGGCAAGAGTCTTAGATTAAAGATGGGTTTCGATCCCAGTCGCCCTGACATACACATGGGACACGTCGTAGGTCTCCGCAAGTTACGTCAAATGCAAGACTTAGGCCACAAAGTCATATTAATTGTTGGAGACTGGACAGCCCAAATAGGCGACCCAAGCGGGCAATCCGCCACTAGGTCGATGCTTAGTGCTGAACAGGTCAGGTCAAATGCCGAATCTTATATGAGACAATTTTTCAAGGTTATAGACAGCACTAGAGCAGAGGCTGTATGGCAGAGCGAATGGTTCGGTAATTTCGATCTCTCCAATGTTTTTGATCTCACAAGCCGTTTCACGGTAGCCCAATTTTTAGCGCGGGACGATTTTGCCAGCCGATTCAAGAACAACCGCCCAATCGCTATAACAGAATTGCTTTATCCATTGCTCCAAGCTTACGATTCAGTAGCTATAAAGTCCGATGTGGAATTTGGGGGATCAGACCAGCGTTTCAATTTGCTCGTCGGTCGCGACTTACAACAAATGATGGGGTACTCCCCTCAACAATGTATCATTATGCCCATATTAGTAGGGACAGATGGAGTCCAGAAAATGAGCAAAAGCTTAGATAATTATATAGGCGTTGAAGATACACCTACAGATATGTTCGGCAAGACCATGTCTCTTCCAGACGCAGCCATTCTCCAGTATTTTGAGTTACTAACTGACGTGCCAAATCATGAAATTGAAGCCATGAATACGGCTATGGTAGAAGACAATACAAATCCGATGGAATTCAAGAAAGCTCTGGCAAAGAATCTTGTTACGCAATTCCACACTGAAATCCTAGCTCAACAGGCCCAAGACGCTTTCGAAAATACTTTCCAAAAATCCGGGATACCCACAGAAGACATTCAGATAATATCTCTTGGCAAATGGGAGGGGGAATTATACCAGAAGGATACGGATAGAGTTCGACCATCCCAAGATATCAATATAGCCAACAACGACCCATCCAAACCTACTTTGTTAGTTCCTATTGTACCCCTTCTCCTAAAAGAAAACTTAGTGAGTAGCTCAAGCGAAGGGAAGAGACTACTGTCACAAGGTGCTATACAGGTTAACGGCTTAAGGGTTTCCTCAGACAAGGTCCAACTACAAGACGGCTATACGATAATAGTAGGAAAAAGAATATTCGCTAGAATATCCAGCTAACCTCCTGTTGAAATCAGGTTTCCAGCCATAAAGAAGCCAGCTACGCCTCCGCCAAAGCCCGAAGGAGGGCTTGGGCTTTAAATAAAGTCTCCTGATACTCACCCTCTGATGTACTATCAGCAACAACTCCCCCACCAGCTTGTATATATGCAACGCCTTCCTTTATAACAATTGTACGTATAGTTATGGCCGTATCCATATTGCCGGAAAATCCAAAGTATCCGACTGCTCCGGCATATGGACCCCTTCGGACGGGTTCTAATTCTGAAATAATCTGCATAGCTCTAATTTTCGGGGCTCCAGACACAGTACCGGCAGGAAAAGAGGCCCTTAATGTATCGTATGCAGTCAATTCAGGTCTCAATACGCCCTGAACGTGTGACACCAAATGCATAACATGAGAATAACGTTCAACATCCATCAATTGAGTCACTTCGACGGTACCTGGAACACTAACTCTCCCTATGTCGTTGCG
>CAYVMY010000052.1:6088-7348 GCA_964452695.1 uncultured Dehalococcoidia bacterium
ATCGCCCCTCAACTCGATCTCAAGTAATAAATCTTCATCTTCATTCGAACCGCGAGGCCTTGTCCCTGCTATAGGATGATTGGAAACCACGCTGGCCTCCACTTGCACCAGCAACTCAGGGGAGGCTCCAGCAATGCAAAAGTCTTCGAATTCCAAGAAGTACATATACGGTGATGGGTTCACGGTTCTAAGAGATCTATATATATCAAACGGCGAGGCATCAGTTTTCACTGCCATGCGTTGAGATAAAACTGTTTGAATCACATCCCCTGCATATATGTAATCTTTAACTCTTTCTACCATGTCATGATATCTATCTTTGGGAGTATTAAAGGAGATTTCCTGGTCGATTTTCCCGGGCTTATCATTAGCCCGTCTATACAACTCCATATTCAATGGTTGATCAAGTTTATCCACCAATCGTTCAATTCTTTCAATTGCCTGACCATAGGCCCTTTCAATATCTTCCTCTTTTATATGGACATGACTCACAACCTTTATTTTATGGCGAGCATGATCAAATATCAGCAAAGTGTCTACAAGTAGGAACAAAGACTCAGGAGTTTCCAATGTGTCCTCATTTGGAGGAGGGATATTCTCAAAATGCCTCACTGCATCGTAGGAAAGAAATCCCACTGCACCTCCAACAAAACGGGGAAGTCCAGAAATTTGCACGGGAACATATTCTGACAATTTATCCTCTATCAACTTTAGAGGATCCACGTCTCCTTGTGGTTGACCAATGCCAGTCCTAATCACATCGAAAGGTTCAGTGCCAATGAAACTATACCTTGCCAATCTTTCTCCACCTTCAACACTTTCAAGTAGAAATGCATAAGGAGGTTTGGCAATCTTCAGATAGGCCGATACTGGAGTCTCCAAATCGGCTGACACTTCCCTATATACGGGTATTAAATTACCCTGCTCTGAAAGTTTTCTTATATCTTCTAAAGACGGATAGTACATCTCTCTCCAACATGATTGTATCTTTTGGTTTTTCAGTATAATCCATTCAGTAAGCTGGAAACATAGATAACTCTAACTATAGATATCCTATCGAATTCCCAAAAGAAATAGGCCCCAGTGAATCACAAAGTGGGCCTATTTCTGTTCGTAGCGTTTCAGTCCCGAGAATTCAATCTACACTCGTACCCCAGACAGTGAAATCCCCTCCTGTAGGTAATGGACCTCCGGAAACTGCAGTTTCCGGTCTGCCATTCTTCAAATGCACCTGACGAGCCCCGGCTCTGCCTTGTAGCT
>CAYVMY010000053.1:0-1316 GCA_964452695.1 uncultured Dehalococcoidia bacterium
ATTAGAGTCATTTCTAAGTAGATCCCTAAAATCAGCATCACCTTGCCAGCATTCGAGAGCCCATGCTTGGACGATAGCATATGATTGTTCTCGGCTTAACCCTTTCTCTATCAGAGCGAGTAGGACCCTCTGAGAGAAAACTAGGCCTTTGCTCATCTCTATGTTTGCCATCATCCTGTCTGGGTATACCCTCAAACCCTCGATAACCCCAGAAAAAATATCCATTATGTAGTCTAGTGCAAGAGTGGCGTCTGGCAGTATAAGGCGTTCTGCTGATGAGTGGCTTATATCTCTCTCATGCCATAGGGCAACATTTTCCATTGACGTTAACGCATATCCTCTGATTAATCTAGCTAACCCACATACGCGTTCTGACAGTTCGGGGTTTTTCTTGTGAGGCATCGCGGAGGATCCTGTCTGGCCTTCACCGAAAGGCTCCTCCACCTCCCTGACCTCCGTGCGCTGGAGGCCGCGTATTTCAGTGGCGAATTTCTCTAAGGAAGAAGCTATTAATGCCAGGGTCGTAACAAAATGGGCATGTCTGTCACGCTGAACGATTTGGTTTGCCATTTGTTCTATCTCGACTCCGAAGCCGGCACATACCCTCTCTTCAATTTCAGGAGGAATGGTGGCGTGAGTTCCGACAGCTCCGGATATTTTCCCCACACTGATAGTACTACGAGCTTGTTCCAGACGATTCCTATGTCTTAGCATTTCATCCCACCACAGAGCAATCTTCAATCCAAAAGTTGTTGGCTCTGCATGAACGCCATGAGTTCTTCCCATTATTAAGGTTCGTTTATGACGAATAGCCTGGACTTTAAGATTGGCAATAAGAGCATCCATGCCAGAGAGTAGTAAGTCTGCGGCTTCTCTGATTTGTAGGCACAAAGATATGTCTATAATGTCGTTGGACGTAAGACCTAGGTGAATCCATCGACCTTCTTCTCCCAGTCCATGTGTCACAGATTGGACGAAAGCAGTCATGTCATGACGAGTCTTTTGAAATATCTCTTCAAGTCTATTAGGATCGTACTTGGCTTGCCTAAGTTTAATCATGTCATCGGATGGGATTACGCCATCTTCTGCCCAGGCCTCGCACACCGCTATTTCTACTTTTAGCCACTTGTCATATTTATTTTCGTCGGACCAAATTTGTTTCATAGCCGGGCGAGAATAACGCTCAATCACAAATACACGCTCCGTTTGGGAATTTATATCTTATTGAATGATAACTTCTATTAGTTGTTATCGGCAAGACTAATTGTAAGCAGTAAACTGTGATTTCCTGCTCCAATACTCTGAGTTTAGCTTGT
>CAYVMY010000053.1:1396-4929 GCA_964452695.1 uncultured Dehalococcoidia bacterium
ATAGAGGCTGCCAGATAAGCCGAATTCCTTGCGCCCCAAGACCCGATAGCCACACAGGCAACCGGAATACCGGGAGGCATCTGGGCTATGGAATAAAGAGAATCTAGGCCACCCACAGCACTGGATGCGACAGGGATTCCTATGACTGGCAATAAAGACCAGGAAGCCATTACTCCTGGTAATGCTGCAGAACCTCCTGCAGCGGCAATTATTACTTCTATGCCTCGACTTGATGCAGTTGTACCATATTCTCTAGCTGCATCAGGTTTTCGGTGGGCGGATATCACTGACAATTCACTTGATATTCCGAGCTCAGTTAATGTGTTTATTGTTTCCTGCCCTAAGTCTTCGTCTGTTTTGCTTCCTATTACTACACCTACAAGAGGCATGATATGTACTCCAATCTTTCTATATTGTTGATTTTTGTCTGACTTCCCTAAATGCCTACAGCGATATCCTTTCGATAGAAGCATTCGCTGAAATGTATTTGCTCGATATCTTCGTACGCTTGGAGCCTAGCTTGATTAATAGTTTCTCCAGAACTTACTACTGTTAATACCCTCCCTCCATTATTAACTACGGAATTTGATAAGCTGTCCAATTTAGTTCCTCCGTGGAAAAGCAGGGATCGCATATTTTGGTTGTCAAGCCCAGATATCGGGGCTCCTAGTTTGTATTCATTAGGGTATCCGCCAGAACTCATAACTACTCCGACATGAGGCTTGTTACTCCATACTATTTGGGTTTCGTTTAGGGTTCCGTTTACGACTGATTGCATGGCTGCTAGTAAGTCTGAGGACATTTGTGGCAATATGACTTGGGTTTCCGGGTCTCCAAACCTACAATTAAATTCAAGTACTTTGGGTCCTGATTCAGTTAGCATAATACCTCCGTAAAGAATTCCTAAGAAGGGACTTCCTTCTTGAGCAAGAGCCTTAATGGTAGGTAGCATTATGGTTTCTCTTATTTCTTCCTCTAGCTCTGGAGTCCAAAATGGAGGGGGGCTATAACTTCCCATTCCTCCAGTGTTTGGACCCTTATCTCCATCATAAGCTCGTTTATAATCGCAAGCTCCTATTAAATTGGATATGGATTTCCCGTCTGTAAATCCAAAAACGCTTAGTTCTGTTCCGGTCAAGAATTCCTCTATGAGTACGGTATCTCCAGCATTACCAAGCAGCCTTTGAGTCAAACAATCCTCCAAGGCTTTAATTCCTTCATCGTAGCTATTTACGATGGTCACTCCCTTGCCTGCTGCAAGGCCATTTGCTTTTATAACCACAGGCAAATTGTGATTTAGAAGATAATCGGAGGCCTCATCAAGAGATTGGAATGTCTTGAAGCCTCCAGTAGGTATTTGATACTTATTCATCAAGTGTTTTGCAAATGCTTTGCTGCTTTCAATGGCTGAAGCTGATTGAGAAGGCCCAAATACAGGTATATTGTTTTCGTTAAAACGGTCTACGATTCCTTTTGCTAATGGCCCTTCCGGCCCAATTACGGCAAGGTCAATATTGTATTCTTTAGCGATGGCTAGCTGCATGGGAATATTCGTAGATGCAACATCAATATTCTTGGCTATGCTGGCCGTGCCCGCATTACCTGGGCTTACATATACGTTGTCAGCGAGGGGGCTTTGAAGGATTTTCCAGGTGATGGCATGTTCCCTCGATCCATTTCCTATAATCAGCACGTTCAAGATATTTTCCTGCTACAATCTTCTGTCATTTGTTATTTTGGATTTCCATTTTATTTGTTTATGTCATCGTAATCTATACAAGTCAATGTTACCGCACTAAATTGTAAGGCACGTATGACTATTAACTTTGACGAATGTTTCCCATGATTCTATTTGCAATTCTACCTTGGTCTGGGAATTTATTGTCCTCCAAATAAATCTTTGGCGTCTCTATCTGCTTGCTCAGCCAAGGCAACCGTGTCTTGGAATCCGAGCGTACGATATGATTCTTCGGTTCCGAAGTCTCTTACTCTAACTACTACTGGCATGGGGACAGAGTGTCCAAATATCAGAGCTTGTTGTTTACTGTTGAGTTTGCTCAAAACAGAACGCAATTCTCTAGACCCAGCAACTCCAGAGAATATAGCATCTATATCACGTTCATTGTCTAAAAGACATGCTAATTTTGTTCCTATTTGACTCATTACTTCGTCATCTATACCGCTAGGTCTCTGGTCTATTACCAACAGGGTTACGTTATACTTTCGCATTTCTCTTGCTATGGTCCCAAAAATAGTCTGATTTGCTATTCCGGCATTCAAGAATCTATGCGCCTCTTCTATAGTTATTACAAGTGGTCTCGGTTCCTTTGCCGGGTCTCCCATAGCCTCTTCTTTACGTCTAGAATACCGACTATGTATTCGCCTTGTAAGTAGGTTGGCGACTAGTATATATGCAGACAATTCGTTCTGGTAGCGGCCGAATTCTAGTATGACGTGTATACCCCTGTCTAGGTAGGCGAGTATCTCATCCACTGCTCCTTCGGATTCGTTTTCAGTTATAAAGTGAAAACGTTGCAGCCTTCTCATACGGTTATGAAGCGTAGAGAGTGCCCGATCGTTAACATTAATCTCTTTTGATAAATCTCTTAATGATGTCGAGTCTAGATCTAAGAAGTGCTTAAGCCACGTTCTGTGACCGAAGTGAGAGGCTAAAGTATAAGTTGCATCTGCTGCGACACTGGATAGGTTTAATGTTTCAATGAGGAGTTCGATATCTTCCGGGTCTATCTGGTTATATCCAATCCGCACTAAATAGTCGGGAGATATACAAAGACGTCGGCAGTGTTCTTCATCTAGAGAGAAGACAGCGACCTTGGATGGGAAGAGTTGCTTAAGGCCTTTTACCCATCCACCTTCCTCCCTGTAACCTTGCCATCCATATTCACTTTGCATGTCGAAAACCAAGTTAACTGCACTACTTTTTTGCATTATTCCAGTAAGTAATAACCTGGTGAGAAAGGTTTTACCTGTTCCACTTTTTCCGAATACTCCGTTAGATCTCTTGGAAAACTCATTTAGGTTTAGACATATTTTGCTTTCCATGTCTAATGGGTTGCCTATCCAGAAATTTTCCTTATCCTCAGATCCAAAAACCAGCTGTATATCTTGTTCAGAAGCGAGGTAGACCTTGGAGAAGTGGGACGGTATGGTTTTGGCTGGTGATGGGCCATCACTGAGGCCAAGTGTCGAATTTAAAGTGAGCATTGGAAGAACCTGAATAATAGACTAGGCGGACGTATTGGCGATTATGGCGGATATAATGGGATCTGTGGTTCTTGGAGGGAAATCTCTCAACGAATGATCGGAAAACTGGAGAAGTATATCAGTTACCACGCCAAAAAAACGCATCTCTTGGCCATCTATTACTACATGTTGCCCTAATGCTATTTGCTCGAGGGATGTGTTGGCATCTAGCCTGACATCTATGCCTTTTGCAAGGGATCCTCCGACTACAATTCCCAAGAATCCTCTATTTTCCGAGATTTCATTCATTGCTTGCGCTCTTTATAATC
>CAYVMY010000053.1:4939-5658 GCA_964452695.1 uncultured Dehalococcoidia bacterium
CACCTTGGAAAAAATATATTAGGTCTTTTCCAGAATTAATCAGGAATTCAGTAGGGTTGTCTCTTACTTTGGCTAAGGATTTTAGGCAAGCGGCTATAACTTCATCCGTGGCTGCCAAGTTGGCATTTACCAGGGACTTAATCAGGTAGGTGGAGACCTCAAGAAATTCAAATTCATCTGGATGGCAAGTTTGAACAAAAGAGTATATCTGTGGTGGCGTTGGTGGGAGTTCAAATCTTATATTGTCTACAGCTTGATAAGCTACTATTGTGCTTTGGAATTCTGTTCTCAATAGATGTTGAAGTTGTGGGTTGGCATTATAAACATCCTCTTCTGTGTTAACGTCGATTCCGCGTGGTACAGGTTTACGAGAAGGATCTATAGCTTGGGTGTTTATATTGCTTACAATTCCATAAACTGGGCGGCGATTATTAGCCCTGACAATAGACCCTATAGAAGGGCTGTCGTATAGGTTGTAGCATTGTGTAACAAAAGTTGTGGTGGAGGCTTCCACCACTTCTCCAATTCGGTCTTCTGTTTCATTCAATCTTGACATGCCCATACTATGTTTTGTTATCTACCTTCTTCCCAGACTACGCCTGAGTATTGTTTGCTATATTTTAATCTGATATTCATTATATTTCATATATCGGTTATAAGTACGCGTAAGAAATATCTCATATACAAACTATCAGTATTTTAAAGCCACTTGAGTTTCT
>CAYVMY010000053.1:5668-7167 GCA_964452695.1 uncultured Dehalococcoidia bacterium
TAGCCAGACTATATCTGTTAAGAGCGTTGCTGATAAGCGCACGAAATTGCTCTCTGTCTGATGTGGTTATTACAGCCTGCTCATGTGCCTCAGCGAGAGCCAAGGGATACCCGTGGCCCTTGTCACATTGATTTAGTACGAGGGCATGAGTCAGGTCCATCATTTCCCTGTTGTTTGCCACCCAGCTGGGAATTTCTACTCTTGATATTTCCGACCCATTGTTAAGGTAAAAGAAGTGTATCTGGTTTTCCCTATAGTAATCTCTTACAATTGATGAGGTGCTCGCAAATGTGTCTGAGCGTTGCCCTGGGTTTAACAATAACCCAAGAATATCTCGGTCCGAGATTCCTGATAGGGTATCACATGGCCGTGTTCCAGGCGCCAATTGGCCACAGTTGATATCACAATTGGCAGATTCGTAGTGGCAATATCTCGCATCTAGCCGCAGTGCGTTTATCAGATCTGAACTTCGTGGAAGGCTTACATATGATGCCACGACCAAATTCTGGTTAAGAGCCATTTTGTGAAGCTTTTCTAGAGCTGGCAAGAATACTTCTTCTACAAGCTTCTGCCTAACAAAATAAGCATATCCTTGGCCAATTAAAGTCCAGAGTATGAGTGATCCATCGATTAAAGCCAATGTAGGTACTTTAGGGTCTGCTTCATCTGCAAGGGATGATAATGCACTCATCTCTTCCACGGCCCTAAGCGCTCCCAATAGGTTGCCTTCCAAAACTTGGGCTCTGTTGCCCTGTGATTGGAGTATATGCATATCGGCTTCTTCGCTATATAGGCGAGGATCATTGGATAAGGAAGCATAGGGATTCTCCCCATACGTTATACTCACCCTTCCTATGTTTATAAGGTAGCATTTCAGTGCCAGGTGTCTGTCGACATCTATGTGAGACCCATCTACCGCTAGGACCGTATAATCTGCAGGAAGTAGGGTAGGGTTGTGTTTCTCGCTTATTGAAGTACCAACCCCAGCAGTCAGGAATGTACTACGACTTCTAATTCGCTTTTCCTCGATTGACGAAGGGTCTGCTGTTGTGAGATCGCGTACCGTGTCTTTCAATTTATCCGACCAGCTTGTTTGGCGGTCGCTAAGTTCAGAAGCCACAGATTCCACTTGAAACGCTACCTTGTGCAAATCGAGGGACATTGCTTATACCGTCCTACCTTAAAATTCGATCGTCGCCTAGTCGCCTGGTAATTCGTTGTTGATCCATATACTCAAGTAGAGCTAAGGCATATTTTCTGCTCGTTTGGAATGTATCTCGTACCTGGGCAACATTAATTTTGCCGGATTCCTTTATCTTGCTAATTATGGTATCTGATATGTTATCGAAGATATGGGCGTCGTATATCACCGATGCACTTACTTTGACGACGCGCCCTTCGCGTATCAGAAATGCCAGAAGTTCCTCATCTAGCTGTATGTCGGTTGGCGGTGAGTAAGGATTTGAGAGGATATGATTAGTATAAGACTCCACAATTTC
>CAYVMY010000054.1:0-7157 GCA_964452695.1 uncultured Dehalococcoidia bacterium
AGCCACAGATTCATCTGAGATTTATTCATCCAAAGAGTTTGTCGAAGCATATAATAAAATGCTTGATGCCTTTGGTGCTACAACAAATAATGGACTTCAGGATTTACCAACATGGCGAGAGGGTTCTGACATTCCTATGTCTATGATACGTGCCTATGCAGCTCAAGAAGATTGGAAAAGTCCTAGAGAAGCTAGTGACAGTCAAAGGAAGCGGCGTATAGATCTGGAGGAAGAAATACGCAGTATAGATGAAGTTAATGGTGGCTCTGATAATCTATTGCTTTTGATGGAGATGGCTCAGCAGCTTATGCCCAACTTAGAGGATCATAACTTGTTGTGCGACCAACAATGTGTATTTTCATCTCGAAAACGATGGCTATCTATTGGTGCCTACATGGTGAAAAAGAGCCTGATTAAGCATGAAGACGATGTTTTCTTCTACACTAGGAATGAATTATTGGAAGTTCTAGAGGGTGGGGAACCTATTCGCTTAGATGATCTGGCAAATCGTAAGGCATTGCAGGAAAAATACAGGTCAACACCTCCACCGTTACTTTTGGGGAAACCACCAGAAAATACCGGTGAAAATACCGGAGTACCATCGGAATCTAACTCTGGGATTATCATCAAAGGGACAGCGGCATCCAAGGGTAACCATCGAGGCCTAGCAAGAGTTTTTCAGTCCATAGATGAAGTGAGCCATCTCGAGGAAGGCCAAGTTCTTGTGGTTAGAGCCCTTACGCCTCCTTGGACTCCTTACGTAGGGGTTGCCGGTGCTGTAGTTACCAACTCTGGTGGAGTGCTATCGCATGGGGCGGTGGTTGCTAGAGAGTTTGGTACACCTGCAGTAATCGGCACTATTAATGGAACAGATTTCATTAAGGATGGAGACATGGTGACTGTGGATGGTACAACTGGTGTGGTCGTAGTAGAGCAAAACTGATGCCTTTTGAGATCAGAATGGACACAGAGTAGTCGTGTTTAAATGGAAAAGATTATATTGGGGAACGAGTGGCAGTTTAAGGGCAGCAGTTCTGGGCATCAACGATGGTTTGGTATCTAATTTCTGTCTGGTAATGGCTGTTGCTGGAGGTACCAATAATGCCAATGCTGTTCTACTGGCAGGGGTTGGTGGCCTATTCGCTGGAGCTTTTTCTATGGCTGTGGGTGAATATATTTCCGTGCGTTCACAGAAGGATGTTTTCGAACACCAGATCGATCTTGAACGAGCCATTATAGAAACTTCGCCGGAGAGTAAAAAGGAAGTTTTGATAAATATATATGTCAATAAAGGCCTTTCTGTTGAACAGGCTAGTATCGTGGCTGGTGAGATAGTAGCGAACCCAAGTTTTGCTCTGGACACCGTGTTTAGGGAAGATCTAGGTTTTAATCCCTTACAATTAGGTTCTCCGTTGTCAGCAGCCTTTAGTTCTTTCGTTGCATTTGTGGCAGGCGCGTTGATTCCCATAATTCCCTATTTGGTAAGAGGTAATATGGATGCGGTGCTTCAAAGCGTGATCCTTAGTGCTGCTTCTCTACTTCTGGTGGGAGGAACAATTTCTTGGATGTCTGGGAAAAATATTGTTTGGGGCGCTGCTAGAATGGCTTGTTTGGGCGGATTGGCGGCGCTTGTAACCTTCCTGTTGGGGAATATAATTGGATCTTCTATGGCCATTTTGTGATCTAATGTGAACCTTACGAACCAGGTAGGCCAATTTACCATAAACCGTGTGTCCTTGAGTATTTATTAAAGCTGGCGAGTCTAGAGTACAGTTAGTACTAAGAACAACGTGCTCCTATTGCTTTGTGAGGTCCAAATAGCTAAAGTGTGTGAAAATATCCCTACAGTCTAGTAGGGACTCGAATATACCTTCTACATGAGGGAGATTATAAATGAAATGTAAGCAATGCGGGTTGGATAATGTCCAAGATGCACAATTCTGCTCCAATTGTGGGTTTGCGAATGAGCATAGTTTAATTGAGCGTATGATAGGGGCTGCTAAACTGGATGTGCGTATGTTTGAGGAGGTTGAGGCCGATACCTCAGCCACTAGGCAGGCGTTGATTGTAGTGATGGTGGTTGCCCTAGCTACCGGGTTGAGCGCGGCCATAGATCAAGGAATAGCAGTCTTCATACCATTAGTGTTATTTGGGTTGATTAGCTGGGCGGTTTGGGCCTTTATTATATATTTAATAGGATCCAAGGTACTCCCAACAAGTGATACAGAGTGTGATTGGGGGCAGGTCGCCCGTACAACGGGCTTTGCCCAGACGCCGGGGCTACTCAAAATATTTGGCGTAGTGCCGGTTGTTGGTGTACCTATAGCTCTTTTCGCCGAAATATGGCGTCTTGTTGCCACGATTATCGCTATCAGGCAGGCGTTGGATTATTCATCAACACTTAGAGCGGTTGCCGTTGTGGTTCTAGGTTTTATACCGTATACGTTTGTAATGTACTTCGCTCTTTCTCTAATCGGCGGGATTTAGTTTACGGCACATAAATGAACCTTGCCAAGGGCGATTAGCTGGGCGCTATGGTTTCAGTTAGATATTGTGCTATCTACTTTGCTATTAAGTATCGCGTCTCTGGTGTCTGTGAGTGATAGGATCAAGTTATACTTGCAGAATGTGATGGGAGTCGAATATGTCAAAGATATTTGGGTTTGGGGATTTCCAGTATGAATATGTTGATGGATGGCCAAATGTGCCCGGGCAAATTGAATTTGTAGAATGTCCAGGCGTAGCGGTCGACTCCCAGAATAAAGTGTATTTATTGACTAGGGGAGCAGATCCAATAGTCATTTTCGATAAAGATGGGCACTACTTGAATACCATTGGTAAAGGCATGTTCAGTGAAAGCCGTACACATGGCCTATACATAGCGCATGATGATTCTATACTAGTTGCAGATGATGGCCTGCATACAATACAAAAAATATCTCCTGAAGGGGAAAAGCTTATGGAGATAGGTCAAAGAAATAAACCCAAGCCGATTTGGGGAGGTGAGCCCTTTAACAGACCAACTTCTGCTGCTATAAGGCCTGATAACGGTGATATATACGTGTCAGATGGATACGGGAATTCCAGGATTCACATCTTCAATGCCGATGGGGATCATAAACTTTCCTGGGGTAGTCCCGGAATAGATGCCGGACAATTTATGAGGCCTCACAATATAGCTTTAGATGGCAGCAATAATGTTTATGTTGTGGACAGAGAAGCGCATAGAGTTCAAATTTTTGATGAGCATGGCACTTTTTTGAGAATGTGGAACAATATTCACAGGCCGGATTCGATGGTGCTCTACGGCGATCATGTATACATTGGAGAATTGAACGGTATGCCTGGGTTAGATACAGCTCCAGGGATGGGTCATAGGGTGGGTATATATAACCTAAAGGGGGATTTGGTTTGTAGATTCGGCGAAGAGGAAGAAGGGGAAGGTCCGGGACAATTTATTGCCCCTCACGGGATTGCTGTTGATTCAGATGGTTCTATATATGTTTCAGAAGTTTCATATACTATCAGAGGTTCTCACATGATTCCTCCTAGATATCTTAGGAGCGTTTCAAAGTATAGAAGAGTACGATGAAATACGAATCCTCATCGTGATACTTAGCATAAAACCTATTGTGCGGGTTTCTAGGATGGGGTGGTACTTAATCAGTTTATTTAGCGTTTTCTCTTTGCATACGTTCCAGTCGGGTTTCTATTGGCCAAGAACGTTTCTTTTGGTCTGATACCTTAAGCCCTGCAAGTCGTTCCAGCCCTTCTATCTCCATCTCGATCTCATCCCCATCTTGTAGTGGGCCAAGACCAGCATGGTTTGTACCGGTTGCAATTAGATCTCCAGGCCTCAGAGCGGCTATAGAGGAAACCCATTCTACTGAACGGGGGATTTTGTGTGCCATATCACTAGTTGTGAAGTCTTGGCGCAGCGTTCCATTAACCCAGAGTTTTACCTGAAGATTTTGGGGGTCGGCTATTTCATCTGCCGTGACAATTGCTGGGCCGATTGGAGCGAATGTGTCCCAAGATTTTCCCCAGAAAAAACTGTTGCCTCCAAGGTCTCTAGCTGAAACGTCTATGAAGTTGACATAGCCAAAAATATGTTCAAAAGCGTTCTCTGCGTTAACATTCTTTGTGGCTTTTCCGATTACTAGGCCGAGCTCAGCTTCATGTTCAAAAATACTGGCTTCATAGGGTGGTAGTTCTATGGTTTCGTTGGGACCAATTACAGCGTTTGGTGACTTGTTGAATCCGTTTATGGGTTTAGGTTCAGATGCTAGGATGTCTATGTAATTAACTGCCATGCACACTATCCTTGGCTTAGGAAGTGGAGACCGTAGTTTTACCGAGGACAATGGCTTCCCGTCAGAACTGTTTGCGAGATTCTCCAAATGGCCCTTGTAGTCGTCAAAGGACTCTATGAGTTTACTAATTAGGTCTTGTGGTGAATCGCTTTTTATGTCCGATACCAGAGCAGAAGAGTCTATAACATTTCCGCCCCTAAGGACGCCGAGTCTGTAATCGTCGAAGAATACTAGTTTCACTATTTCCTCCTAGCAATTGTTATTGGCCCATTACTGTTACGGACCCGATTTCTAGTTTGATGCTTCTCTGGCTGCCTTTTGGGCCCGGGTTTCTCGTGGCCAAGATCTCTTTTTATCATCTCGTACACTAAGACCAGACAGTCGCCCCAATCCATCTATTTCCATTTCTAGTTCGTCTCCATCTTGGAGAGGCCCAAGTCCTTGATGGTTAGTTCCACAAGCTATTATGTCACCTGGTTCTAAAGTTGTTACAGAAGATATCCATTCAATCACCCTAGGTATCTTGTGTGCCATGTCACTGGTCGGGTAATCTTGCCTAAGCTCTCCGTTTACCCAGAGTCGCACGTTCAGGTCTTGGGGATCAGATATCTCATCCGCAGTTACTAACGCTGGGCCCATAGGTGCGAAGGTATGCCATGACTTCCCGGGGAAGAAATTGTCCATTCCAGGAGAACCAGGGCCTCTAGCAGAACCGTCTATAAAATTCATGTATCCGAACACATAAGATAGGGCTTCGCTTGAAGGTATGTTTTTTCCGGCCTTCCCTATGACCAGAGCCAATTCTGCCTCGTGTTCGAATACATTCGCTTCTTCATCGGGTAGTATGATTGTCTCACCAGGTCCGATTATAGCACTGGGTGACTTAAGAAACGCGTTTATAGGGGCTGGTTCGGATCGAGTCCCGTACTCCATGTAGTTTACGGCCATGCATATCATTTTGCCTGGCCTAGGGAGTGGAGCTCGTAGCTTAACTTCAGAGATAGGGATTCTAGTTGCCCCTTGAGCATGATGCTCAATTTGGGGTTTTAGGGCAGAAAATTGTTCTATCATCCTGCTCATTCGAGTGCCATGGTCGTAGGCCATGCCGTCAGTTACTGCTGACACGTCTATCACAGATTCTCCATCTAGCAAGCCTAGGCGGTAGTCGTTAAAGAGTACCAGTTTCATACACTCCTCCTTCAGGATGTTCTAGTTCTTATTGTGTCATCGTGTTCCCATTTTTGTGGGGTCATTGACCGGAGTATAACCTCATTTTGGGAAGGTTTCTAGGTTTACAGGGCGGATAATTTTAAGCATGAAATGGATGTGTGGGATCCCGAGATCCCAATAGCCTACAGAAAGTTTTTGACTCTATTTCACCTGTCTGAAAGCGAAATTTTACTTCACAGATATTTTTTATTCGTCCTTGGGTGCAGGTTTTCGCTCGTACTTTCTCCATGGGGCATCTCGGAAGGCCAGTGCTGCTTGCATTCCCTGCTCGTCTACTAATTTCTGAAGCTCTCCCATAACTCCTGTGAATGGGCCCATGGCATCGAAATCGGCTGAGCTTCTCAGAACTGAGTGAAGTCCCATTGTCTCAAACCAACGATTTACGCTATGTTTGTGCAGGGTTAGGATCTCAAGTGGCACGCGGGCAATTCGTCTAGCTAAGTCGTAAACCTCATCGTCTAATTCGTCCGCAGGAACAGCTTTGTTGACCATTCCTATGCGTTCTGCCTCCTTACCATCTATGAAATCACCAGTGAACAAAATTTCTTTGGTCTTACGCATTCCTATTGTATAAGGCCAGAGGGAATTCGTGCGTAAAGTACCTTGGTACCTTCCAGCTATGTGGCCAAGGGTTGAATTTTCCGCGGCTACTATGAGATCACACATCGCAGACAACTCTGTGCCTCCTGAAAGGCAATAACCGTGGATTTGAGCTATTGTTGGCTTACGTATGTTCCAGAAATTAAGGTATCGGTTTACTGAGGAGTTCATGCCCCTGCGGCTCCGGCCGATTGAAGGCTGAATCTGTTCCGTGGCCTCAGCCTTGTTGGATGATCCCCCTCCTAGGTCGTATCCTGAAGAAAATGCACGCCCAGAGCCCTTCACAATTAATACCACTGCCTCCGGGTCATTATCGAATTCATCAGCTGCCATATAGAATTCATCGAGCAGGTTCGTGCTTAGCGCATTAAGGCGCTCTGGTCGGTTCAATGTAATTTGGGCAATTTTCGGCTCGTCCTTAAATTTTCCGTAGATGATATTTTCGAATTCCAATTGGCCCTCCTGTTCATTTCTGTTATTGATATCATATTCTATGGTGACTTGTCAGCCAATCTTTTGGATCACATATTGTTGATGGAATTCTTGCAGTGTAGACTATGGATGGGAGCGGCAGTCCAAAATAAACCTAGGTACGATATAGGATTCATAATCATTAACATCTCAATATCAGGTAACGGAGGATAAATGACAAAGTTTAGCCAGGTTGCAGAAGTTGGCGATATATCATCAGGAAGTTTTCTCTATGTGGAAGTTGATGGTACTATGGCCGTTTTATTCAATGTAGGTGGGGAATATTACGCTATAGATGCGGTGTGTACACATAGGGGTGGGAACCTTTCTGAAGGGGATTTGGATGGTGATTGCATTGTTTGTCCTCTTCATGGTGCAAGATTTGATATTCGCACAGGAGTAAAAGAACGGGGTAACCCGGACCAGAATGTTGCTACTTATCCAATCCGTGTTGATGGCAATGCTATATTGCTGGGGATAGACTCTGACTAACCAAAATGGCGGAATCAGTTTGTTTAAGAGACCTAGGTAGGCAGTGGAGCC
>CAYVMY010000055.1:0-7049 GCA_964452695.1 uncultured Dehalococcoidia bacterium
AGGCTAGTCGCCGTAAGTGACGTTATAATTGAGAATTATGCCTATGGCGTAATGGAACGCCTAGGCATTGGCTATGAGGTCCTTAGTAAGATAAACCCACACTTGATAATGGTATCACTTCCCCAATTCGGTAACACTGGCCCGTATAGAGCCTATCGCGGCTGGGGAGACAGCGCTGACGCCATGTCCGGGCACTTATCTCTAAGGGGATATGAAGATCAAAAAGTGGAATTGATACGTAGTATGGTCCACACCGATGCTAGTTCATCTTCCGCAATCCCGTTCGCAGTAACATCAGCCCTGTATCACAGGAGCAAGACAGGCAAAGGACAATTCATTGACTTTGGTCAATGTGAAAATTTTATGCCACACCTGGGCGAATATTTCATGGATTATTTTATGAATGACAGAATAGCCGGAAGGCTTGGAAATCGTCATAGAGTCTGGGCCCCTCATGGATGCTATCCAGCTATGCCAGGTAATGATATGCCAGACCAACGTAATGATAAATGGATAACCCTAACTTGCAGAAACGAAGAGGAATGGGGAAAGCTCATCGAATTCATGGGTAACCCAACTTGGGCTAGACAGCCACAATTCGCCACCATGAAAAGTCGGAAGAATAATGAGGACGAACTAGACAGATATATATCCTCATGGACCAAAGAATGGGATCACTATGACTTGTTCCATGAGCTACAGCATATAGGAATACCATCTGGCCCAGTCCTAAATTTCGGTGAAGCTTACTCTGATCCACACCTAAATGAAAGACAATTCTTCGAAGAAGTAACACATAAGGAAGCTGGTACACAAAAATATCCTGGGATGACTTGGAAAATGAGCAAGTCCCAAGGTCGCATTCGTATACCAGCCAATTGTCTAGGGGAGCACAATCACGAGGTACTCAGGAGATTAGTGGGCCTGAGTCAGGATGAGATAACCCAACTAGAAAGTGATGACATAATAGGCAACGAATTCCTCCCCGGAGCCGATCAGTAACCTTTTCTGATTTACCAAACAACAGCTAGCTCCCTTTCCCTGGTTCCGACAGGGCGCCATAAATCGAATGCAGGGAACTCTGCGATGACAGGAGTCTCGCGAAAGGCTAGAATATTCGAGATAATGGGCTGGGATCAAACAGCAGGAGATGACGTTGTCTAACGGCACAGTACTTGTAGTAGACGATGAAGAAAATATCCTAGAAGCCATAAAATACACTTTGGTCAAAGAGGGATATAAAGTTCTAACCGCAAATGACGGGGAGGCGGCCATTCAGGTTGCTAGGGAAAAATCCCCTGACCTAATGATACTTGATCTAATGATACCAAAGATAGACGGCCTAGCAGTATGCAATATCCTCAGACTCGAAATGAGCATGCCAATACTTATGCTTACTGCAAAGGTAGAGGAAACTGACAAAGTGATAGGGCTGGAATTAGGTGCTGACGACTACGTTACTAAACCTTTCAGCATGAGAGAACTAGTCGCCCGCGTTAAGGCCTTGTTGAGACGCTCCGGCTTAGTTATAAAGGATACTGCAGATCTCAGCAAAACAGAGGAAATCATAACCGGAAACCTCATACTAAATTTGTTAAGACACGAAGCCAAAATGAATAATGAAGTTATAAATCTTAAGCCGCAAGAATTTTCCCTCTTACATCTGCTCGCTTCTAACAAGGGTAGAGCCTTTTCTCGCACACAACTCCTAGACCAATTATGGGAGGCAGACTACATAGGAGACATAAGAACCGTGGATGTGCACATCAGGTGGCTCAGAGAGAAAATCGAAACAGACCCAAGTAAACCTCGAAGAATTGTAACCGTACGTGGCATAGGATATCGATTCGAAGAATGAAGTTCCTAAACACCCTCCAGTGGCGAATTGTATTGTCCTACACGGCTCTGATTGTGGCATCTATGGGCGCCCTTAGTATATATATGGTCAACTTCGTTCAAGACTCATACATATCCAATCTTGAGGAAACGTTAGAAGAACAGGCAAGCTTGATAGGAGAATCTACTAACATCTACCTACATGAAAGCCACAATATAGATAAGATACAAGAAGTAAGTGATCGCATTGGAATCTTAATAGGGGCACGCGTCACGATAGTGGATTTAACAGGCGTTGTAATAGCTGATACTTGGGAAGATCCTTCGCATATGGACAATCATATCTCCAGAGATGAGATTCAAGCTGCCTTAAAATTTGGTTCCGGCAAATCAACAAGACTCAGCGGCACTGTAGGAGAAGAAATGTTCTACACTGCGGTCCCAATAATACTTGAAGATGATACGGTGGGAATATCCAGGATAGCCGTTCCAACTGCTTACCTAGAACAAACCACTAGACAAATCATTGTCACCATAGCTCTATCAGCATTGATAGTTACATTCCTTTCGCTAGCTCTTGGATATATGCTAGCTAGAAGAACTTCCAGGTCAGTCCACTTAATGACTGAGGCAGCTATACGCCTCTCAAATGGAGACCTAGACCAACATGTCGAATCCATATCATCCGATGAAACTGAAGACCTTGCAAAAGCCTTTAATCGTATGTCATCTGCCTTAAAGGCTATCGTTGGAGATCTATCAATCGAGAGAAACAAGATGTCAGCGGTACTAGACACTATGGCAGACGGTGTTGTTGTAATAAAGAGATTATTCTATCTAAGGCAGGGAGAGGGAATAATCGAACTGATAAACCCTGCTGCTGAGCAACTCTTAGCTCTGAGCCCTGGAAGTGCAACCGGAGGGAGATTTGTTGAGACTGTCCATAATCATCAACTTCAATCCCTAGTGGCAGATGCTTTGACGACAGAAAGCACCCGAAATCGTGAGATTGAGTTGGTGTACCCAAGACGTTATCTAAGCGCAATAGCAACACCACTAACAGGAGAAGGCGACCCGGGGGTGCTCGTAACTCTGCACGATCTGCCCCGCATAAGGCAAGTAGATGCAACCAGACGCCAGTTCGTCAGTAACGCGTCTCATGAAATACGAAGTCCACTAGCGTCCATAAAGGCTATGACTGAAACACTTGAGAATGGAGCCATAGAAGAGCCTACTGCAGCCAAAGAGTTTATCGGTCGTATACATAAAGACGTGGATCGCATGACCAACATAGTAAATGACCTTTTAGAGTTGTCCTTGTTGGAGAGCAATCAAGCAGATCTAACAGCAAGCCCCATGGACATTACCAATTTGTTAGAAGAAATCAATCAAGAATTCTTGCCACAGTGTATCGCGAAGGATATATCTCTTACAATTATGAGATCAGATTCTATTCCCTACGTACTAGCAGAAAAAGATAGAATCCATCAGGTGATGATAAACCTACTAGACAACTCCTTAAAGTTTACACCTAAGGGCGGGGCTATACACATAACTGTGGATGTTGAAAACAACAACGTGATAACTCGTGTTTCAGACACAGGTATGGGCATCTCAGAACAGGACCAGCTTCATATTTTCGAGAGATTCTATCGCGTCGACAGCTCAAGAACATACCAAGGGACAGGGTTAGGACTATCGATTGCCAGACACATTATAGAATTTTATGGGGGCGTAATATCTGTCACAAGTTCTCAAGGTAAAGGAAGTGTGTTCTCTTTCACACTGCCGGCTCATTTTTGATGGGCTTGTCTAACTCAACCATATCTGTCAATGCCATCGGCTATTTTTCATCAGGCCCCTCATAGTAAAGAAGGTTTGGCACATACCGCTAAAGAGGGTTTTCATAGATTATATACCTGTAAAACTCGGTAGTGCGGTCACCACATCTAATGCATTTCCAGAATTTCATCCCCTCGTAGAAAAGCATGTTCTGATAGGCAAGATAGCCCCTTTCTAATCTCAGCCAACATTCACATGCGAGGCATGTTTGCGGAACAGGCAAACCAGAAGCAAATCACATGACTTAAGTCTAGGTCGTAAGGTAATCTCATCCAGTTTCCTACACCCTATTTTGCTCCTGATTATTTAGCACTAAGTTATGGTGCAATTGGAAACAATAATTTCCACACGACTCCTGTAGATCAACTGGGCTACCTTAATGAAGTGTTTTGAGATTTGGTGCTATTAATCTGATGTTAATATTCCCTTAAGGTCTCATTAATTTTCTTGAGGTATTATTCATATATCAAATTCTAGTTCAATGAACATGTTGGCTCGTATGGGTCAAAATGAATGGCTAAAATACCAACGAAACACATTGTTAGGAGATAATTATGAGATTCTCTATCATGCCACGAGAAGATAGCTTCTTCCGGCTTTTGCAAGAAAGTTCGGCCAACCTTAAAGAGGTTTCAGCAAAACTTATGGATTTAATGGAACATTACGAAGACGTCCAGACAAAAGTGGGAGAAATAAAGAGATTAGAGGAAGTTGGGGATAACGTAATACATGAGATAATGACCCAACTACATAAGGCTTTTATAACTCCTATAGACAGAGAAGATATAGCTCTCCTAGGTGAACGTCTCGATGATGTCATAGACTGCATAGAGGAGGCGGCCAGGTACATGCTTGAATATCACATAGAAGCCCCCACTGAAAGCGCCAGAGAACTTAGCCGCATCATCGTTCGCTGTTCTGACACTATACATCAAGCGATGGGTCTACTACAAAACAGAGGCTCTAAATTGCAGGCCCTTCTTCCACTCAAAGATGAACTCAACTCGTTAGAGAACCAAGCAGACCAAGTGACAAGCAGAGCGATGGGAGAACTATTTGAATCGTACTCTGCAATAGATATCATAAAATGGAAAGAAGTTTACGGGCAGTTAGAGGGTGCAACAGATAGATGTGAGGAAATTGCTGCCATTGTGGAAGGGATAGTAATAAAACATGGCTGATCAGAGCTTAATTCTTCTAGTAATTACCATATCCCTAGCGCTATTGTACTCTTATGGGAACGGGCTTAATGATGCCGCTAATGCGCTGGCTACCATAGTTGCCACCCGCGTGGTCACTCCTACGGTTGCAGTACTTATGGGGGGCTTAATGAACCTACTTGGAGCCCTAACTGGAACTGCAGTTGCCAAGACAATAGGCAAGGGAATAGTTGACCCGGAATATATGACTCAAGCCGCTGTCATGTCAGCAATCCTAGCTGCAGTTTCATGGGTTCTTGTCGCCACACGTTTCGGTTTCCCAGTAAGCGTAAGTCATTCTCTAGTGGCAGGTGTACTAGGGTCTGGTATTGCTACAGCGGGCGTGGCAAGAGTAGATGAAACGGTTGTGGCAAAGGTAATGATGGCTCTCGCCTTCTCTCCACTATTGGGATTTGCAGGAGCCTTCGTATTCATGGTCATTCTCTCTTGGATACTAAGGAACTGGACGAGATCCACGGCCCACGCTGTGTTTGGAAAGCTACAAATAATGTCTGCCGCCTTACTCGCGTATTCCCATGGCAAGAACGATGCTCAGAACGCTGTGGGCATAATGGCCCTAGGGTGGGCTGTTTATTACTCAGCAGATGTCACTGTGGAGACATGGATGCAGATATCAGCTGGTTTGGCGATCGGACTAGGCACTGCGCTAGGTGGATGGAGGGGCATTAACACGCGCGGAACCAAGATAACACGTCTTAATCCCGCAAGTGGTTTCACGGCAAATATGGCAGCTGCCGCTGTCATCGAAGCCGCTTCCAACATAGGTTTACCTGTCAGCACAACACATACGTCGAGCAGTGCAATAATAGGTGTAGGCTCAACCAGGGGCACTAGTGCCATAAGTTTCGGTGTTATTGGCGGAATTTTCGGTGCTTGGGTTGTTACTTATCCATTCTGTTTGGTAGTAGGATGGATTCTGGCTAAGATACTTGGGTCTATACTCTAGAACCATAGCATTCCCATACGCCAGAAGCGGGCTAGCTTTACACCATATTAAGACTCTGCACAGATGAGGATCTTAGATTTATTAATCGACTAAACGCTTCTTTAGTTCTGATAGCTGCTCTCGTATGGTATTATCTTCGTTCCTGTGATCAGTAACGTCCCTGATGATAGCCCCGATACCGTGAAGTACGCCTGAATCGTCCTGCAACAGGGTTATTGTAAATTCTATGGATATTCGCTTACCATCTTTTGTGAGAGCAGGTACAGCTAACAACTCTGCTTTATATTTCGTATGCGCCGTATCCATTACACGCCCATAGCCATCCCAATGTCTATCTCGAAACCGATCTGGAATAATTAAATCCAGTGGCTGTCCCAACGCCTCTTCGGCAGTGTAACCAAATATATATTCGGCCCCAATATTCCATAGGCGAAGAACTCCGTTCGTATCTGAAACGACAATCGCATCCCTGGCATCATCAACTAATTTCCCATAAACCCAGTTAGGGTCTTGAACAAGCAATGCAAACTCCTACAAATAATTTAGCGAGGATGGATTCAATTCCGACATTAAGATGCCGATTCCAACTTAATTCTAGATCGTCACACGTCGCATATATGCGATCCGAGTAGGTAGTTTAACTCAGATTATCCCTTAGGAATTGAATAGCTCTCGGCCAGGTATCGTAGGCAGAAGCCAAATCATACCCATTTTGATTCGTATCATTAAAAAACCCGTGAGCAGCCCCTTCGTATATGTGAACCTCGTTAGGCTTACCGTTATCATCTAGTATTTGTTTTAATTGATTAGCCCTTTCGGCTTCTCCATCACCGTAGAATGCCAAGACCGGGGATTGGAGTAATCCTAGGCTTTCTGGTGGATTAGGAAGCCCACCATAATAAACTATCGCTCCTCCAACGCCTTGATTCCTGATGGCAGTAGATAGTACAAGGCCCCCACCCATACAATACCCAACGCACCCAAATTTGGGTCCTCGAGTATATGGTTGTTCCAACATCCATGATGCAGCGCCATCTATCTCCTTGGAAGCTCTATCATATTCTAGTGCCATAGCCAATTTCCTAGCCTCGTCCGGCTCGGATGTGATCTGTCCGTGGTAAAGGTCAGGTGCTAGCGCTGCAAAACCTAGCCGGGCAAACCTCTCTGTGACATCCCTAATATGCCTATCCAATCCCCACCACTCC
>CAYVMY010000056.1:0-6902 GCA_964452695.1 uncultured Dehalococcoidia bacterium
TTGTATTCCGCCTATCAACGATGCAGCATCTACTAGTCCTGGGTAAAGACGCTGTATGTCAGGGTCTTCGTATACTCTGTAGCATGGTACAGCGGCTCCGACGGTTAATCCGTTCTCAGCTGAGACTGACAGTTGGTTGAGTTCCGGAACGTCCTTAACATTGACCAGTCGGTCAATTTCGAATCTGCGGCCTCTTAGCTGGATGAGAACGTCTGTTCCACCGGCAAGGGCCTTTGCTCTAACGCCATCTTCACCCATCAACTTGACGGCGTCTTCCAAGGTAGTGGGTGCGAAGTATTCAAAGTCTTGCATGGCACACCTCGTCTAGGATTTGCTTATTATAACATATGAATTCAAACTCACAAGGCCATTTTTTACATAGGTGATAAATTTGTTCTTATTGCCATCAGAGCCAGAAGTATGGACGACGAATGGAAGCCCAAAAGTAGTTTGGAAGTCTGTTGGATCGACTGCTGGATTAAGGAAGATCTTAATTGTTGGTTAGATTAATGATGGATATCTTTAAGGGTCCTGACTGATAATCTAGTTTAGTGTTCCGGTTGGGTTGGATTTGCGGTGAATCTAGCTAGCAAAGCCAGTTTCGTACAAATCGTAGTGAGAATAGGTCATGCCTAATTCTGTGTAAGTGTGTTGTGCTATATCGTTGGAGCGCTCAACATACAACCTGATCCCACAAATATCGTCTCGGGAATCGATCATATCGAGAATATGTTGGTGGAGAGAGCGGTAGACCCCCATACGGCGCCAGCTTGGGTCTACAAATACACTCTGTATCCACCAAAAGGTCGCGTTGCGCCAGTCGCTCCATTCGTAGGTTATGAGGAGGCTTCCAACAAGATGATGGCTGTCTTGAGCTACCAGATAGAACCCCTTCTCTTTGGAATGAAATACTTGATTGATCCCTTTCCTCAGAACGCTCTCATCCAAAACTAATCCTTCTGTTTCGAGAGCCATTGCCATCTGAAACCTTAAAATATCTTCGGCATCCTCTAGGATGCCGTTTCTAACGGTTAGAATTTTAGTACTCCGTTTCTTGAAAGTGCTGATTGTAGAGATGCCTGAACCTTACAAACCAACTTGAAATCAGTGCTTTGAGCTCATCCATTCTTTAATGGATTGGCGATTGTTTTCTAGCCAGGTTATGTTTAGTTTGATTCGTTCTAAAGATTGCTGAATGGTTCTCTCTGCTGAGGGGGCTTGATGGGTCGTGAAAAAATCCTCCACGTCTTTCAAGCGATCTGCCGTTGTGAAGGCACCGGTTATACTCACCAAATTCATAAGGGCAAATCCTCCTTTCCCGTATCTGCGATCGAATTCCGACCAATTGGATTTCACGAATTCCCAGGCGAGGTTTCTACCTTTGGGATTGCCGGCTACTGCGCCTATTACGAGAACTGTGTCTTGTGAACGAATATCTTCTGACAGTGAACGTTTAAGAAGATCGCTCAGCAATGGTTCTTGCTGGAATCGAGATAGTGAACCCAAGAAACGCATCTTTTCCTCATGCAAAGTTGTAGATCGTTCCAGATTCCACAGAGTTTCGTATGTTGCGTCATCTCCATACTGTGCAGAAAGGCTATATACAACACCCCTTAGATCCGGGTGTAGGGAGTTTGGGTTTTTCAAGTACATGTCGAATTTTATCTTCGCCTGATCTATAACTTGTTGGTTTCCGAAGGCTCCGGACTGTAACAGCACTGTTGATCTGAGTAAGGAGTCTAGGTGTCCTTCATCTGGTTTGGCCACCCAGCCCACTTTCCCGGATATGTCAGAGTACAGGTTTCTTACCGATGCCTGATATTGGGATAGGAAATCTTCATCAAGAAGAATAGACTCTAGCCCCCTTAGGTTAATGGCTAAGTCGTTCCAGACAGTTGCGTCATCATCATTCTTATAAGCCTCAACTAGCGATAAGAATTGAATAGCTGGTGTGAAGCCTGCCCTCATAAGAGCATATGAATCGTTTTGTAAACCTAGGCGGTCAGTCGGTGAAAGTTCCATCTTCTCAATCCCAAGTTTCAATTTATTCCAATCTGCTTCAGAGTAATTTACTCGGTAGAATCCTGTTTGGCCTGCGTTTATCTTTATCCAATCACTGTTTGTTACGTCACTTAGCGTTATGGAGGCAGACCTGTCTGCTAGAAGCAATGAGGTTGGCTCTACCTTATCCTTGGTAGTAATGCCTATTGGTACTTTCCACAACTCGGGATCTTCTTGGTTTCCAACTAGGAGATGGTCGTACAAGAATCTGTTTTGTTGGATATTTACTATCGTGTTTCCTGAGTCTTGGATATTATTTACGTCAAGTACTGGGTATCCCGTCTGCTTGATCCAAGTGTTCATGATATCCGTGACTGGTAGCCCAGATGCTTCTTCTAATGCCTTCCAAAGGTCTTCAGTGCGGGCATTGGAGTATTGGTGAGCGGAAAGATATGAGTTGAGGCCTTGGCGAAATATTTCTTGTCCCAAGAATTCCTCTAGCATCCTTAGGGTTGCTCCTCCTTTGCTATAGCTTATTGCATCGAAAAGTTCTCGTATTTGAGCTGGGTCTTTAACTTCGGCTTCTATTGGGTGAGAGTTTCGTAGACCATCTAGTGAAAGCCCTCGATTTGTATCATTGGCTACAAATTGAGTCCACATGTGCCATTCTGGATACAACTGATCTACCGCCTTGTCACCCATCCAAGAGGCGAAGCTCTCGTTTAGCCAAAGATCATCCCACCATTCCATAGTAACCAGGTCTCCAAACCACATATGGGCCATTTCGTGAGATACTACCTCTAATATCCTTTGCCTGGTTCCGGCGGACGAGTTATCTGGGTCATGTAGGAGAGCGGTCTCCCGATACGTGATTGCACCCCAGTTCTCCATTGCTCCTGCAGCGAAATCCGGTATGGCAATATGATCGAGTTTGCTTAGTGGATAGGGTATGCCAAAATAGTCGTTGAAATATTCTAGGAGTTTGACAGCATTTTCTAGCGCGTATTGTCCCTGCTTCTCTTTCCCCCGAGTGGCCCAAACCCTTATTAATGTATTATTTGCTGCATTAGCTTCCACACATGCTATATCTCCTACTATAAAGGCTAGCAAGTAAGTGGACATTTTGGGGGATTCCTCGAATCTAACTAACTTCTTGCCGTTTTCAATATTGGTGTCTTCGAATGGCATGGTGTTTGATATTGCTTGAAGATCAGAAGGAACTATGAGATTGACTTGGAATATGGCCTTTGTTGATGGGTCATCCCAACAGGGGAAGGCTCTTCTGGCGTCCGTTGCTTCAAACTGCGTTGTTGCCATATGCATAATCTGGCCATCTGGGCCGGTGTATTGACTTCGGTAAAATCCACGTAATTGATCATTAAGAATACCGGTGAAGGCCAAATTAAGAATGCATGACCCTGTAGGAATATCCTCGGCAAATGTGAGGGTGGCAGTCTCTCTTTCTTCATTATGAGAAATCTCTATAGCTTCCAGGATTTTGCCTTGACCCAGATCTATCTCTGCGTGGGTTATTTGGAGCTCCGCGGAATTTATTTTGACAGAGTTGGTTTTTGCCCGCACTTCTAATTCGATTGCCTCCTCACCATCAAAGGTAAAGTTCTCGAGATCTGGTGTAAGAGTCAGGTTGTATTTCACGGGCCAGACACTGTCTGGCAGACGAAAGGTTTCTACTGTCGTCATATCTTGTCTCCTTGGCTTGAGGGTGTAGACCTAGATTATAAGACATAGAATTAGGTTTGGGGAGACAGTTTAAGGGATTTTTGGTATAAGAATGTGCAATGAGGAAAACTTGTTTTAGATTCCTTGGAGAAATCTGTGGTAAAAACAATCGATGTTCTTTTACGGACGTCTGATAACATTAGACTATCGTCGAGATTTGTAATCCCTGTAGGGTCAGGCCCACATCCTGGTCTGGTGATTTGTCATGGTATGCCTGATGGGCGAGGGAATAGGGTAAATTACGTGGAAGGCCTCGAAAAAATGGACTTAGACTATAATACGCTAGCGGAATTGTGCGCTTGGGAGGGATTTGCCACTCTGATCTTTAATTTTCGAGGTACTGGTGCAAGCGAGGGAAATTTTCATCCACTAGGATGGGCTGAGGATCTCTTTTGCGCTTTGGATTGGATGAAGAACAGGGATGAAGTAGATAATAACCGAGTGGTTCTTATGGGGTCCAGCTTTGGAGCAGTTATCGCCATATACGTTGCAGCTCGGAATCTGGACGTAGCTGGCCTAGTGTCCTTCGCAAGTCCTGCAAGAACAGATACCAAACGTTCAGCTGAGGAATTGGTTAATCACATGAGAGATATTGGAATAGTTAGAGATAAGAATTTCCCAAATTCTTATGGGGATTTCCTGAAGGAATACGAAGAGATACATCCATATAATAGTATTCACCGAGTATCTCCTAGGCCAATATTGTTTGTTCACGGAGAGGAAGATGAAGTAGTATCTGTTGCAAATGCTTATGACCTATACGAAAGGGCATTGGAACCTAAGAGTATTGAAATATTAGAGAAAGTAGGGCACAGGTTCCGCAGTGAACTTGGTGCTATCAGTGTTTGTCTGTCTTGGCTAAGATCCAATTTTGTAGAATAATAAGAGAATCTTGGGGGATCCTTTAGGCAATGGTTAGCGGTTACTGGGACCAGTTGTACCGACTAGGTTGTTGCCTCGGATGTTATTACGAGTAAACAAAGCTATGATGCGCTCGCGCCAAATATATTATGGATGGGTTATAGTTGGGGTAGTATTCTTGAGTTCCCTAGCTTCTGGCGCCCAGATCAACCCTACAATAGGTGTGTTTCTAAAACCAATAACAGAGGAATTTGGGTGGACTAGGTCCATGGTTGCTGGGGCTGTGGCTCTGGGGACCTTTGTCGGAGGCTTCACAGCTGTCTTAGCAGGTCCGATTATTGATCGGTTTGGAGCCCGCTGGATTTTGTGGACAAGTTTTTTGTTGGCTGGATCGGCGCTCGTCTCATTGGGATTTGCATCATCTTTGCTAGGATTATATGCCTCTATATTTGTTAGCAGAGTGGCTTTGCAGGGTGTAATAAATTTAACCAACCAAACCATAGTGGCTAAGTGGTTCATAAAATCTAGGGGAAGAGCCATGGCTATTGCTAATCTTGGTCAACGCATAGGTGGTGGCGTGATTCCATTTATCGCACAGCAGATGATATTGATATCTAGTTGGAGAATCGCAACTATTTCACTCGGTGGTTTGGTTTGGGCACTGACTTTGATCCCAATTGGGATATGGCTACGTCGTAAGCCTGAAGATATGGGGCTTCTGCCGGATGGAATCAGAACATCTGATGAGGTTAATGATTCAGGGATAGATTCGAAAAACAAGAGTGACGTGAGTGAAGAACGAAATTACACACTTCGAGAAGCGTTGGCATCGAGACCTTTTTGGGTAATATCTTGGGCGATATGTATGACAATGTTCGTGAATTCTGGAGTTAACTTTAATCTAGTGGCACATATTACTGACAGAGGCTTAAGTGAATCTCAATCAGCCACTGTATTGTTGATTTGGGCTTTAAGTAGCGTACCTGCCACTTTAGGTGCCGGGGTTATGGCGGAGCGCTTTGCAATACGTTTGTTAATGATATGGTTTTCTTTGGGATTGGCTTTAGGTATTCTCATTTTCTTGTTTGTGAGTGGGTTTATGATGGGGTTGGTTTTTGCAGTTCTTCATGGAGCCTCTTTTGCATCCTCTTTCCTAATGTTGCAACTCCTTATGCCAGACTATTATGGCTCCAAATCGCTTGGGACACTGAGGGGGTTCACCCTGCCTCCGCAAATGATGGCTAATGCAATGGGGCCACTTACCGCGGCGTTAGTTTATGACTTGTCTGGTAGCTATGGGCTCATACTTTCTATATACATAGCTATTCAAGGATTGCTTATATTTTCCCTATGGGTGGCTTTGCCAAGCCGTCGGCAATGGGAAATTTCCCAGGGGGCGAGAATCGCTCTTTAAAGAAACGATAAGGTCCAAGTGGAAATACCTTGAGAGCAGGTAGTCCTTCTCATGATACTTACAGTGCTACGGCCAAGTGATTTCAAAAATCGTAAAGGTATTTTGCCTGTGTCGATCCACTCGAATATGTTCTATACTTGTACATTGTGGTGTGCCACAAAGTCCGAAGCCTTGACCTAGTCACAATATGTTGAGGAAGATTAGTGATAATTGTAGGGTAGCTATGGGATTCAGTTCGAGGGTTTATGGATTGTGAGTTGAAGGTAACGTTTGTATATAAGGACAGTTGGTTCAGAGTATGATTGATAGGGATATGCTAAGTAAATTAAGGCGCATGCTAGAAGAGAGGATTCTTGTGGTGGATGGAGCTATGGGAACTTCCATCCAAGGGCTCGACCTATCTTCAAGTGATTTTGGGGGTGAGCAATACGATGGATGCAATGAATACCTTAACATTGTCAGACCAGATGTAATTGAAGAAATACATAAGCATTACATAGAGGCTGGCGCCGATATAATAGAAACCAATTCCTTTGGAAGCACTCCTTTGGTCCTGTCAGAGTATGGACTTGAAGAGAAAGCATATGAAATAAGTAAGGCTGCGGCTCAACTTGCAACAAGTGCCAGAGAGAAATGGGGAAAAGCAGATAGAGATGTTTTTGTGGCTGGTTCTATGGGTCCGACAACAAAAGCCATATCTGTTACTGGTGGAGTAACATGGGATCAACTCTTTGACAATTACTACCTCCAGGCCGATGGCCTGATAAGCGGTGGCGCAGATTTACTTTTGATTGAAACATCTCAGGATGTTCTGAATGTTAAAGCCGCCTTATTGGCCATCAATGATCTCGGAAAAAAACTAGGTATGGAAATACCTATAGCGGTT
>CAYVMY010000057.1:0-2209 GCA_964452695.1 uncultured Dehalococcoidia bacterium
TACGATCCTATGACCGACCCGCCGACTATATCCCTAGACGAAGAGAAAATCCAGAAATGGATCTCTAATGGGGCTCTCCCCTCTGAGTCAGTGCAAAAGATACTGAAAACAGTCGCTACAACTGAGGCACCTGAGACCCAATGAAAGAGCTAATCGAATACATCGCAAAATCCTTGGCATCGAAGCCGGAGGATGTGGTAGTAACGGAATCAACTGATGAAGAAGGTCAAATCGTCATCCGCCTAGAAGTTGCAGACGATGACAAAGGGAAAATAATAGGCAGACAAGGGCGAGTAGCACAAGCTATGAGGGTAATACTCCGAGTCAGGGCAATCAAGGAAGATTCAAGAGCTAACTTAGAAATAGTATGAAGGCAGCTTCAGACCCTACTAAAAACCAACATCGGTTTCCCACGACGCAGGACCCCTAAGGAATGGACCCAGATTGCAAAACCCACGACACAGCCTTGGTTGGAATAATCATAGGTAGTCACGGCACTTCAGGCGAAACAAAGATCCACCCCCACTCTGACAACCCAGAACGTTTCAAGAGCGGGAACATGGTAGTCTCTAATGGGGAAACCCTAAAGATCGAAAGGTCCCGCCAACACAAAGGCAATATTATAGTCAAATTCGAAGGAATTGACTCTATAAAGAAAGCCCAAGATTTAATCGGACAGAACCTTGAAATCCCGATTAAATCCATGTCCAGTCTTGAGGCAAACAGCTACTACCATTACCAGATAATAGGCTTGGAAGTTTGGACATCTGATTACAGATACATAGGTAATGTTACTGAAATACTGTCCACAGGTAGCAACGATGTATATATAGCACGCGGTTCTAACAAAGACACCCTTATACCTGCATTGAAAAGCATTATACAGAACATCAACTTACAAAATGGATACATGGTTGTAGAATTGCCGGAAGGATTATAGGTTACGCTAGCCAAATTGACAGAAATAATTGCAACAATAAATACGTATTCATCAACGGAGCATTATACAGGCGATAGGAACGTAGCGCCTTATCACCTAATCCAAATAAAGCTATCCCACTATCAAGTCTCATTTTGACCGTTACATCAACTAATGTTACAATTCCGAACTGCGACATCTGATATACCGGAGTATACGTTATGTCTGGCCATTCTCACTGGGCTACAATAAAACGACAAAAGGGAGCTTCTGACGCAAAAAGAGGACAGCTCTTCACTAAGCTTGCCAGAGAAATAACTGTTGCTGCCCGTCAAGGCGGAGACAACCCAGATATGAACGTGCGCCTGAGGTTGGCAATACAAAAGGGAAGAGAAAACAACATGCCCCTAGACAACATAGAGCGCGCCATCAAACGAGGCGCAGGTGGGGCAGATGGAGCTCAGGATAGCTTAGACGAAACAACTTACGAGGGCTACGGACCTGGTGGGGTAGCAATAATGCTTCAAGCATTAACAGATAACCGAAACAGGATAACTCCTGAGGTCAGGTCCACCTTCTCTAGAGGAGGAGGAAGTCTCGGGGAAATGGGTTGCGTATCTTGGAATTTCGAACAGAGGGGGGTTATAACCTCTGAAGTGACAGATGAAGCAGGGGAGGACATAGCACTGGCATCAATAGATGCTGGAGCCGAAGACTTTGAGCTGGATGGCACATACCTGGAAATATACGCCAGCCCAGAAAACTTCGAACACCTAAGAGCAATAATGGAAAACTTAGGAGCAAACGTAATTTCAGCTGAGATATCTATGGTTCCTAAAAGCACTGTTGCACTCGACCCTAAATCAGCCCAACAAACGCTCAAGCTACTGGACCAATTAGAAGACTTAGACGACGTCCAAAAAGTCTATACTAACGCTGATTTCCCAACAGAAGCTCTGGATCAGTACAGAAAAGAATAGTAGCTGATAAGAAACCCCTCAAACGTTATTTGACTACCGATCCGATGTACATCACCCTACGACTCTTCATAGTCTGCCCTTCGCCCGTACCCCGCAACTACAGTCACTCATTCTATACAACATAAGACGCTACAACATTCTTATAAGAAACACGGAGATGTTGATATTGAATCACATAGACCACTGGGCCTCAATCTACGACTGGATATACTCTTGGAAACAAGACGACATACCATTCTACGTCAACGAAGCTCGCAAGTCTGGTGGGCCAGTATTAGAACTTGGCTCCGGAACTGGACGGGTCACAATC
>CAYVMY010000057.1:2219-5787 GCA_964452695.1 uncultured Dehalococcoidia bacterium
TCATTGCACTCCAATAAGAATCTGTACATTCCTTTCTTCAAAAATAACAATTCTATTGTATTAGAACTTGGCTGCGGGACCGGACGGATCACAATACCTGTAGCCAAAGCTGGGGTAGAAATAGTTGGCATGGACATATCTCCTAGAATGCTAGACCTGGCTCAAGAAAAAGCGAGCCATCAAATCGCCAACGCAAACAACTTGACATTTATCAAAGGAGATATGACCAGCTTTTCCCTTAACCAACAATTCTCGTTGGTTATCATCCCATTTAGGGGATTCTTATCTCTCCTAACACCAGAAGAACAAACTGCATGTCTCAATTGTATAAGGCAGCATTTGTCCAAAGATGGAATCCTAATTTTTGATGTCTTCGTTCCGGAACCGGATCTTCTTTCAGAAGACAGCACTACACCTTTCCACTTTGGCGACGTGTCAAGGCCAGAAGATGGAAAACGTCTTGTAATCTGGCATCAAAACCGATTCGACAACTATAATCAAATAAACAATGCCAGAACCATAGTTGAGCAAATAGATGAATATGGTGAAGTCATCAGTAAGAAATATCTCGATTTTCAAATACGATACTCACACCGATTCGAATTACAAAATCTGTTGGTCTCTTGCGGATTCCAAATAGAATATTTATATGGATCCTTCGAGTACACACCATTTGATTCAGATAGCTCCGAAATGATATGGCTAGCCAGAATATCCTGAAGAAAAAGCTTTGTGACCATGGAGAGTGATTTGCCAAAATTTGCAATCGTATCCGACTTAAAAGCCACCGGAGACCAGCCCCAAGCCATTAACAAACTAGTCCAAGGGGTGTTTCAGGGTAAACAGAGACAGTCACTCCTGGGGGTTACCGGCAGCGGCAAAACTTTTACGATGGCTAGCGTCGTGGAACAGGTTCAAAAACCCACTCTTGTCATTGCCCATAACAAAACCCTCGCGGCCCAACTTGCAACCGAATTCAGGGAATTTTTCCCACATAACGCAGTTGAATATTTTGTTTCTTATTACGATTACTATCAACCAGAAGCATACGTCCCACGCACTGATACCTACATTGAAAAAGACGCGGATATAAACGATGAAATAGATAAACTAAGGCATGCGGCTACCAGAGCACTATTAAACAGACGAGACGTACTAATAGTAGCCTCGGTATCCTGCATATATGGACTCGGGTCCCCCGAAGAATATCAAGGTTTCGTCACTACTTTAAAGACAGGACATCATTATCAACGCAACGTTCTCATAAGGCAGTTAGTAGCTCAACAATATGAGAGAACTAACACAGACATATCTAGGGGAACATTTCGAGTCCGCGGAGATACTATAGAAATTCTGCCTGCTTATGAAGATGTTGCCTTACGCATCGAATTTTGGGGGGACGAGATTGAACGTATTGTAACGATTAACCCTCTTACAGGAGAAATTCTTGCTGAGCGAGTCCACGTGGATATATACCCTGCCAAACATTTCGTCACCTCTAATGATAACCTAGTCATGGCAATTCACGACATACAGGAAGAATTAAAGGAACGACTAGGATGGTTACGACATAAGGGAATGCTGTTAGAAGCCGAAAGGCTTGAAACTCGTACCAATTACGACCTAGAGATGCTCCGCGAGGCAGGATATTGCTCCGGTGTGGAGAATTATTCAAGGCATTTGGGCAGAAGATCTGAAGGAAGTACTCCTTGGTGTCTATTAGATTATTTTCCAGAAGACTTCCTGTTATTCATAGACGAGAGCCATATGACCATACCACAATTAAATGGAATGTATCATGGGGATTTATCACGAAAACAAACTCTAGTGAATTATGGGTTTCGACTGCCGTCCGCCCTAGACAATCGTCCATTAAGTTTCGCAGAATTCGAAACTCACATCAACCAAGTCGTATACGTGTCTGCCACACCAGGACCTTATGAAACTAAGAACAGCCAGCAAATTGTAGAACAAATTATACGGCCAACAGGTATTTTGGACCCAATTATAGAAGTGAAGTCATCCAATGGCCAGATCGATGACCTTCTCCATCAAATATCCAATAGAATACAAAAACAAGAGCGATGCCTGGTGACAACTCTGACTAAACGTATGGCCGAAGAGTTATCAGTGTATTTAATAGAAATGGGCATCAAAACTCACTATCTCCACTCGGAATTAAACACCCTGGAAAGATCAGAAATTCTCAGAGACCTACGCCTGGGTGTTTACGATGTTGTGGTTGGTATAAATCTTCTAAGGGAAGGCCTAGACTTACCAGAAGTAAGTCTAGTAGCCATCTTGGACGCGGACAAAGAAGGGTATCTAAGATCTGAGTCTTCACTAATCCAAACTATAGGCAGAGCCGCTCGACACACCAACGGACACGTAATCATGTACGCAGATGTAGTAACACAATCTATGAAAAAAGCTATAGACTCCACAGATAGAAGACGCGATATACAGAGGGAACACAATCACTTGCAGGGAATCATCCCTGCCGCAATCCAAAAGACTGTAAGGGATATCACGGAGAGAGTTAAATCTGCCTCCCCACCAACATTTACTAAAGATACCAATCAAGACATTAACAAAGAAAATATATTTAGGATCATAAAGGATTTGGAAACCCAAATGAAACTAGCAGCCCGCACATTAGAATTCGAGAAGGCAGCTTTAATAAGGGATGAAATTAGTGAACTTCGGAAACTTGTTGTACTTAGAGAGGAATTCGAAGTCCTGAGCAGCTAATACTACATGTTTCTAGCTATGAAACAGCCTCATATAGCCTACATAGGAACCTTCGGAGGTCTCGCAGTGAGTATTAATGCCAATGCCAACAGTATTGAGAAAGCTAATATTGTAAAAGCAGGTTGATAGCTACCAGTCAAGTCAAAAACCACTCCTGCAAACACTGGGCCTAGAACGCCACTAATCAAAGTTATTGGGGTCATCATTCCTCGAATTGTGCCAAACCACTTCCGACCGAAGTACTCCCCTTGTATTGCAGGGATCAAAGGCAAAATACCTGCATAAGTTGGTGCATAAAGAAGCAAGAAAAATACGATGCCAAGAAATCCATCAACATATGTAAAGAGAATTAGGCCTATTGATTGAATACTGAAGCAAGAGGCCATAACATACCTTTTAGGGAAAATATCTCCCAGCCAACCAAATATAACCCTTCCCGGGGCACCAACCAAAGCCATTATGCTTAGAACAGTTGCAGCTTGTGTTAAAGACATGCCTCTTTCCTGCAAAAAAGGTATCAAGAATACAGCTATGGAACCTGAAACAAGTTGTCTAGCGGCAAATGTGAAAGCGACTGCATAAAACGCTCTTACCTTAAGTGCCTGCATAGGAGAAAAATCCACCTCATCATCCGAAGTTATAGGCGACCCAGAGCTTGTATTATCAATCTGGCTTTTGCCATGAGGCCCAGAACCGTCACCAGGTTTATCTCCATCAGGCAGGTAACCATATGGCTCTGGTCTATGCCTAACTAAACAAGCCAATGGATATCCAAGGGAAATCGTAATTACTCCCGCCAACAAGAGAGCACTTCTCC
>CAYVMY010000058.1:0-4998 GCA_964452695.1 uncultured Dehalococcoidia bacterium
AGAATATCGATTCCCATTCAGACTAGTTTGGCTACCAGCCCCACTTCTACTAAGTTCATTAAAAACAGTACTTTTACCTCTCTTATGTAATCCTATAATTCCTATATCCATGTTTGAGAATCACTCTAATGCATATAGATTACCGTCCAAGGAGGTAACATATACAGTTTGGCCCGCGACAAATGGCTTAGATAGTGGTGATGAAGAGATATTTTGCCTCCACTCTTCTTCACCAGTAAACGAGTCTACAGCGATAAGATTACCGACTCCATCCCCCATCAAAAGCGTGCTTCCAACTAGGGTAGGGGAGGACAAGAACCGAGTTTCGCTTCTATAAGCCCAAATCCTCTTGCCGTCTGATTTGTCGAGAGCAAACAATCTTCCTTCCTCAGTCGGTATATATAATTTCCCTTCGTCCATTGTTCCCGTACTGGACGGAATGCCCATCACACGGCTGGCCCACTCAACTCCTTTTGGAAGGCCTGGGTGTTCTCCCATACCCCACCAATATAATTGCTGCTTAAGCCTAAAGTATCTCGAATAAAACAGGACCTCTTCATCCCATCTGTTTACGGAAACAACCGTACCATCACCAAATGACACATATGCGACATCCTCATCAATAATAGGCGAAGCATACACTGGCCAACCTATACCACGATATGAGAATCGTTTTTTGCCAGTGTCTGTGTCAAACATCCTAACCTTTCCGTCTAGGGAACTTAAAGTAAGGATATTACCTACCAATGCAGGCGAATTAGTTACCCATGCCCTGGTTTTATAGTCCCATTGATTTTCACCAGTTAAAGCATCCAATGCGTACATGTGGTTGTCTCCAGATCCTATGTAAACTATTCCCTTATTGACAATAGGAGATGCTACAACTGGGGCATCTGTTTCGAATGACCATACTTGATTTCCATCGACTGCATCTAAAGCAAATATACCTGAGTTCTTACCTCCGTAAAAAACCATATCCCCGCCTAATGCAGGAGACGATTCTATACCACCTGCATTAATGTGTTCCCATTTTATTGCCCCATCTGATTCATCTAACGCCACAACTCGCCCATCTTGAGTAGTCAGATATACGACCCCATTTTTGATTGCCGGTGTTGAAATAAGTGGGGCATCGGTATGAAATGTCCATCTATTTTGACCTTGAAAGTCGGTGATGGCCGATGGTATCCAGCTTGAACCAGACATACTATGTAGAGACGTAGCCCATTCACCAACCTCAGATTCAGCAGTAATATTCGATGACGGAGTTGCCAAGGGTGGCCTTATATCAAGATATTGAGCGACAGTGTAGGAACCAACAACAAGAAATGTGAGTGTTAACACCCATCGACGGATCTTGTTTATGCGACGCCTACGCCGTGAGCGTTCGGCTGATATAATTACATCGCCATCCGGCGAAACTCCTGAACGCTCTAGCTCGCTCCAACAATCCATACATCTGGTAGCTTCAGGAGGGCTTATTTGCCCACACACCGTACATATCAGCACGGATCCATCATTTTCTACCAGGGTAATATTTTCCACCTCTGAAATCTGGGACAACAGATAGGGATCTTCAAACTTAAATGAATCAGATGGCTTAATGACTGATTCTATGGCCTCCAAAAATTCTCCGTATCCGTGATATCTGGATTCAGGACGGGGAGACAGAGCTTTGATTATTACCTGGTCCAAACTCTGAGGGAGAGATGAGTTCACCTTACTGGGAAGGGGAGGGGGAGAAGAAAGTTGTCTAGAAAGCACAGTAGCAGAGTCTAGAGCATTGAATGGCAACCCTCCTGTCAACATACGGTACGCAAGTACGCCAAGAGAGTAAATATCCGATTCTTGGGTAGCTTCACCACCCTGAACTCTCTCAGGGGCAGCAAAGGCAGGCATCGGACTTCTAAGAGTACTCCTAACTTCTGATGGAGCCTTTTCTGCCAACATAGACACTCTAAAATCACTAAGCAATACTGTGCCGGACTCTTTATCTATAAATATGTTGCTTGGCTTTATATCGCCGTGAGCTATGCCTGTTTGTTGCGCATATGAGAGTGCATCAAACAGTTGCCTCAATATCCAAAGAGCGTGTTCCGGAGGCATGGCCCCCTTCAGCCACTGTCTCAAGCTAGGATATGGAGTATACTCCATAACTATCGAGTGAGACCCTTCCTCCTCCTCCTTACCATACACCCTGATGATATTCCTATGCTCCAGATGTGATACCTCCAAAATAATTTCGGTAAAAGAGTCCATCAATTCCTGATCGGAAGCTAAGTAGGGACGAAATATCTTTACAACACGATCTGCAGGCCATTCTTGAAGGCCTGCAAGATAAACCGTAGCTAGGCCTGTACTCCCTAGTTGTTCTTTAAGAGAGTACCTATTAGTTTGATTATTCAAGAGTACAACCTGAGTGAATCACTATTTCTCTTCTTCATCTGCAACGCTATATTCGCCATAAACTATTTTCTTTCCATCAGCATACTTAGGACTTCTAGTCAAAGTGCCGCTATATAATTTACGGTATGCCGCACCTATAATTGCGAGAGCAGCCATAGCTGACAGCATAGGTACAATCATCCGTGTACCTATGCCCAGCATAAGTAGCAATGGTATAACAATTCTAGCGAGAGAGATAAGTCTCAATTTATCATGCCCTAGTATGTAGTATTTTGACACCCAAGTACGGTTTACGACAATTCAGACAAATGTTACATTAATAGTCCTATATAATCAATTCTAAAGCGATTTGAGACAACTCCTGTGTTATATATTCTATTCGGAGAAGATAGTTTTTCCATATCGGAAGCCCTATACAAATTAAAGGAACAGATAGGACCTCACGAAATTCTGGAATCAAACATATCCACTCACACTGCATCTGCAATATCTCTAGATGAATTGATCTCAAGATGCAGCACAGTACCATTCCTATCAGAAAAACGATTAATAATAGTAACCGATTTGCTCAAATTGTTTGAGAACCAGAGAAAAAACAGAAGTAGCAATCGTAGAAGAGACAACTCCGCCAAAACATGGTTACCCTTGGTGGATTACATACCGCATTTACCAGATACAACAGACTTGGTTTTGATAGATGGTGCGCTTTCGGGAGCCAATATCTTATTAAAATCACTGTATGAATCCGGACACGTTATGGAATTTCGACCCTTGAACGGCACAGGCCTCAATAAATGGATACAAAAAAGGGCTTCTTCCAAAGGATCTGACATCACTCCTGAAGCCACAAAGCTGTTAGCCAACCTTATGGGCGGAAATCTTTGGGCTTTGGATTCAGAGATAGAAAAACTTTCTCTCTATGCCAACGGAAATGCTATTGGGGGACAGGATGTATATGCCCTTGTTTCATTCACCAAAGACATGAGCATCTTTGACATAGTAGACTCTATAATAGAGGGAAATCATGCAAACGCAATAAGATTTATACAAAATATCACAGATGAAAGTCCTCAGAGGATTATCGAGATGATAGCCAGACAAGTGAGACTTTGTTTGCTTGTAAAAGAAATGCAACAAGACGGAATCCGAGGACATAGTTTAAAGGAGCGCGTTGGCATATCTTCAGATTTCTTACTGAGAAAGATAATAGGCCAATCCAAGGGTTATACAAAGGAATCTTTGTTACGTGTACATAAGGGCCTGTTAGAAGCTGATATTTCCATTAAAACCGGGGGTATCCAAGGCCACATGCTTGGACAATTCTTGGTGGAAGTTTCCCTGAGCAGCAAGAGAGAAATGCTTGGACCTGTGAATCACATACCAGCACAGGGGATATCCAAAACAAGATAAACGTGTAAAATAATCGCGTATTCATTTAGCAGATATGTAAGGATATAAGAATTATGTCACAGCCATTAGAAGACATAGTAGTGTTAGATTTTTCAAATGGATGGGCAGGCTCCATAGCCACAATGGTTCTGTCGGATTTTGGCGCAGAAGTCATTAAAATAGAACCTCCACAAGGCGACCCTTACCGTATATTCCCTGAGTCTCTACTTTGGAATCGTGGCAAGAAAAGTGTGGTTCTAGACCTATACTCCTCAGCAGGAATGTCGCAAGCCCATGCCCTAATATCAAAAGCTGATGTCATTGTAGAAAGCTTTCCTCCAGAAATAGCGAAACAACTAGGAATAACATACGATAAATTAAATGCCATAAACCCTAACTACATTCATTGTTCTATCACAGGTTTCGGAGATGAAGGTCCATATTCAAATTACAAAGCCTACGAGGGAATAGTAGCCGCTAAGGTTGGTCGCTACTCAGTTTTCACAGGCCAATCCAATAGGGAAGGGCCTCACTACGGGGCTGTGAATATATCCAATCACAGCACGGCAATGTCGGCCGTAAGAGGGATATTGGCAGCGCTTATAGTTAAACATAGAACCGGATGGGGGCAAAGAGTACAAACAAGTCTGATACAATCCATTACTCCATACGACATCAGTAATTGGCTTATATGGCAGATGATGATCAAATTCCCTGATAAATTCCAAGACGATCCGGGCTCCGACCCAAACCGCCAGCCAGGAGTTGGCTACCAGCCTATAAGAACCAAAGACGGTCAATGGATTCAAATGGCCAACATCATAGCTAGGCTTTTTAGAGCTTCGCTGGAGGCAATGGAACTAGGCTATGTTCTAGAGGATCCTAAGTTCGAACGCGCTCCCTTATTAATGCCCGTGGAAAGGGAGGAATTGCGCACATTGATATTGGAGAAGGGCTTAGAAAAAACGCTTGCCGAATGGATGGATATATTTGTAAATGGAACTTCAAATGTAGCAGCTGAACCCTTTTTTACATCCAACCAAGGAATGAACCATTCACAAATCCTCCACAACCCTCACATCGAGCAAATCCATGATCCGATAGTGGGAGAAATGTATCAACTTGGGTTGCTCGTCAAAATGAGTCGAACTCCTGGGAGTATCAAGGGGCCAAGCCCTATCCTCGGAGAACACACCCTGGAAA
>CAYVMY010000059.1:0-4851 GCA_964452695.1 uncultured Dehalococcoidia bacterium
GCTTCCTTCCTCCGATTAACGTCAACACAGACATAGCAATCGCGTCCAGAGAACATCATGGGGCTAAACGTTTTAATGAACCTATCCTACGACATATACAAGGCCGCGTTTTCAATTGGGCAGTCCGCGCACTGGCAGTGAGAGGCATAAAGGACACACAATGTGGATTTAAATGTTTCTCCGAGAAAGCTGTGAATATATTATTCCCATTACAGATTTCAAACGGCTTTGGATTCGATGTCGAAATTCTGTTCTTGGCTCAAAAAAATTGTTTAACTATAAAAGAGATACCTATAGACTGGTACCATCACGAAGGAAGCAAGGTCAGGCCAATAATAGACAGTATTTTAATGTTCAGAGACATATTAGCCACAAGGATAAATCACCTGAAGGGGAAATATAGGTTACATTAAATCCAAACTCATATGTCTACCAAAATGAAATATCTGCTCAACTGTTTAGAAAGTCCATCTTGCTATGTTAGATATTTTAGTTGGAAATTTTGAGTCAATGGAACCACAGAATCTTATACGACGGGGTTACCCACTAGATCCCCGAGAATTAACCGAGGAACAATTGGCTGTTGTTTTCGCCATGACTTCCCGGAACCCCAAACCCTTTGACGAAATAGCTGACTTGGTGACAGAGGAAAAAGCTTCCGATTTCCACGAGAGGTGGGTACTGAACTACGGACACGCATCTGTTGCAGAACATGCCATAATCCACATGGCAATCGAGAATATATCTCGCCTCGCATGCGATACCCTCGAAGATAATAGGCTGGCTTCTTACACTGAAAAATCATCCCGTTATCAATCATTCAACCAAGGCTACTATCACATTCCAATAGAACTAAAAACCGGCACTTTACGAAATGTATACATCGATACTTGCAATCATCTGTTCCAAGCCTACAAGGAAATCTCTGATAAGCTAAAATCCTATCTAGAGGGTCACTTGCCTAGAAGGAATGAAGAAAGGGATTCATCATAAAATCTCAGAATACATCGAGAGGCTACAGACACTGCCAGATTTCTCTTACCCTCCTCTACCCTCACAAATGTTGGCGTAACTATGAACGCGCGTTCTTGGGAACATGCGATCAGGAAACTCCTCTCATCCGACGTCGACGAAGAGCGAGATATAGGTGGTCTATTGAAGGAAAATGGGCAGAAAATTACACCGACCCTAATAAAATACGCTGACAGGAACGAATATCTAGTCCTATCTCAAAACGAGGCAAACCAGTATGAGCCGCTTGTAAAGAATTCACAGCCATACACGGACGTTAAAGCAGAACTTGTCCACTACGACACTGAAGCCGAAGTTAAACTTGCATCATCACTAATCTATCGAGGATCTTCGGCTACATACCAAGATATATACCAAAAAGTTATGAAAATGAACCGAAAAGATCTGGAGACGGTAATAGATAAAGCACTTGCCAACCTAGGCCCTCACGATATACCTCTACGAGAGTTGGAAAGTGTAGACTATACATTCGATCTTATCATGGACTATGGAGCATACCGAGAATTCAAACGACACCGTATGCAAACCTATATCCCACAATCTATGTCCGTGGACGTTGGATACATAGTTCCAGATCTTATATCAAAAGCTGGTCTGGAAGGTCAATACAAGCAAGCAATGGACAAATCAAATTATGGATTCGAACAGTTGAAAGATTTTTCACCCGCAGTGGCACAATACGTAGTAACACATGGGCACCTACGACGAGTCATTTCTAAAATGAATCTGAGAGAATGTTATCACTTGTTTAAGCTCAGGACACAGCCACAGGCCCACTTCACCATACAGAAAGTTATAAACCAAGCTATGGGACTAGCCCGAGAAAAACATCCATTTCTATTCAAGTATCTTAAATTAAGATCTGGCTAAGAAACACCCGCTTAAGTCACCCTATCTATTCAATACCAAAACATATAAACCAATAAAATGCTGCCGCATATACCCATAAATCGCGCGGTCAAGGAGATCCATAATGCCCTTCGTCTCCGTCAATGACTTGAGACTCTATTACGAGCTTGATGGTCCTGCAAGTGATGAAACAATCCTATTCATATCTGGCCTAGGAGTAGATCATAGAGGCTGGAACAACATCACTCCATCTCTGGCTCGCCACTACAGGACCATAACATTTGACAATCGGGACGTAGGCCTTAGCCAGAGCTGCTCAAAACAATATGGAATTGCAGATATGGCAAAAGACACTAACGATATTTTGGAGCATCTGGGTCTATCAAAAATCAATATAGTAGGGATATCTATGGGTGGAGCCATTGCTCAAGAATTATCCATATCCTTCCCACAAATGGTAAAACGAATGGTCCTCTTATCAACATATACCCATGGGGATTTACGTGGGAATGCCCTATTTCGTGGATTCCTTAAAGCTAGAAGATTATTGAACAGAGAAGACTACATAAATCTTACTATGCCTTGGTTATATAGTCACAATGACTATCAGATTCCTATGTTGATAGACAATTTAAGAAGATATAGACTTGAAGACCAACTCTACCAGGAAGACGAAGCCTATGAACGACAAATGGAAGCCACAATAAACTATTCATCCAGATATATGCTGGATAAGATCCATTGTCCAACATTGCTTATATTTGGTGGCAACGACATTATTACGCCTGCTAGATTTGCAACTGAATTGGAATTTGGAATCAAGGATTCAACACTCATTACTCTCGAAGGGACAGGTCATGGATTCCTCAATACAAAGCCAACGGAGATTTCAACTCTTATCGGCAATTTTATAGAACAAAATGCAAAATAATAACCCCTTTACAGATAGATCTCCACATACTACGTGAACTGAGACTCTTCAACAAAACCCATAGGCCATACAGCAGCACCGTACCCCAAGCCAATAGCCAATATTACACAAGCTAGCCACAAATATATCTTCGATAAACCTATTGATAGAGTTACGCAATTAGGTCATAATCCCCCTGTGTAACTAAACAAAGTACCCAATCATCAAGACATATGACGGAGGTTGAGACATGGCCCATCTATTTGTCAATCTAAACGTTAGTAGCTATCGCAAGTGGAAAACTAGTTTTGAGGAGTCCAGCCAGGCACTAGGCGAGGCTGGATGCATTGGAACCCAAGTATTCCGCAGCGGTGACGACCCGTTCCAAGTATTTCTACTCCTAGAATGGGACGAGTTAGAGAGAGCAAGGCAGTTTGTTCAGTCACCTCAATGTAGTGACATCCTACAAGGTGAGAATCAGGCTCATTATTTTATGAGTGAGGTATAGAATGTACCCTCTCTCACCAAACTAACCCACCACAAATATGATCACATCATACTCAGCAAATACCTCCTCCTACAATCAAGAGTATACTCCAACAAAGGCCCATTTTAGTGATGCACTTCCCTCAAAAGTCATGTCGGAAGAGCTACTTAAAACACTATCCCTCACAATACTACCCAAAACCGGTTACTTAGAATTCTTACGATTACAAAATGATATACTTAATCGTAAGTTAATATCTCCTTACCCAGACACCTTGTTGCTAGTTGAGCATCCACACACATTCACCATAGGAAAAAATGGCCATAGAAACCACATTCTATTATCGGATAAGTCCCTACAGCAAATGGGAATCCCGATTTTCAGAGTCGATCGTGGAGGACAAGCAACTTACCATGGACCTGGGCAAGTAGTGTCCTATCCTATAATTGATATTGGTAAAGTGGGCGGGGCAGCAAAATATGTCAATGCTTTGGAGGACGTTATCATTCAGGTTCTGGCAAATTTTTCTTTAAAAGCCCATAGAAAAACAAACCAAAGAGGAGTATGGATAGAAGACAGGAAAATAGGATCCATAGGCATAAAGATAACCAGAAGAATCGCCACACACGGATTCTCCATAAATGTCAACAGCGACCTCAGTTACTTTGACAACATAATACCTTGCGGGGACAAAGGCACAGAGTTGACCTCGATGGAACTCGAAATGGGAACCAAAATTAATATCAGAGATGTATATGAGAGAATAAGCCGTGTGTTTGAAAGAACTTTTGGGATGTGCACAGTAAAGCTCTCCATTCCAAGTTCCTATTAGTGATGGTGAGTCCCAGAGTACTCTAATATCAAATCTGGCCGATGACCCCACCTCTTATGAAACCTTCGAAAATTATCAGCACTCAGTTTATCCCTCACGTCCTGAGCCATGTTTGTCCAAACCCTATGCTCGTGCCTTACCAACGGAAGCATTCCTAAAGTCAATATGGAATAGCCTACATTCAAGAACTGGAAACTGAATTCGATATCTAGGTTGCGATAGAATCTAAAGCTCTCCCGCATTAACCCAACTTTCCTTAAAGATTCCCTAGCCACTGCAAAACAATAAGCTTGCATTGCGTCTGATGGTCCGTTATCGATTTCCTCAAAGCTCTGCACGTCAAATGTCCTTAACCCCCAAGGACCCACTACTCCTATTGTTTGGTCCGACAAAGCCATGCCAATTTGGGACAGGAAATCCCCTTGGGCTTCGACGGATGTATCAAGCATACTTACCCAAACTTTGTTTAAGCAAAATGTTCCTAGCTTCAGCCTCACCAATTACGTGATCTATAGTGATAACCCTCACGCGAGAATCATCTTCTGCCTTGTGCTCCAACCAATCTGATGTACCATCTGTAGACCCATTGTCAACCACCAATACCTCTATTGCCAAATCATAACTGTTAGAAATAACGCTATTCATGCACCTTTTTAGGTCCTCCAGATAATTGCACGTTACAATACCTATTGAAAAATCCACATGATCTGCAGCGCTATCCAAAAAGGAAACTACTTCCTT
>CAYVMY010000060.1:0-548 GCA_964452695.1 uncultured Dehalococcoidia bacterium
GGAATGCAATTGCTCAACGTAGTATCAGGAGGCAGATTGATACAAGACATTCCCGGCCATTTTGATAAGGACGATCAAGGTCAATGGAAATCAGCATTTCATCAAATTTACATATCCCCGGGCAGTAAACTAGCAGCAATACTCGGATCTGGAGGATTCGTAAAGGTAAACAGCCAACATCACCAAGGCCTAATGGAATCTCAAAAGGCTTCCTCCCTCCTTGCTTCTGCGTATTCTTTATCAGATGGAATTATTGAAGCTCTGGAAAGCCCAGCCCACGACTGGGTTGTAGGTGTGCAATGGCATAATGAATTGTTTACGGAACTGTACAGAACCTTTGGAAACTTGTTTCAAGCCCTCGCGGAACGCGCAGATCAGTTTGCGGAGAAGCGAATGGTTGGATTATAGCAACGACGAGCCTTGGCTAATTTACCTCTGAAAAGTGAGGACCGATATGGCAACTGAAACCGGGAACATACGAGAAATACGAATAGAAGAGGAAATGCGTAACTCTTATCTGGATTACGCAATGAGCGTGATAGTATCTA
>CAYVMY010000060.1:558-1170 GCA_964452695.1 uncultured Dehalococcoidia bacterium
GGATGAGTTTGTCATGCGTCCTAATTCGACGTTCCGGAAGAGTGCTAGGCTTGTAGGAGAGGTGCTAGGTAAATACCACCCTCACGGAGACAGCGCAGTGTACGATGCCATGGTAAGAATGGCTCAAGACTTCTCTCTTAGATACCCCCTGGTAAGCGGACAGGGCAATTTCGGGAGCATAGACAACGACCCTCCAGCAGCAATGAGGTACACAGAATCCAGGCTCGCATCCATTGCACAAGAAATGCTCGCGGATATAGATCGGGAAACCGTAGATTTCAGCCCCAATTTTGATGAATCGCTGGAGGAACCTCTTGTATTGCCAGCTAGGTTACCAAATCTACTTATAAACGGGGCGTCAGGCATTGCGGTAGGAATGGCCACCAGCATCCTGCCACACAACCTACGGGAGGTGTCCGACGCAATCGTACACCTAATAGATCACCCTGATGTTACTTCTGAGGACTTATCTAACTTTGTGTTGGGACCAGATTTCCCAACTGGCGGCATAATATTGGGAAAAGAAGGGATATTGAACGCTTTTTCCACTGGCAGGGGCAGAATCCTAGTCAGAGCGCGCACAGATATAGAGGAAATAGGCAGAGGGGACCG
>CAYVMY010000060.1:1180-1813 GCA_964452695.1 uncultured Dehalococcoidia bacterium
CAAATAGTTGTTACAGAACTGCCATATCAAGTTAATAAGGCAAGCTTAGTCGAAAAGATCGCCCAACTGTCTAAAGACAAAAAAATAGACGGCATAGGGGAGGTCAGGGACGAATCAGACCGGAAGGGCCTTAGGGTAGTAGTGGGATTACGCCGCGGAGCTCAAGCGCAGATAGTTCTAAATAACCTATTCAAGCACACAGCGTTACAATCCGCGTTTTTCGTTAATGCATTGGCCCTAGTGGATGGCCAGCCACAAGTGCTGCCTCTCAAGAGACTTCTGAGGAGTTTTATAGATTTCCGAAGACAGATCATTGTCAGGAGAACACAATACGACTTAAAGAGAGCGCGTGACAGGTCCGAAATATTGGAAGGTCTGCGTGTTGCATTGGCCAATCTAGAGGAAGTTATAGAACTCATACGACAATCGCCTAGCGCAGAAGAAGCACGCCAAGGATTGATCAATCAATTCAACCTTTCGCAAATACAAGCCCAATCAATACTTGATATGCAACTTCGCAGAATCGCAGCCTTAGAGCAAACACGTATAGAGGAAGAGTTTCAATCTCTCCAAAAAACTATCGCTGATCTGGAATCTCTGCTTGGAGATCCAAAGAAAGTCTTGGCAGAAATA
>CAYVMY010000060.1:1823-4596 GCA_964452695.1 uncultured Dehalococcoidia bacterium
GATGATAGAAGAACAGAAATACTTGAACAAGAACCGGATGCACCCACTCGGGAGGAGTTGATCCCTCACCAAAAAATGGTGATAACCCTGACTGGGCGTGGATATATAAAACGCATGCCTCTCAGCACCTATAAGAATCAGCACCGTGGTGGCAAAGGTATCATAGGCATGTCTACCAGAGAATCAGATGTCCTACAACACCTTCTAGTATCTGACACACATGACAATCTTCTGTTCTTCACTACTGCAGGAAAAGTGTATTCACTACGATGTTTTGAACTTCCTGAAGATGCTACCAGAACAACTAGAGGCACATCCATAATAAATCTCCTTTCTATGGCAGAAGGGGAACGCGTGAATGCTATAGTAAGGACAGAAAAAGGAAATCAAGACGGCTACATACTGTTGGCTACACGAAAGGGAGAAATAAAACGCATGAACTTCTCCTCCCTAGCCAACATAAGAAGTAACGGATTAATTGCCATGGACCTTGAGCCTGGAGACGAACTTGTATCGGCTTGGAAGGCTCATGAACTAGACGAGATAGTAATGGTCACGCAAGGTGGAATGGCCGCTAGATTTCCTGTAACAAATGTCAGAGTGACAAGTCGATATGCTGGCGGAGTTAGAGGTATAAGGCTAGAAGAAGGAGACACAGTGATCTCCATGGACGTCGTTTTGCAGGGAGCCCAACTGCTTGTGCTAAGCCAAAATGGTTTCGGAAAGCTGACACCAATGGGAGCTTATAGACGCACGGCTAGAGGCGCAAAAGGCGTGCGTACACTCAGGATTACGGACAAAACAGGACCAGTTGTCGCCGCACATCCAGTGGTAGGAGCCAACGAGTTAATGATAGTATCGCGAAAAGGTATTATTATAAGGATGCCAATATCAGATATCCCGGTAAAGGGTCGATATACTCAGGGCGTGTGGATGATGAGACCTGGCTCCAACGACGCAGTAGCAACAGTTACAAGTATGAATGATGACGATGTCTGACAGGTTAAGCCTGTTTTGGTCGATACAATACCACAATAGCTAAAGAAGCAATAAATTCAGAGTATAAAGGATCGTAATGGCCACAACACCTGTTCGAATAGGATATATAGGCGCTGGGAAATTCAGTAGAAGCAGGATTCTGCCTGCTCTAAAAAGCATCCCAGATGTAGTACTCCAACAAATCTGCAACAACACTAGCGATTCCACACATAAAGTGGCCAAAGAGTTTGGATTTCAGGAAACAGCGAATTCTTGGCTCGATGTGGCTACGTCGCATGAAATAGATGCGCTTATTGTCGGAACTCATGCAAACTTACACTCTGAAATATGCTTAGCAGCTCTAGAAGCTGGCAAGCATATCCTTACAGTGAATGCAATATCTCAGACCCTACAAGAAGCCATAGAAATGGATAAAGCTGCCAAAAACAAACCTCAATTGGTAACATTGGTCTATCCTGGCCAATATTATTTACGAGAAGACGCTTTGATGAGACAAGTCCTAGAAGAGGGAATGGTAGGTCAAGTCATACAAGTGATAGTATATTGGAATACCCCATTCTTTGGCCTAGGCTCACAATTTGAAGTGGCAAGAAGATGGTTCGGGGACCACAAAAACATTCATGCATACAGAACTAATTTCACCGAGCACTCAGGAGGCTCAGATCATGGTGGATCTGAGAGAAGGATGCAGGTGAATGTCGTCATAGCAAAAGCGGAAAAAGATATAACAATAACCTACTTGCACAACAATATTGACGTACCAACTAACCTAGCTAGATTTGAAATATATGGTACAAACGGCATGATCACCTGTTACTCATTTGGGCAATCAAAAGAGGGGTTTCGTCTAGGTAAAATAGCCAACCAAGAAACGATAGAAATTCCTGTTCCTGCAATACTTAAGGAGGATTGGAATTATCCAGAAGCTAGCATACCTGTTGAAAAAGAATTTATAAACAATATCTTGGGAAGTTCTATAGCATCACCAATCATACCCAGATTCGAGGATGGAGTGAAGCTTTTAGAGTTTACAGAGGCATGGAGGCAATCCTTGGATACGGGCCAAACACAGACAATACCGTAACTCAGACTCTTCCTTGAAGGTCACGCATTCCCCTACTTGGCCCTTGGTTTGCGGTTAGCCTCAGCCTCCTTAACCATCAAAAATATTTCCTCTCCGTAGAAAAAACTGCGTCTCTGGTTCGCTGGAACCTTCGTACCCTCATCATCCATCAAACCGTCATAAGCGCTCTGGATGTTGTCGTATGCTGACTTAACTGCACGGCTAGACACCTTATAAGTCCCTTTGACCCCAGTTTTCTGCTCTATATGACTATTCAGCACTTCCACAATACCGTCCATACAAGACAATGCCCCTATCAAATTTAATTCCTTTGCTTCACCCCCTATAATCCGCGCATCAAAAGGCAGGTATATTAATCCACCCTCGGCAACGTCTTGCCTACTAACGCCAGATTGATGAATGCCAGCCTGTGTCGCGAACACATCACCTATGATAGGCTGCTTTGCGGGTATCTGAATTACATTTTCTGTTAACAGGTCTCTTATGTCTGACAATTTTTCCAAACGAAATCCTGGATCACCATACAAACGTATAGAGTTAACAAGTACTTGCTCCAAAGATGTATTCCCTGACCTCTCCCCAAGGCCTGCAACGGCAACATTTGCCCGTTTACAACCATACGCAAGAGCTGCCATAGTATTTGCCGTGGCCATACCAATGTGGGTAACCTATCTTTTTCCGAATGTTCGA
>CAYVMY010000061.1:0-2776 GCA_964452695.1 uncultured Dehalococcoidia bacterium
TTAATAGGAGGTAAACTCGATGCTTTATCGTCCAGAAAACGTTATACCAATGGTGGTAGAATCGGGTGCTCGTGGGGAACGGGCCTACGATATCTACTCCTTGCTACTCAGAGAAAGAATTATATTTTTGGGAACACCTATAGAAGATCAGGTGGCAAACCTAATAGTGGCACAACTTTTGTATTTGGAACGAGAGGATCCAGAAAAGGACATCAGCTTGTATATAAACAGTCCTGGGGGTGTCATTAGCTCTGGTTTGGCTATTTACGATACCATGCATCTTATAAAGCCAGATGTATCTACTATATGCGTTGGGTTGGCGGCAAGCATGGGTACGGTTTTGCTGTGTGCAGGAGCTGCAGGTAAAAGATACGCCCTCCCGAACTCCACTATTCATATGCATCAACCTATGGGAGGTGCACAGGGACAGGCTTCTGATATAGAGATTGCTGCGAGAGAAATATTGCGTATGCAGGATATGATAAGGTCCATAATATCTGGTCACACTGGGCAGACAGTTGAACAAGTAGCTAAAGATACTGATCGTGATCATTATCTGAATGCAAACCAAGCTCGCGACTATGGCATAGTAGACGAAGTTCTTACTAGTGCTAGTCAAGAAGACTCTGCATAGGCTTAGTTCTCTTGATCAAGGTTGAAACTTATGACAGATCAAAGCGATGATGACACAAGGCCTACCTGCTCATTTTGTGGGAAAGATGATGGACAGGTTGTAAGATTGGTAGATGGATTTGCGGGTCTTTTGGTTTGCGAATCCTGTCTGACTCAATGGCAAGAATGGTTTGAACAGCAGAGTACCGAGTTACCTGTGTCGGAGCCATTTATTCCAACTCTGCCTAGTCCTAAGGCAATATCGAGCAAGCTAGATGAATATGTGATTGGACAAGAAAGAGCAAAAAAGACGCTTAGTGTAGGTGTTTACAACCACTACAAAAAGATATTGGCAGGCCAAAACTCCTCTGAAGATGTGGAGCTACAGAAATCCAATATTCTTCTTGCTGGTCCTACCGGGTCTGGTAAAACCTTACTTGCTCAAACATTAGCCCGTATTCTTGATGTACCATTTTGTATTGTTGATGCCACTTCTCTGACTGAGGCGGGCTATGTTGGTGAGGATGTAGAGAATATTCTTCTCAGGCTAGTTCAAGCCTCCGAATACGATATAGAAAAGGCTCAGAATGGCATAATCTACATAGACGAAATTGATAAGATAGGTAGAAAGAGTGCGAACCCTTCCATTACTAGAGACGTGTCTGGTGAGGGAGTGCAACAGGCATTACTTAAGATAATAGAAGGATGCGTAGCCAACATCCCCCCACAGGGTGGGCGTAAGCACCCACATCAGGAGTTTATCCAAATAAAGACAGATGACATACTGTTTATTTGCGGGGGAGCTTTTGAAGGGCTTGAAGATATAATTAAGAGGCGAGATAAGCGCGAGGGGAATTCCATGGGATTTAGGGCTCGCGAGTCTGTTTATAGTGAGATACCTAACCACAATGTGTTGAGTACACTTATTCCAGAGGATCTTTTGGAGTATGGGTTTATCCCTGAGTTTGTGGGACGACTTCCATTGGTAGTTAGCTTGGACCAACTTGATAGAGAATCCCTAGTACGCATACTTACTGAACCTAGGAATGCTGTGGTCAAGCAATATCAGAGACTGTTTGCGCTTGACGGCGTGGAACTACTTTTTGATGCTGAAGCGCTAGGACTAGTAGCTGATGAAGCCATAAGGAGAAACACCGGGGCACGGGGGCTTCGTACGATAATTGAACAGAGTTTGCTTCTTACTATGTACGAACTGCCCTCTATGGTGGGTATATCTAAATGCATAGTGGGTATTGATGCGGTTAATGGCACGAGACAACCTAGACTGGTTGATGAACATGGGGCAGACGTTGACTTTGAGCAACCCAGGTATCTGTCTGCCTGATTCTATACATTGGTCAGGCGCTTACAGGAACATATTCTAGTTTTCACTAACTAACATGCGGTTAATTGCATGGTTCATGGATATCCCACTGCTTAGGCTTGCACCGTCTTTGGTAACAATTCCGTTTTCCACACGGATATGTCCGGTGGATATGGCTCTGAGAGTCTCTACCAGCAAAGGACGCTCTCTTTTTATACCTTCGTTCCTAATCGCCTGGAAAAGTGGTGAGTTTTCACCTTGTGAAGTTTTGATTTGTTCGACTGATATATTGCCAAGTTCTCTCCATAGGGGGTCGAATATCGGTCCACTAAGAGGAAAGGAATAGTATGTTATCACAGGACCTTTATCTAGGTGTTGAGTGGCTATGTGTATATGTCCTCCGCTTTCCGATGACCTATCTTCTATGAGATGCCATATTGCTTCTTGCCAAGTACCGATAGGTCCGTCAGGCAGGGCAGGGTGGAGGTTAAGCATTGTGTATTTACTTAACAGGTTCGTACTTGCAATAAGCATATATCCAGCTAGTATTGCTGTATCTGATTTATATGGTAGAAGGAGATTTGCTACTTCTTCATCGAATTTTTCCCTATGAGTGGAAAATGGCCCTCCACCGTTTCGTTTCCGGAAATGTTGGGACGAAAGAGTCACCAATGGTATTCCGTAATCCAGAACCTGGTTCAGGAATATGTCAGTTTCCTTAGTCTCTCCCATTTCGCGGTTGCAGAAGACGAATTCTATATTGATAGCACTCCCGAGTTTTTTTATGCTCTCAATAACAGCTTCGAGGAGTCACCAGGATCCGCCCCCGCGTCCGGTTGA
>CAYVMY010000061.1:2786-4416 GCA_964452695.1 uncultured Dehalococcoidia bacterium
TAAAATAAAAAATAATCCTAAAATCGAACCTATATTTAACAATAAATCCTCTCACGACTTTACGTTTAAGAATCGGTATGCCATGTGATTAAATCCGGGGATATTATCGTCTAGGGAGTTCTTTATATCAACCCTTAATATAAAGGTACTATATCTGGAAAATACGTAATGTTTTTTTTTGTATCTTAGTAAGAGTGGTTAGAACGTGTATTAAGGGAGTTATTTTATTAGTTGTTGGCCTGCCATAGGCGAGTGCTTTTATGAAGCTATCGGGGGTTCCGTCAAACTCAGGGATTTCCATGTAATTTCTCCCGATCTCTGTCAAGGTGTGCGAATCACTTACTGATGTGGTAAGTATGCCATTTGCTTGGGCGAATTCTTGTGCTTTATGATTGTCTGTGTTCCAGGTGTTTCTGGCATTAAAGCCTTCAATTATATCTACATAGGGTAATATATTCTCTAGGGCGTCTTTCCGGATGACTGAGCCTCGAAAGTGATCAAAAGGATGTGGGATAGATACTAGTCCCCCTTGCTCCTTGATTCGTAGAACGGTTTCTCTTGAAGACAATCCCCTTGGAATGGCATTTTGAAGGAAAAGTCCTATGATTTCTCCGTCTTGGCTTTTGATTTCTTCTCCTACAATGATTCTTATAGATGAAGAAGTTTGCGCCTGTAAGGCCCCTTGGATAGTGTTATGGTCCGTTATTGCTACGCAATCCAACCCCTTGGCCTCGCATCTTGCAAGAAATTTTGTAATGTTGGTTAGAGAATCTGGAGAGTAGTTGGTATGAGTATGTAGGTCAACTCTCATCGCTTCAATCCGTATCGTTTTCTGAAAAACGCCCTTGCTTTTCCGAGATGCTAGTCAGTTTACTTATACGCAATTCGGTTGCACTGAGGATGTCGTTGCATATGCCAGCAAGGCGTATCCCCTCTTCAAAAAGACCTGTGGATTCAGCTAGAGTTAGATTACCCTCTTCGAGTAAACGTACCGTTTCTTCCAGTTTAGCATAGACGCTTTCGAAGGAAGATGTCTCATTGTTTTCACTTTGGCTTGAATCTTTCATAATCAAATGTTCCCTAATTGTGTGTAAAGTCTGTTTACCTTGCGTGATGTATATATTATCCTGGCGGTCAAGATACCTCACTGGAAAATGATCCGTCTCTTACCGTAATCGTTATATCGTCCCCAGATTGAACATCTTTGATTGAAGATATGAGGATAGGCGGGTCCACTTTTTCAACAAATCCGTAACCACGATCTAGTACATCATATGGGCTTAATGATTTTAGTTGTAACTCATATGACTTGAGACGTTCCTTAACTATTGTTAACTGGTATTGGAAGGTGGTTTTATGCTTGCTAGATAATTCATCTGTTTTTTGTTTCCACAAGGATGTGTTGGGCTGTCGTCTCTTTAAGTCTGATATGGTTTGGTTGACATCTTGTCGTAATCTGACTATTGAATTTTCGATCAGGGAAAGGGAGTAATTTAGGTTGGAATGGATGCGGCTTCTTATTTCTAGGATATCTGGTACTGCTAATTCAGCTGCTGCAGATGGAGTTGGTGCTCTGTAGTCGGAGACCATATCAGCTATTGTGTAGTCAGTCTCGTGACCAATAGCACTT
>CAYVMY010000062.1:0-3535 GCA_964452695.1 uncultured Dehalococcoidia bacterium
AGCCAGTGCCAGAAAACTTCTATCCGTTATCATCAGGGAGACAAGTGTTGGATATGGAGCATTTACTGTGTTTGAAACTGAGTGGTTAAACCAAGACCTGGAACAGATTGGATTCACAAGAACCGGGTCCTATCAATATAATCCTCACCCTGAAGGCTATAAACCAGACTTACCGCCCAGTTCTACGCAAATTAGTCGGCACACTGCACCCTTCGAGGTTCCGGAGGCACGAGCTAGCTAAAAAAATTGGAATGACCAGAGATATTATGAGGACGTTGAGATAGGCGATTACATAACACCTATCACGTTTCATATGACGGTTCAACGGCTTGTGTACGAAGCCGGAGGCAATAGAGATTTCTCTCCCATACACCACAACGATGAAGTAGCACGCGCCGGTGGAGCTTCAGCCATGTATGCTAACAATGGATTCCTGCAAGGTATGTGGGAGAGAGCATACAGAGAATTTTTTGGACTAGAAGGCTGGATCCAAAAAGTTGGTCCATTCCGCATAAGAAGATTTACTGTTGTTGGGAAACCAGCTGTGGTCAGGGGTCAGGTAATGGGGAAATGGCAAGAGGCAGGAAAGAACTTTGTGCAGATTGAAATGTGGACTGAGAATCTTGATGACGTTACAGTTGGGCCTGGCTCCGTTATAGGAACATTGCCATCTAGACCCAGCTAACGTATTTGGAGATAGCCCACACGTGTGTTCGAATTGTTCCCAATAAGGGATTTCTAGTATCGCTCTATCAATTGAATAAAGCGGAGCGCTGCGAATCGATTTCGTCTGCCCTCGAAGACAAGGTTTCCCATTCATTCCACAGTTCTTGTACCTTCACCTTAAGGGCCTCATATTCTTGTCCCTTGAGAACCATATCAACTGGATCATCGAAATTGTCTGGGTTAGAGAAAAGCATCTCAATTTGAGATATAAGCTCTTCAAACTCCGTCAGTGATGTATTTATTTCATTAATTCTTCTGGAGACTTTTTTTGCTTCCCTACTTAAATTCTTGGATGTATCTCCAAATACGCCTCTGGATCCCCTTCCAGGATTTGGAGAAATTTAAACGACATTTTTTACTAGAAGGACTACAAATTTTAAGATTCTCGCTTGATAAAGTGGGTTTACCCTGTTTAACTATGTTCTCTTTGGCGGTTTTTGCCTTCTTATTAATCAAGAAATTGTCATAGTCACCTTCGAAGACCACAGGGTAACCGTCCTCTATATCAATGATCTTGTTTGCGACGTGCCTTATTAGAGATCTATCGTGTGTTATTAGGCATATCGTTCCAGTGTAATCGTTTAATGCATCAGCTAGGATTTCCCTGGAATTTATATCCAAATGATTTGTAGGCTCGTCCATCAATAAAATATTACTGGGCTGAAGCAGTAGCTTAGCTAAAGCCACTCTAGCCTTTTCACCACCTGATAGCACAGAAATCGGCTTAAGCACATCATCACCAGAAAACAGGAATCCTCCTAAAGTATGCCTCAGGTTTTGTTCGGTCTGCTCCGGTGCTGCTTGCTTGAGCTCTTCTATTACGGTATTTGCAGGAGTCAACAGATCTAATACATGTTGGGCATAGTATGACGTTATGGCATTGTATCCCAGGACACGTTCACCGCTATTGAATGATAGGGCTCCAGCAAGTATCTTCAGCATCGTACTCTTGCCAGCTCCGTTTGGACCTACCAATGCTATCCTGTCTCCTCTATTTATTACCATGTTGAGATCGTCATAAACAATGTTTTCCCCATATGATTTTGAAATCTGTTTCAGGGATATTACATCCACTCCGCTGCGAGGTGGGCTTGGGAAGGAATAATGTATTTTTTATGTTGCTCATGGTAGCTGTATTTGTTCAATTTTGACGATTTGTTTGAGCCTGATTTGAACTAGGCTAGCTTTTCTGGCCTTTGATCTGAATCTCTCCACAAATCGCATTTGTCTTTGTATCTCTCGCTCTTGCCTGGCAGCAGCAGCTTGCTTGATTTCAAGAGAGCGTTCACGTGCAACCAGATAATCATCGTAGTTGCCTCGTTGTAATATGATTCCATCAGGTTCTATGGCAAGCACCATAGACGATATTTGATTTAGAAATGTTCTGTCGTGAGAAGTAATAATTACTCCACCGCGAAATGAATTTATATATTTCTCAAACCAAAGATTGGCATCGAGATCCAGGTGGTTTGTTGGTTCGTCCAGCAGTAATACGTCTGGACTACCGAAAAGCAATTTCCCTAGTGAGGCTCGCATAAGCCAGCCACCACTAAATTCACCTATTGGTCTGTCAAAGTCCTTGGTTTTGAAGCCGAGGCCAGTCAAAATTTCCTTGGCTTCATGATCTCGAAAACCACCCCCAGCTTCTTCTAGAGACTTGTCCAGTTGAATCAGTTCCTTCAAGAGTTTTTCTTGATTATCACCAGATATTGTGTCTGACAATGATTCATGTATAGAAGTTATACGGTCCATGATATTGTTGACTTCCTCTGAGGATTCCAAGACTTCCTGAAGCAGAGACTTATCAAAGAAACGGTCCGGCTCCTGCTTAAGATATCCAATAGTTATCTTGCTGTTTTTTGTGATGTTTCCTGTATCTGGAGCCCCTTCACCAGCGATAATATTGAGTAGTGTAGTTTTCCCAGAACCATTGGGGCCTACTAACGCGATTCTATCTCCATCGGCGACATTAAATGTTAAATCATCGAACATCACACGATCGCCGAAAGATTTGCTTATTTTATCTATACTTAACATTACTAGAAAGTGTACTTTAATCTATATAGGACCTTCGAATATGATAATCTACAAATCTACCCATAGCTTTGGCAGCCCTACCTATTGTAGGGAACACGGCTATATTACTTTCCACACATAGATCTCTCAATTCGGACATGGCCCTCATCCTCCACTCCGACCCGGGTATATCTGCTCCCATTACTACTGCAAATGGCTTAGAAGTGCGTTTGCTGATGCTGAGGAAGGATTCTATGGTTTCCTTGGCTCTTGGTAAATCTCGTGGTTCACTTAGAGTCCACTGCTCGTCAAGGGAGCATATGAGTACATCGAACGCCGGATTATCTGCAACCATCACCATTATGTCACTGAAATTAAGCGGACTTGCGCCTAAAATTGAGACATCTATTGGATTTCCTATCCATTCCCAATAAACGGGATCTCTTTCTTTGAGTTGCTCCTGAAGTTCTAAGGGGAATGGTATTACATTCAATCCTGCTTCTTCACAAGCATCAGCCGCTTGCACACTCATACCTCCTCCCCCTCCTCCTAATCCAACATTGGTGCCTTTCACTGGATTGAGAAAAGTGAAAGCAACCAATAGGTCGGCCATTTCTTCCATGCTGGACACCGATAATGTGCCCGTTTGTCTGCACATCGCGTTCCATACGCGCTGTTCTCCAGACATTGAGGCAGTATGAGAGGCTACAGCCTTGGTGCCTGCTGAAGTTCGTCCACCCTTAAGAATGATAACTGGTTTATGCCATGCAGTTTTGCGGAGAGCATTGAAGAA
>CAYVMY010000063.1:0-568 GCA_964452695.1 uncultured Dehalococcoidia bacterium
CAGTCGCCATTTCTTTGTTCGGCCTAAACTCCGGTGCAGCCTTGGCAACAGTGGTAGGAGTTCTGGTAGAGGTTCCTGTTATGCTGTCTTTAGTTTACGTAGCGAATAAGACAAAACATAAGTTTGCCTAGATTTCGAGAAAATGGAGGGGTGATTTAGAGGAAAGATACGAAACCCTTGTAAACACTTTTGTAAACACCCAAGAAGCAAAGACACCAATGCCCAAGGCAGCAAATGATGGTTTCGTACCTAAAATGGGAACTGGTGGAGCTGAGGGGAATCGAACCCCTGACCTCCTCAATGCCATTGAGGCGCTCTCCCTGCTGAGCTACAGCCCCGAGGGTAGTCAGTATACAGAAGCATCAAAACAGGGGCAATAAAAAAGAACATATAAAAAAGAACATAATAGAATAGTGATTGCTAAGTGTAGCGACTTAGGGAAACCAATAAGGAAAAACAACGGAAAACGTACCCAGATGACAGAATTCGTAACTACTTAGCTAAAATACACAGGATTGCTGAATAAAGGTTGACTCATTCCGAAATTTGCGTTTACACTACACGTGGC
>CAYVMY010000063.1:578-2854 GCA_964452695.1 uncultured Dehalococcoidia bacterium
ACGGCCTAGCTAATATAGCCCTTGCATACGCGATAACAAAGCCCTAACCGACAATATAGGCGAGTTTCGGTCCTCTCTTTCTTCTTACAGTTATGCTTACTAACTCTCCTATGGCATATCCTATACCTAAGGGTGACAATATAGATATAAATGGAATTCTCAGCAGTCCCCAAAAAAGCATCCCCCAAATGTATCCAAGCAAAAGGGACGACAGTAATCCTGCTGATATGCCTTTCAACAGAGTTGTAGAACTAATCTGGAACATGGGCAATTGCCTTAAGTCTGCACACTCTGGGCATCTTGCACCGATCGGAGTGTGTATCATGCATGCAGGGCATATGCCAGTATTACATTTGCTGCATCGGAGGAAGGTTTCTTTTTCAGGATGACGTGTGCATACCTGTGGGTTTTCTTTAATCACTGTGTCTGATCCCTGATAGGTGATCTTTTTACCCATTCATCTCGGTTTACAACATCTCGATCAAACAGGAGTCTTCGATAATAAAGTCTAGTTAAAGGTATATCAATCGTATGCTGGGAGCGATTCCCTGCCAATCTTTTGATAATAGCGATGACGAGTAACAAGGTGCTTAAAACGACTATGTGGTTTGGATATGATAGGGCTATGTTCAGCGGAGGGAGAATTAGCATGGCTATTCCCACCCAAAGCCCGGCACTACGGAATACCAGATATCCGACTAGCGAAACCGAAGCCAATACTAAGGTTGATTGCCAGGACAGGACCAGTAACACTCCTCCAGTCACTATGATTCCCCTTCCACCTGTGAACTTCATATATATTGACCAGTTGTGGCCTACAACAGTGGCGAGGCCAACGCTGACAGTAATCCATGGATCTACACTAAGTACATGAGCACATGCGATGGGTAAGGATCCCTTGTTAAATCCATCTATTTGCGCTACTTGAGCAACAGTCAATTTGCCTACGTGGGTCCAAACGTTGGAAGCTCCAATATTCCCACTTCCATACTCTCTTATATCTATGTTTCGGAATATTCTTCCGAATATATAAGCGGTTGGTATGGACCCGATCAGATAAGCCGCAACTATGATGCTAATTTCTGCCATATGAAGAGTTCCTAGTCTATCGATAGGTAACAATATGCCCTAGTGTTTGTGGAGATATGTGACATTAATTGCAGATATACATGCAGTGATTGTAAGGTTTTCACTTTGGTTACTTATGTTTTTTGTTGTGCGAAGTGAGTAGGTTTAGAGCCTCTATGGGTGGGCCTACATCTCCCGGTTCTATCTCGTTTGGAGTCTGAAAGGCGTGATAATCGCTTCCTCCGCAACTGGTTAAGTTATATTGCCCTGCGATATTATTGAGAAAATTGACCTGATCTTGGGAATAGTTTCCATAGTACACCTCAATGCCGGCAAGTCCGGCATCTCTTAATGATGGCAATATTGTATCTAGATCAGAAAGATCCCCGACTTCTATGGGATGTGCAAGAACCGCTGATCCCCCGACTTTTGTTATCATTTTCACTGCTTCTTCTGGGGTTAGCTTTGGTCTTTGCACATAAGCCTTTCCGTTTCGTCCTAGATATTCTATGAACGCATCCTGTGGTACAGAGATATATCCCCTTTCCACCATAGCTTGAGCAATGTGAGGACGTCCTACAGCGCCGTTTGCTAGCTCTAGTACTCTGTCCCATTCTACTGGAAGGCCGAGGGTTGATAATTTTTCTACCATTAGTCTGGCACGTTCTACTCTTCCTATTCTGAATTCCTTTAATGTAGTCTGGAACTCTTCGTCTGAATAGTCGAGAAAGTAGCCAAGAATGTGTACTTCTTTGCCAGGTATATCACTACTGAGTTCAATACCAGGTATGATTGTCAGATCAGGGAAGGCCTGTGCTGCCTTGAAAGTTTCTGAGAGTCCTTCTGTGGAGTCGTGGTCTGTAATGGCTGCAAATCTTATTCCTCGGTTTGCAACGAGTTCTACTAGTTCTGATGGTTCGAGTCTTCCATCTGAGGCGGTCGTGTGTAGATGAAGGTCCACCTCAACCATGTTTAGCTTATCTCCCTGTCTACCCTTGTTATGCTATAGGCTTTTCCCGTGTCTTTGTCTATTTCAATCAAAACGCTGTTGAATCTGACTGGACCAGATGCCACACCTAATCTCTTTGGGGTTTGGTTTATGAATCTCTCTAATACGTCTTCTATGTTGCTTCCTATTACTGACTCCGTCGGCCCGACCATGCCTACATCAGACAGGTATGCTGTTCCCTGAGGTAAGATTCTTGTGT